>CALRYE020000095.1:0-24012 GCA_943372275.1 Janthinobacterium lividum
CGAGGGTGTCGCAGAACACGCATTTATTTCAAGACCACTGCCATTTGCTCCGTCATCCCCGCGAAAGCGGGGACCCATGCTGAGCATGCAGCACTATGGAAGCCGGCTCAGCATGGGTTCCCGCATGCGCGGGAATGACGGTTTTGAAGTTGGTGGCCTAGAGTTACGGTACCTTTCGCGACACACTCGTGCGCGAGGATGACGTTGGTTTATTTCGGTTAGAGATGGAGCGCGACGGATTCGATGCCGTCCCACTTATCCCACTTATCGCACCACCTCATCGCGCGGATCGCGCGCCATCAGCTTGGCCAGCATGGCCTGCGGCGTATCGCCATCGAACAGCACGCCGGCCACCGCATTGGTGATCGGCATATCCACGCCCAGCTTGTGCGCCAGCTCGCGCACGGCGCGCGCACACGGCACGCCTTCCGCCACATGCCCCAGCTCGGCCACGATGGTTTCCAGCGCCTTGCCCTGCGCCAGCCCCAGCCCCACGCGCCGGTTACGCGACAGGTCGCCCGTGCAAGTGAGCAGCAGGTCGCCCATGCCGGTCAGGCCCATGAAGGTGGCGCTGTTGCCGCCCAGCGCCGTACCCAGCCGGGTGATCTCCGCCAGCCCCCGCGTGATCAAGGCCGCGCGCGCATTCAATCCTAAGCCCAGCCCGTCGGCTACGCCGGTGGCGATCGCCAGCACATTCTTGACCGCGCCGCCGACCTCCACCCCGATCACGTCGTCGCACGAATACACCCGGATGCTGCCGCCGTGCACGGCCGACACCACGTCATCCCGCAGCGCGGGCGAGCTCGATGCCACCGTCAGCGCGCACGGCAAGCCGCGCGCCACCTCCTGCGCGAACGACGGCCCCGACAGCACAGCGGCGGGCACCGCGTCGCCCAGCACCTCGCGCACCACCTGGTGCGGCAAGCGCCCGGTGCCATACTCGAAGCCCTTGCACAGCCACACGATGTTCGGGATGGCGCGCCCTTTGAGCTGCTCGAGCAGGGGGCGCAAGCCGGCCACCGGCGAGGCGGCGATCAGCAGGGGCGCGTCACCGCCGGCCACATGCGCCAGGGCCGCATCCAGTGCGCTGGCGACCGATAAGTTATGGGGAAATTCGAAGCCGGGCAGATACGTCGTATTTTCGCGCGCCGCGCCCATCGCGGCCATGGCGGCGCCATCGCGCCCCCACAGCACCACCTGATGGCGCGCCGCCAGCGCCAGCGCGACGGCGGTGCCCCAGGCGCCGGCGCCCAGCACGCTGATGCGGCGCGGCATGGTGGACGGGGCGGCGTCGGCAGAAGCGGCAGAAACGGCAGAAACGGCAGAAACGGAAGTGGAGGGCATGGACATGGACATGGACCTGACAGACCTACAGGCCCCAGACGTCGGCCGAGCGCACATAGCCGACCAGGCCATCGCGATGGCGTACCTTGGCCCAGACACCTTGCGCGTCGACCAGTTCCAGCAGCACGCCGCGCTCGGCGCTCATGATGGCATTCGACGATTCATCGGCGGCGCCGCGCACCTTGGCGCCGTTGTTGCGCACGACCAGATTGCGCCGCGGACTGAGCAGCTTCGATTCGGTCCAGGCCAGTTCGCCGCTGGCGTCGCGCACCTTGGACCACTCGCCGTAGGTCAGCACCACTTCCACCGGCATGCCGCGCGGCGCGATGAACAGTTTGCCGCCTTTGACGGACGGGGCGTCGTACAGAATGGCCGGGGCACTGCCGATCGTTTTGAAGTCGAAGGCGTGCGCGCCGGTCATGGCCAACAGCGAGGTCGACAGCACCAGCGTGGCGGAAACAAAAATTCGGGATGTCACCATGCGCAGGTGCAGCGGGCGCAACAATACCGCGCGCAGCGTGCGGCATACGTAACTAAGAAAACCAAGGGAACCAAGGGAAACGAGGGGAACTGTCATTGCGTGGCCTCCGCCTGAAACGTGCGTAGGGTGGGCGGCGGTGCCGCCCACGCGGATGCGCCGCAGCTGCGTGGGCCGTTGAAGTCCACGCAGCGGTGCGTCAGTGCTGCTTAGTTTGGCGCGCCGTCGGTCGGTGCCGCGGAAGCTGCTTCAGCCAGCGCCTGGCGACGCTGCTGGTAGAACACTTCGAAGTTGATCTCGGCCAGATGCACTGGCGGGAAGCCGGCACGGGTGATCACGTCGGCGATGTTGCCGCGCAGGTAAGGATAAACGATATTCGGGCAACCGATGCCCAGCAGCGGATCCATCTGGTCTGCGGGAATGTTGCGCGCTTCAAAGATACCAGCTTGCTTGCCTTCAACCAGGAAAGCGACCTTGTCCTTGACCTTGGCGGTCACGGTGATCGTCACGGTCGACTCGTAGATGCCGTCGGCGATGGCTTCGGCGCCCACGTCGAGCGACACTTCGATGGTCGGGGCTTCTTGTTCCAGGAAAATGGCTGGGGAATTCGGCTGCTCCAGCGACATGTCTTTCAGATAGACGCGTTGGATTTGGAATACGGGTTGCAGAGTTTCGTCAGACATGGAGCGCTTTCGTTGAGAGAGTAAAGGAGCGGCATCGTGCCACTCCTGCTGTACTGGAGATCAAATGCGACGGCAATTGTATCAAAACCAATCTGGTTTCAATAGATTTCAAGCCCCATTTAGCAAGGGATCGAGACGGCCTGCTTGATCGAGCGCATACAAATCATCGAATCCGCCCACGTGGGTGTCGCCCACGTAGATTTGCGGCACGGTGCGGCGGCCGGTCTTTTGCATCATGATCGTGCGCTGTTCCGGGTCCAGATCGACGCGGATTTTCTCGATGTCGGTCAGGCCTTTGGCTTCGAGCAGGCGCTCGGCGCGCACGCAGTACGGGCAGGCGGCGGTGTGATAGAGCACTACATGGGCTGTCATGATGAATCCTTTCGAATGACGCGCAGGCCGGAGCCCGGCGTTATTTAGTAAGCGTTACGCCAGTGGATTGCTTGGTGGTCGGCAAGCCACCGGCTTGCCAGGCGGTCAGGCCGCCATCGAGGCTGACCACGTCGAAGCCGGCCGCCGCGATCAGCTTGACGGCCTTGTCGGCGCGCGCGCCGGTCTGGCACACGACCACCACGGTTTTGCCTTTGGACTTGTCCAGTTCGCCGAGGCGGGACGACAAGTCTGCCAGCGGAATGTTTTTGGCGTCGCGCAAATGCCCCTTGGCAAATTCTGCGGCGTCGCGCACGTCCACCACCACGGTCTTGCCGCGATTAATCAACTGAGTCACCTCGAGCGCCGAGGCGCGTTTGCCCTTGGGTTGCAGGGCCGGCCAGATCAGGCCGGCACCCGACACCACGACGAGCGCAACGAGAAAAATATGGTCAATAATGAATTTCACGGGGTTCCAATGGTTAAAGACAATCCGCGCATTATAAAATAGATGCTGAAGTCGAATCTGATTGCACCGTTTATCACCCGTTCATCACGCCTTTTCACCGATAAGAAAACTACTTCTCATGTACAAAATTGTCTTCATGCGCCACGGCGAATCCACCTGGAACCTCGAAAACCGCTTCACCGGCTGGACCGATGTCGATCTGACGGACAAAGGTGTGCAGGAAGCCAAGAGCGCCGGCCGCGTGCTCAAGGAAGCCGGGTTCACCTTCGACGTGGCCTACACGTCGGTGCTCAAGCGCGCCATCCGCACTCTGTGGCTGGCCCTGGACGACATGGACATGATGTGGCTGCCGGTCAAGAACGACTGGCGCCTGAACGAGCGCCACTACGGCGCCCTGCAAGGTCTGGACAAGGGCGAGACGGCCGCCAAGTACGGCGACGCGCAGGTGCTGGTATGGCGCCGCAGCTACGACACCCCGCCGCCGGCGCTGGAACAGGGCGACGAGCGCACCTCGTTCAACGACCCGCGCTACGCCGGCGTGGCCAAGGACAGCATCCCGCTGACCGAATGCCTGAAAGACACCGTGGCGCGCGTGATGCCGGCCTGGGACGAGGAAATCGCCCCGGCCATCCGCGCCGGCAAGAAAATCCTGATCTCGGCCCACGGCAACAGCCTGCGCGCCCTGATCAAGATGCTTGACGGCATCAGCGACGAAGACATCGTCGGCCTCAACATTCCCAACGGCCAGCCGCTGGTGTATGAGTTGGACGCCGACCTGAAGCCGATCCGCCACTACTACCTGGGCGACCAGGACGCGATCGCCGCCGCCGTCGCCGCGGTGGCCGCCCAAGGGAAGGCCAAGTAAGTTTTGTTCCCTGAAATTGCGCAGTTGGCAGGCCGGACGATGCTGTGCATCGTCCTGGCCGCAGCCATGGGCGGCGCTGCCGCCGCTCCCCGTCAGACCGAACGCAGCAAGCAAAAGGCCGTGGCCGAAGCCACGCGCGCCGGTATCCAGCAAAAACTGGCCACCCTGAAAAAAGAAATCAGCAAGACCGAAGAACAAAAGGAAGACGCCGCCGACACGCTGGCCGAGTCGGAAGAGGCCATTTCCAACGCCAACCGCGCGCTGCGTGACCTGGCCGAGGAACAGACCCAGACCAATCAAAAAGTGGCCGAACTGGGCAGCACCCAGGAGCAATTGGGCGCCACCATCGCGGCCCAGAAAGCCCAGCTGGCCAAGCTGTTGCGCGAGCAATATGTGGCCGGCAATGAAGACCGGGTCAAGCTGCTGCTGTCCGGCGACAATCCGAACCGCATCAACCGCGATCTGCAGCTGATGGCCTACGTGTCGCAGGCGCAAGCCAAGTTGCTGGCCTCGCTGCGCACCAATCTGGCGGCCGTGGAAGCGAACCAGCTGGCCGCGCAAAACGCCAAGGAGGAGCTGGAAGAGATCGCCGCCGAGCAGCGCGACCAGAAATCCACGCTGGAAAAGGAAAAAGCCCGCCGCGCCGCCCTGCTGGGCAGCCTGTCCGCGCGGCTGGCCGACCAGCGCAAGGAAATCGGCAGCCTGCAGCGCGACGAGCAGCGCATGAGCGGGCTGGTCGATAAACTGTCCAAGCTGATCAAGGAGCAGGCCGAAGCGGCCGCGGCCGAACAACGCCGCCTGGCCGTCGTGGCCGCACGAAAGCAAGCCGAAGCCGAAGCGCGCGCGCTGGCCCGCGCCCAGGCGGCCGCCGCCAAGGCCGCGCGCGACAAGGCCGAACGCGAGCGCCTGGCGCAAAAGGGCGGCACCCCGGGCAAACCCGAGAAACCGTTCAAGCCCGATCCGATCGACCCGGTCGAGCCGCCCAAGCCGGTCGCCAAGGCCGAACCGGACCCCGAGGCGGCCAAGCCGGCCGACATCGCCCTGGCGCCGGCCGCGCCCGCCGGCGCCTTTGCCAGCCTGCGCGGCAAGTTGCGCAAACCCGTCTCCGGCACCATCCTGGCGCGCTTCGGCGCCAAGCGCGGCGGCGGCCCAAGCTGGAAGGGCGTGTTCATCCGCGCCGCCGAAGGCAGCGAGATTGCCGCCATTGCCCAGGGGCGGGTGGTGTTTTCCAGCTGGATGCGCGGCTTCGGCAACCTGATCATCATCGACCACGGCGGCGAATACCTGTCCATCTACGGCAACAACCAGTCGCTGCTGAAACGGGTGGGCGACGCCGTCAAGGCGGGCGACTCGATTGCCAGCGCGGGCAACACCGGCGGCAACGAGGAATCAGGTCTATACTTTGAGCTCAGGCATCGCGGTGCCGCTTTCGATCCCGCGGGCTGGGTAGGTTTCTGACGGGTAGTATCTCGGGTGGTATCTTATGGCAAAGAAGGTGGCAATGAACGTCAAAAGTGTAGGGCTGGTCAGCTGCGGCGTGCTTGCCGGCATGGCGCTGTCGCTGAATTTCTCCGCGATCGCGCAGAAAGCCACGGCCACGGCGCCGCTGCCGCTGACGGAACTGCGCCAGCTGGCCGATGTCTACGGCCTGATCAAGACCGATTACGTGGAACCGGTCGAAGACAAGAAATTGCTTTCCGAAGCCATCAGCGGCATGGTGGCCTCGCTCGATCCCCATTCCGTGTATCTCGACAAAAAAGCCTACCGCGAGATGAAGGAAGGCATGCAGGGCCGCTTCGTGGGCCTGGGCATCGAGGTGGCCATGGAAGAAGGCTACGTCAAGATCATCACCCCGATTGAAGATTCGCCGGCGTTTCGCGCCGGTATCAAGGCGGGCGACCTGATCACCCGCATCGACAGCACCCCCATCAAGGGGCTGACGCTGGACGAAGCGATCAAGAAAATGCGCGGCGAACCGAAAAGCCGGGTAGTGCTGACCATTGCCCGCAAGGGCGACGACCAGCCATGGATCGTGCCGCTGGTGCGCGAGGAAATCCGCGTGCAAAGCGTCAAGGGCAAGATTGTCGAGCCGGGCTATGCGTGGCTGCGCGTGAGCCAGTTCCAGGAACTGACCGTGGACGACATGGCCAAGAAGCTCACCGCCCTGTACGCCCAAGACCCGAAGCTGAAGGGCCTGGTGCTGGACCTGCGCAACGATCCGGGCGGCTTGCTGCCGGGCGCCATCGGCGTGTCGGCCGCGTTCCTGCCGCCCGACAAAGAAATCGTCTCGACGGTCGGCCAGCTGCCCGATTCCAACCAGAGTTTTTACGGCCGCCGCGAGTTTTACGCCCAGCGCGGCAACGATCCGCTGGCCAAGCTGCCGGCCGCGTTCAAGACGGTGCCGATGGTGGTGCTGGTCAACACCGGCTCGGCGTCGGCGTCGGAAATCGTCGCCGGCGCGCTGCAGGATTACAAGCGCGCCATCATCATGGGCACCCAGACCTTCGGCAAGGGTTCGGTGCAGACCTTGCGCCAGCTGGGGCCGGACACGGCCGTCAAGCTGACCACGGCGCGCTATTACACGCCGGAAGGGCGCTCGATCCAGGCCAAGGGCATCGTGCCGGATTTGCTGGTCGATGAAACGGCCGAAGGCGATGGCCTGAACAGCCTGCGCGTGCGCGAAGCCGATCTGCAAAAGCACCTGAGCAACACGGCCGAGAAAGAGGAAGTGGCCAAGGCCAAGCGCGACGATGCCGAGGAAGCCCAGCGCGCCGCCAGCCTGGCGCGCAGCCGCAAGCCGCTGGAGTTCGGCGCCAAGGACGACTTCCAGCTGGCCCAGGCGCTCAATCACCTGAAGGGCTTGCCCGTCAAGCTGTCCAAGCCGGACACCAAGCTGGCCAAGGACGACACGGTGCCGGTGCCGATGCCGGATGCCAAGACGGCTCCGGCCGAGATCAAGGCCGCGCCAGCCGAGATCAAATTGCCAGCCGAGACCAAGGCGCCTGCAAAAGCGGCGCCACTCAAACCCGTGCCAGCCGACAAGGCCGCGCCGCCCGTGATCCAACAATGACGCTTCAGAAATGAACGACGCGCAGCTGCTGCGCTACTCGCGCCACATCCTGCTGGACGAGATTGGCATCGAAGGCCAGCAGAAGCTGCTCGATGCCACCGTGCTGGTGATCGGCGCCGGGGGTCTGGGTTCGCCCGCTGCGCTGTATCTGGCGTCGGCCGGCGTCGGCAAGTTGATGCTGGTGGACGACGACGAGGTCGACCTGACCAACCTGCAACGCCAGATCATCCACACCACCGAGCGGGTCGGGCAGCCCAAGGTGGAGTCGGCCAAAGCCGCGCTGCACGCGCTCAACCCGGATACCGACATCGTTGCGCTAAAAGAGCGCGCGGCCGGGGAGCGTCTGGCCGAACTGGTCGGACAAGCCGACGTGGTGCTGGACTGCTGCGATAATTTTGCCACGCGCCACGCCGTCAACCGCGCCTGCATGGCCGCGCGCGTGCCGCTGGTGTCCGGCGCGGCGATCCGTTTCGACGGCCAGATCAGCGTGTTCGACCCGCGTAGCGATGCGTCGCCTTGCTACGCCTGCCTGTTTCCCGAGGACCAAAGTTTCCAGGACGCCGCCTGCAGCAGCATGGGCGTGTTCGCCCCGCTGGTGGGCGTGATCGGCGCCATGCAGGCGGCCGAAGCGCTCAAACTCATCATCGGTACCGGCACCTCGCTGGCCGGCAAGCTGCTATTGCTGGACGGCCGGGCCATGGAGTGGACCAGCATTTCGCTGGCGCGCAGCCCGGGTTGCCCGGTGTGCGCGGCAGCCGGACGCTGAACGCCTGCTAACGTTTCAGAGACATCGGCCATGCCAGCATTCAGACCCTCCGAATTCATCAAGGAAGACAGCGACAGCGCGGTAGCGGGAAAAATCATAACGGCGCACTGGATTTCAGAAGCCGGCGGACTGACCCAGTTCGGCGCGTTCATCGAAGTCTTGCCGCCAGGTGCCAGCTCATCGATCCAGCACTGGCACAGCGCAGAAGACGAAATGGTCTACGTGCTGGAAGGCCAGGTGACGCTGGTGGAAGGCGACACCGAAACGCTGCTGGCCGCCGGCGACGCGGCCACCTTCCGCGCCGGCGTGCCGCTGGCCCACTGTCTCTGGAACCGCAGCGACGCGCCCACGCGCTGCCTGATTGTCGGCACCCGGGCGCCGGTGGACGTGATCAGCTATCCGCAGCATGACCGGGTCTGCCACCGCGACCGCGCGCTGCCCGACGACATCTGGACGAATGGCAACGGCGAACCCGCCAGCAGCCCCTACTGACCGGCGCGGCGCAGTGCCGCCCCAAACACGCGAGGTCGCCGGTTCAGCGCCAATCTGCCTTGGCCGATTAATCCCCCCGTAATAATTAGCTGGTAAGGTCCCACCCTTGCCCCACGGCTTACCCTGCATTGGCACACACACCACCAATAGCACCCGGCCCCGCACTGGCTTACAATTTGTTCCTGGCCGCGAGTGGTCGGCGGGGCGTTTCCCCCTTATACTCTGCGTGCTTACTTCCTGTTAATACGACAATACACGACATTTCTACAGACCTCCTATGCAAAACGTCTCAATCCGCCCGATCCGCCAGCGCCTGTCGCGCGGCTTTACCCTTGTGGAAATCATGGTGGTGGTGGTCATCATCGGTATTCTCGGCGCGCTGGTCGTGCCAAAACTGCTTAGCCGCACGGGCGAGTCGCGCGTCACCGCCGCCAAGGTCGACATTTCGACCCTGATGCAGGCGCTTAAACTGTACAAGCTGGACAACCAGCGCTACCCGACCACGGAACAAGGCCTCAATTCGCTGATCACCAAGCCGAGCAGCGGTCCGTCGGCCAACGGCTGGAAGACCGGCGGCTACGTGGAAAAGCTGCCGAAAGATCCTTGGGGCAACCCTTACCAGTACCTGGCGCCGGGCATCCACGGCGAAGTCGACCTGTTCTCGCTGGGCGCCGATGGCCAGCCTGGCGGCGCCGGCGACGATGCCGACGTCGGCTCCTGGGACAATTAAGGAGCTGCCTTGCCCGCCTTGAAACCAGTGCGCGCCTCGCGCGGCTTTACGCTGGTCGAGGTGATGGTGGTCATGGTGATCATGGGCATCGTGCTTGGCATGGTGTCCCTGAATGCCATTCCCAGCCCACGCCAGAATCTGCAGAACGAAGCGCAGCGCCTGGCGCTGCTGCTGCAGCTGGCGCGCGACGAAGCCATCGTGCGCAACCGGCTGGTCGCCTTCGAGGCGACGCCGGACAACTACCGTTTCATGGTGCGCAACGAAGTGCGCTGGGACCCGATCACGCAGGACGACCTGCTGCGTGAACGGCCGTTCAAGAATGCGCCGTTGACGCTGCTGCTGGATCCGCCCGCCGAAGGGCTGGGCGTGCCGATGCGCATCACCTTCGGGCGCGAGCCGGTCGACAAGCCGTTCGTGCTGACCCTGGCCGTGGGCGACGACCGCGTGTCGATCCGGGCCGACGGCATCGGTCACTTTGTCGTTGATTAAGATGCCCACTAAGATGGTGCCACCTAACCGCCTGCCCTCTCCCATGCGCCGGACTGCAATCCGGGCCCGCGCCGCCGGCTTCACCCTGCTCGAAGTACTGGTGGCGCTGGTGATCGTCGGCACTGCACTGGGCGCCTCCATGCGCGCGGTGGGCAGCCTGACGTCCAACAGCGCCGGCCTGCGCAGTGCCATGATGGCCACCTGGTCGGCGGAAAACCGGCTGGTGCAGATCCGCCTGAACCGCCAGTTCCCGCCCGTGGGCAAGAACAGTTTCGAGTGCCCGCAGGGCGACCTGCAGCTGATGTGCCAGGAAGAGGTGTTGATCAGCCCGAATCCGCGCCTGCGCCGGGTCGAGGTGAGCGTGTTCGATGCCGCCAACCCCGAGCGCCGCATCATCAAGCTGGTGCAACTGGTGCTCAACGAATGATGCGCCGCCCGTACTCTGCACAGCGGCAACGCCGCGGCTTTACCCTGATCGAGCTGCTGGTCGCCATCAGCATTCTGGCGATCGTGGCCGTGCTGGGATGGCGCGGGCTGGATGGCATCGTGCGCGCGCGCATCGCCCTGACCGAGCAGCTGGAAGCGACGCGCGGCATGCAGCTGGCGTTTGCCCAGATGCAAAGCGATTGCGAACACATGGCCGGCGCCAGTGCCTTGCAGGCGCGCCCGTACCTGCTGGCCGACGCCGACCGCATGACCTTGGTGCGCAATGTGCACCTGGAAAACGAGCCGTCGCGCCTGCAAGTGGTCGCCTACCGCGTGCGCGACGGCGTGCTGACCCGGCGCGAGTCGCTCGGCACGCGCGACCTGGTGCAGCTCGATGTGCTGTGGAAGTCCGCCATCAGCGACGCCGACACCACCCCGCCCGTGGCCCTGCAGTCCGGCGTGACGGGCATGCTGGTGCAGATCTGGGAAAACGGCCAGTGGCGCACCGCCGCCCAGCCGCAGCAGGCGCAACAGACGCCTACCAATCTGCCAGTCAATGTGCCAGCGCCCGCACCGGTACCGGTCGGCCTGCAGGTGGCATTGCAAGTGCAGAACCTGCCGACGGTGATGAGCAAAGCCTTTTTGCTGGGAGGGATCTGATGCGCACGCGCACGCCTGCCATGCCTGCCAAGCCCGAGCCGGTGTTCCCGCGCGGCGTGCGTCAGCGGCCCGCGCGCCAGCGTGGCGTGGCCATCATCACCGCATTGCTGCTGACCACCTTGTCGGTCACCATCGTGGCCAGCCTGTTCTGGCAGCAGCAGGTGCAGGTGCGCTCGATGGAAAACCAGCGTCTGCATCTGCAGACCAAGTGGATACTGCGCGGCGCGCTGGACTGGGCGCGGCTGGTGCTGCGCCAGGACGGCTTCGACAATCCCAGTTACACCACGTTGACGGCGGTATGGAACACCCCGCTGGCCGAAACCCGGCTGGACCAGTACATCGAGCGCGAACGGGTCGAAGGCGAAGTGTTCGACGCCACCCTGTCGGGCCGCATCCTCGACGCCAACGCCCGCTTCAACCTGACCAATCTGTCGTCCGGCGGGCGCCAGATCGATAAGGACAGCCTGATTATTTACAAGCATTTGCTGCAACTGGTGCAGGTCGATCCGGCCTTGGCCGACCGCACCGCCAAGGCGGTGGCGGAGGGCACGCCGCGCGCGCAGATACCGATGGGCCAAACCCCGCCCGCTACGCCGGTGGCCAGCGGCAGCAGCACCGAACCGATCGCCATCGACCGGGTCGACGATCTGCTGGCCATTCCCGGCTACACGCCGGAAATCGTGGATAAGTTGCGGGAATTCGTGGTGGTGATTCCCGAGCGCACCAAGGTCAACGTCAACACGGCGCCGGCCGAAGTGCTGGCGGCGTTGGTGCCGGGAATGTCTCTCTCCGAAGGAAATGCGCTGGTCACCCGCCGCACTCAGGCATACTTCCGCCAGAACAGCGATTACGAGGGGCAAGTACGCAACACCGCGAGGCCCATTGCGGACACTTACGCGGTCACCAGCGAATATTTCCTGGTGCGCAGCCGGATCCGCCTGGACCGCGCCGCGCTCGACGCCGAAGCGCTGATCAACCGCAAGCTGTCCCAGATACCGAGTCAAAATAGTCCGAACTCGACCACCACGGTCTGGGTTCGTCAAAATTAGAAAGCGAGATGGCTTGAGTACTTTATTTATCCGGCATCCCGCCCGCGCTGACCACGACGGCAGCCTGGCGCGCTTCGCGCTGGTGGCCGACGGCGGCGCGATCACCCAGCAGGGTGAAGGCGCGCTGAAAAGCATGGGCGACCTGATCGCCGCCAACGGCAATGTGGTGCTGCTGCTGGCCGCGGCCGACGTAACCTTGCTGCACATTAAAATACCGCCGATGTCGGCCGCGCGCCTGAAAACGGCGCTGCCCAATCTGGTCGAAGAGCAAGTGCTGGGCGACCCGGCCGACTGCGTGCTGGTGGCGGCCGGCGCCGAAGCGCCCGACGGCACCCGCACCGTGGCGGTGGCCCAGCGCAGCTGGCTCGAAGCCCTGGTGCGCACCCTGCTGACCCTGGGCGCGCGCAAGGTCGCCGCGCTGCCGGGCCAGCTGTGCCTGCCGCTGGCGCCGGGCGGCGTGTCCGGCGCCATCGACGACACCGGTATTACCGTGCGCCACGGCCAGTATCTGGGCCTGGGCCTGGCCATGACGGGCGAACCGGAACTGGCGTTGCAAACGGTGCGCGCGCTGGCCGGCGACGCGCCATTGACACTGTACGTGGCGCCCGAACAGATCGGCGAATACCGCGTGCTGACGGCCGAAGCGGGCCCCGGCATCATGCTGGAAGAACAGAACTGGGCGCACTGGATCGCCGGTTCGCGCAGCGCCCACCTGGACCTAGTGCCCGGGCTGGGCTCGGCCGGTGCCAAGGCGCGCGACTGGACGCGCTGGCGCTGGCCGATCGGCCTGACCCTGTTTGCCGTGGCCGTCAACCTGGTGGGCCTGAACGTCGAATGGCTGCGCATGAAGGGCGAAGCGGATCAGATTCGCCAGTCGATGGTGCAGACTTTCCGCGCCGCCTATCCCAAGGAAACCGTGATCCTCGACCCGGAAGCGCAGATGCGCAAGAACATCGCCACGGCCAAAGCCACGCGCGGCCAGCTCAATCCCGATGAATTCACCTATCTGGCCGCCGCCTTCGGCGAAGCGACCCGCTCACTGGGCCGGCCGCCCGCCGTGACCACCATGGCCTACAACGCCCGCACCCTGACCATCAAGGTCAAGCCGGACAGCGTCGACCAGGGCGCCGTGAGCCAGCTGCAGGCAGCGCTGTCGCAGCGCCGCCTCGACTTTGCCGAGACCGCACCCGGCACCTGGGTGGTGCGCAGCCTGGGAGTAAAACCATGAGCGCCGCCAACTCGATTCGCCAGCTGAAAGAACAGCTGCAACTGGCCTGGCTGGCGCGTACGGAAAAAGAGCGTCATTACCTGACCGTGGCCCTGGTGGTCATGGTCGTGGCGGTAATGTATTCGCTGTTCGTCGGCCCGGCGCTGGAAGGGCGCGCCAAGCTGCGCACGGCCTTGCCGGAATTGCGCCAGCAAGCCGCGCAGATGCAGGCGCTGGCGCTGGAAGCGGGCGAACTGACGCGCCAGAGTCCGCCGCCGGTCACGCCCATGACGCGCGAGAGCCTGGCGGCCAGCCTGACGGCGCGCGGCATCACGCCCGTGTCGCTGAGCATCACCAGCGAATACGCCAAGCTGCAGGTGTCGAACGTGTCGTTCGCCAACCTGTACGCGTGGCTCGATGCGCAGCGCCGCGAGAACCGAATCGGCGTGGAGGAGTCTACTATTACAGCGCTGCCGGCCGCCGGCCAGATCGACGCCACGTTCACTTTGCGCCAGAACACCGGTGAAGCGGGAGCGGGCGCCCGATGAAGCGGCTCGTGGTATGGTTGGCGGTGGTGCTGTGCGCGGTGGCCTGCACGGTGCTGGTGTTCCTGCCCGCCGCCTGGATCGCCCCCATGGTCGAACAGCAGACCGGCGGGCGTTTGACTCTGGGAGACGCGCAGGGTACGCTGTGGCGCGGTTCGGCCTTCATCGGCGGCGCGCCCGGCGCCAACGGCGCGGTCACGGCGCTGTTGCCCGGACGCTTCAGCTGGCGCCTGTCGCCGCTGGTGCTCGTCGGCCGCGTGAATGTGCATCTTGAAAACCCTCAGGCGCTGAGCCAGCCGGTCGATGTGAGCGGCAGCTGGAGTGCCTGGCAGGTCAGTCCCGCGTCGCTGTTGCTGCCGGCTGAAGGATTGGCCGGGCTGGGCGCGCCGCTCAATACCCTGGCACCGTCGGGCAACATGCGCCTGTCCTGGAGCGCGCTGCAGCTGGCGCGCGCCGGCAACGCGGTGGACGTGCAGGGCCGCACCACGCTGTCGCTGGCCGACATGGGGTCGCGCATGGCGCCCGTCAAGCCGCTGGGCACGTATGAAATGGCGATGGACTGGCAAGGCCAGCGCGCGCAGTTGAATTTAAGCACAGTGCGAGGTGCGCTGCTGTTGTCGGGAACAGGCTCGCTGGACCAGGGCCGGTTTCAGTTTTCCGGCCAGGCGCAAGCCGCCGATGGATATGAAGAAACGCTGGGCAACCTGCTCAATTTGCTGGGTCAGCGCCGCACGGTGAACGGCAAGAAAATAATCGCACTCGAGTTCAAATGATGAAAAAACAGTCTCGCAGCACCCGTAGCTCTTCTCCGCTCACCACCCTGCGCCAGCTGGCCGCCGGCGCCCTGCTGTGCTGCGCCGCCGTCACCGCGCTGCCCGTGGGGGCCGCGCCCGAGGATCAGGCCGCCCTCAACTTCGTCGGCGCCGACATCGAATCGGTGATCAAGGCCGTCGGCCACTACACCGGCATGACCTTCATCATCGACCCGCGCGTCAAGGGCACCCTGACGCTGGTGTCGGAAAAGTCGATCAGCAAGTCGCAGGCCTTCAGCCTGCTCACTTCCGCGCTGCGCCTGCAGGGCTACGCGGTGGTCACCGGCGACGGCTTCGCCAAGGTGGTGCCGGAAGCCGAAGCCAAGCTGCAGTCTTCGCCCACCAACGTGGGCAAGGGCCAGAGCAGCGTCAAGGGCGACCAGATCGCCACCCAGATTTACCACCTGAGCTACGAGTCGGCGGCCAACCTGACCGCCGTGCTGCGCCCGCTGATTTCGCCGAACAACTCGATCATGGCCAACCCGGGCAACAACAGCCTGGTGATCACCGACTACGCCGACAACCTGCGCCGCCTGTCCAAGATTATCTCGGCGCTCGACGCGCCGGTGGCGGCGGACCTGGACGTGGTGCCGATCCGCCATGCCATCGCCACCGATCTGGCATCGATGGTCAACAAGCTGATGGAGCCGACCAGCGGCGGCGGCGACTCCGGCCGCGTGTCGGTGGTGGCCGACCCGCGCACCAACTCGATCGTGATACGGGCGCCGTCGCGCGCCCGCGCCGGCCTGGCCAAGTCGCTCATCTCCAAGCTCGACCAGCCGACCACGGAAGCGGGCAACGTGCACGTGGTGTACCTGAAGAACGCCGACGCCACCAAGTTAGCGCAGACCCTGCGCGCGGTGGTCTCGTCGGACGCCTCGGCCCTGCCGCAGCAGCAGGCCGGGACCAGCGGCGGCAGCGTCAGCGTGACGGGCGGTGCCTCGCAGGGTCAGGGCCAGCAGGGCCAGGGCGTCGGCTCGGGCAACACCACTGCGGGGAATACGTTTGCCAACCAGCAGAACCAGACCAGTGGCGGCGGCACCGGCGCCGGCTTCATTCAGGCGGACGCCTCGACCAACACGCTGATCATCACCGCCAGCGATGCCGTGTACCGCAACATGCGCGCCGTGATCGACCTGCTCGACGCGCGCCGCGCGCAGGTGTACATCGAATCGATGATCGTGGAAGTGAGCGCCAACCGCGCCGCCGAATTCGGCGTGCAGTGGGCTGGCGTGTCCGGCAATAGCGACAGCAAGTACCGCGTCGGCGCGTTGCAGAACTTCTCGGCTGCCGGCGCCAACAATCTGGTGACGCTGGCTGGCGCCGCCAACCCTGTGCCGGGACCTGGGCTGGCCATTGGTGTCTTCAGACAGATCAACGGGGCACTGGGCCTGGGCGCCATCGTCAGCGCGCTGGAAACCGAAGGCAGCGCCAATGTGCTGTCCACTCCGACCATGCTCACGCTGGACAACGAACTGGCCACCATCAAGGTCGGCCAGAACGTGCCGATCATCAGCGGCTCGTTCACCACCCCGTCGACGGGCGCGTCGGGCAATCCGTTCCAGACCATCGATCGGCGCGACGTCGGCATCACGCTCAAGGTGCGTCCGCAGATTTCCGAAGGCGGCACCGTCAAGCTGGCGATTTATCAGGAGAGTTCCAGCGTTGACCCGAGCAGCCTGTCGGCGCCGGCCGGCGTGACCACCAACATCCGCGTCATCGAAAACAATGTGATTGCCGATGATGGCCAGATCGTGGTGCTGGGTGGCCTGATCAGCGACGACGCCGGAGACCGCAATGAGCGCGTGACGGGCTTGGGTAGTCTGCCCGTGATCGGCAACCTGTTCAAGTATCGCAAGCGTAGTCGCGTGAAGACCAACCTGATGGTATTTCTGCGCCCTGTGATCGTGCGCAGCAAGGACGACAGCAACTCCATCGCCGTCGACCGCTATGATTTCATGCGCTCGTCCGGCGTCAAGGCGGCAGAGCCGGCCAGCTTCGGCGTGCCGGACCTGGGTATCGCGACGCTGCCGGAAATGAACAACGGCCAGCCGGCGCCAGGCGGTTCGCTGGTGCCGATGCCGCCGCGCACGCAGGCCGTGCCGACGCAGGCGCCAGTGAAGCCAGCCGGCACGCCGCTGGGCAAACCTGCCGATGTCTCGCAGGAGAAGTACCGCCCGGTACAGAAATAAGGTCACCTGTATGAACAACCTACTGCCCTACGCCTTCGCCCGTGACTTCGGCGTGCTGGCCCGCTCGGGCGACGCCGTCGACGGCGTGGTCCAGGCCACCGAAGTGTGGGTCTCGGGCGCCACCGCGCCGGCGGCGATCGCCGAAGTGTCGCGCCGCTTCGGCCGCATCGCGCTGCGCCGCATGGACCGCGCCGACCTGGAAGCGGCTATCGCCAGCGCCTACGCGGGCGCCGGCGGCGACGCTTCTCAGGTGGCCGACGAATTCGACGCCGACCTCGATCTGACCAAGCTGCTGCAGGACGTGCCGGCCATCGAAGACCTGCTCGAGTCGTCCGACGACGCGCCGGTCATCCGCATGATCAATGCACTGCTGACGCAGTCGCTGCGCGAAGGCGCCTCCGACATTCACATCGAGCCGTTCGAGCAGACCTCGGTGGTGCGTTTTCGCATCGACGGCGCGCTGCGCGACGTGGTGCGCCCGCGCAAAGCCATTCACGCGTCGCTGATCTCGCGTATCAAGATCATGGCGCAGCTCGACATCGCCGAAAAGCGCTTGCCGCAGGACGGCCGCATCACCCTGCGCGTGGGCGGCAAACCGGTCGACGTGCGCGTGTCGACCCTGCCGACCGGCCATGGCGAGCGCGCCGTGCTGCGTTTGCTGGACAAGGAAGCCGGTCGGCTGGACCTGTCGCACCTGGGCATGAGCCCGGACCTGCTGCCGCAGTTCGATGGGCTGATCAACCAGCCGCACGGCATCGTGCTGGTGACGGGGCCGACCGGCTCCGGTAAAACCACCACGCTGTACGCGGCGCTGTCGCGCCTGAACGCCTCGACCACCAACATCCTGACGGTGGAAGACCCGATCGAGTACGACCTGATCGGCGTGGGCCAGACCCAGGTCAACGCCAAGATCGACATGAGTTTTGCCAAGGCCCTGCGCGCGATCCTGCGCCAGGACCCGGACGTGATCATGATCGGCGAGATCCGCGACCTGGAAACGGCGCAGATCGCCGTGCAGGCTTCGCTCACTGGTCACCTGGTGCTGGCAACGCTGCACACCAACGACGCCGCTGCCGCCGTGACGCGTTTGCTGGACATGGGGATCGAGCCGTTCCTGCTGTCGTCGTCGCTGCTGGGCGTGATGGCCCAGCGCCTGGTGCGCAAGCTGTGCGAGAACTGCAAGCGCAGCGAAGTGGTCACCAGTGAATCAGCCGCCAGCGGTGCAGGCCTGGGCGCCGTCGGCGCCACGCGCTGGCACGCGGTCGGCTGCGACAAGTGCGGCCACACGGGCTACCAGGGCCGTGTGGGCGTGTACGAACTGCTGGCCACCACCGACCAGATCAGCGCGCAGATCCACAACCGCGCCTCGGAGGCCGACATCCGCAAGGCGGCCCAGGCCAGCGGCATGCGCACCATGCGCGAGGACGGCGAACGCTGGCTCAATAACGGCACCACCACGCAGGCCGAACTGCTGCGCGTGACCAAGGACTAGGTTACAGACACATGCCCGCATTCCGCTACGAAGCCGTCGATGCCGCTGGCGCCACCCGCAAGGGTGTCGTCAACGCCGACAATCCGCGCTCGGCGCGCGCCGACCTGCGCACGCAGGGACTCACGCCCCTGACCGTGGACGCCATCGCCGCCCAGGTCGACGCGGCGGGCGTCGCCACCCGGCGCGGCTTCGGCGAACGCCTCTCGCAGGTCGAGCTGGCGCTGTTCACGCGCCAGCTGGCCAGCCTGCTCGAAGCCGGCCTGCCGCTGGAACAAGCCTTCACCGCGCTGCTGGAACAGGCCGAGCGCCCGTATGTGCGCGACCTGATCGCCTCGATCCGCTCCGAAGTCATGGGCGGCGCGGCGTTTTCCGACGCGCTGTCGCGCCACCCGCGCGACTTCGCCGAGATCTACCGCGCGCTGGTCGCCTCGGGCGAGCAGATCGGCCACCTGGCGCGCGTGCTCACGCGCCTGGCCGACTACATCGAGCGGCGCAACGCGCTGGTGCAGAAGGTGCGCCTGGCGTTCACCTATCCGGCCATCGTCACGGTGGTGGCGTTCGCCATTGTGATCTTCCTGCTGACCTACGTGGTGCCGCAGATCGTCTCGGTGTTCGCCAACACCAAGCAGAAGCTGCCACTGCTGACGGTGATGATGCTGGGCGTGTCGAACTTCGTGCGCGCCTACGGCATTCTGATGGCGGTGATTCTGGTGGTGGCCGGGTTCATCTGGCGCCGCGCGCTGCGCAATCCCGTGCTCAAGCGGCGCTGGCATACCTGGCTGCTGACCGCTCCCGTGTACGGCAAGTTCGAGCGCAGCCTGAACACGGCGCGTTTCGCCAGCACGCTGGCCATTACCACCGGGTCCGGCGTGCCGATCCTGCGCGCGCTCGACACCAGCCGCGACACGCTGTCCAACGTGGCCATGAAAGAGCTGGTGGAAGAAGCCAGTGCCAGCGTGCGCGAAGGCGTGAGCCTGGCGCGCGCGCTGTCGGCGCAAAAGCACTTCCCGCCGATGCTGATCCACATGATCCGCGCCGGCGAAATCACCGGCGAGCTGCCCGCCATGCTGGAGCGCGCCGCCAACTCCCAGCAGCAGGACCTGGAGCGGCGCACGCTGACCATCGCCGGCCTGCTCGAACCTGTGCTGATTCTGGCCATGGGCGTGGTGGTGCTGCTGATCGTGCTCGCCGTGCTGATGCCGATTATCGAAATCAATCAGCTGGTGCGCTAAATACAAGGACTTTGATGAAGCGTTTACCCTTACTTTTCAGCCTGCTGGCCGTCATTGCCCTGTCGGCATCGATCGCCTACTGGGTCATGCAGCTGTACAAACCGGCCCAGCGCCCGCTGACGGCCACCGCGCCGCAAAGCTTGGCCGAGCCGTCGCCCGACGCCGCCTCGACCCTGTTCGGCGGCCAGGCCGTGGCGCTGGTGGCCACCAACTACCAGCTCACCGGCGTGGTGTCGGCCGGGCGCGAGAGCGTGGCGATTTTGGTGGCCGACGGCCAGCCGCCCAAGGCGCTCCCGGTGGGTAAGGAACTGGCGGCCGGCGTGACGGTCAGCGAAGTGCACCCGCGTTACGTGATGCTGTCCGAAGGCGGCGTTTTGAAGCGCATCGAGCTGGCGACCGACGCCAAGGCGGGCACCAGCCTGTCGCCGCCGCTGCCGCAGGGCGGCATGCCGAACTACCAGCAGAACCAGAACCAGCCGAATCAGCCGAACCAGCAGTTTCAGAACTATCAGCAGGCGCAGCCCAACCAGCAGGTGCCGGTGCCTGGCAACCCACCGCAGGAAATGCCGCAGCCGCAGCCGCAGGGCGTGCCGCCGCCGCCGCCATCGGTGCAGATGCCCACGCCAACGCGCACCTTCAATCCGGGCGCCGTGCCGCCGAACCAGTAAGCATGGCGTCCGTGCGCGCCGTCGCTACGGCCTCGCTGGTTGCTTGCCTTGGCCTGGGGCTGGGGCAGGCCGTGCCGGCGCTGGCCCAGGCTCAGGCTCAAACTCAAACTCAAACTCCGTCTCAGATCCAGTCCGGCCTGCCGCATCGCTCCGCGCAGTCGCCGGCAGCGTTGGCGCGCCCCCGGATCGCCCTGGTACTGTCCGGGGGCGGCGCGCGCGGCTTCGCCCACATCGGCGTGTTGCGCGTGCTGCGCGAACTGCGCGTTCCGGTCGACATGGTGCTCGGCACCAGCATGGGCAGCGTGGTCGGTGGCGCCTACGCCGCCGGCGCCTCCGTGGCCGACCTGGAAAACATGGCCCGCTACACCGACTGGGACCGCGTGGTGGCCGACCGCCCGGCGCGCCAGGATCTGGAATTTCGCCGCCGCGAAGAGGACGTCATGCTGCCGTCGCGGATCGAGTTCGGCGTGCATAACGACGGCTTGTCGCTGCCGCCTGCGGCCGCCGGCAACGCCGCGCTGGAGCAGGCATTGGGCCGCGTGCTGCCATCCGGTACGCGCGACCGTCCGGTCAACCAGCTGGCGCTGCCATTCCGCTCGGTGGCGTCGGACCTGCTCACCGGCGACCTGGTCGACCTGGTCGACACCCCGCTGTTCCTGACCATCCGCGCCTCGCTGGCGCTGCCCGGCATGTTCGCGCCGGTGCGCGTGAACGGACGCCTGGTGGTCGACGGTGGCCTGGTGCGCAATCTGCCGGTCGATCTGGCCCACAAGATGGGCGCCGACGTGGTCATCGCCGTCAACGTGGGCACGCCGCTGGCGCCGGAAAAGCAGCTGGGTAGCGCGCTGGGTGTGGCGCAGCAGATGCTGAATATCCTGACCGAACAGAACGTCAAGCGCTCGGTGAACGAACTGCGCGAGCACGACATCCTGATCGCGCCCGATCTGGCCACAGTGAGTTTTCTGGACTTTCGCGATGCCGACGATGCCATGCTGGCCGGCGAAGAACGCGCGCGCGCGCTGGCGCCGCGCCTGTCCGCGCTGGCGCTGCCGATCGAAGAATACGCGGCCTTCGAAGACAGCCGCCTGGCGCCGCCGCCGCAGGTGGACAACGGGCTGCCGCTGGTGCGCGTGACGGCCCACACCAATGGCCGCATCAACCCGCGCATCCTGGAAAAGCAGACCGGCCTGGTTCAAGGCAGGAACGTGACGCGCGTGCAGATACGCGCCGGCGCCGAGACGCTGTACGGGCGCGATGACCTGGAGCGCGTCGAGACCGAGATCATCGACGACCGCAGCGGCAACCGCCAGGCCGACATCAAGGTGACCGAAGCGCCATGGGCCACCAGCCGCCTGCGCGTGGGCCTGGAGCTGGGCACCGACTTTGACGACGCCAATAACTTTGCGCTCAAGATGCTGCATGTGCGCTCGTCGGTGAACCAGTGGGGCGCCGAGGTGCGCACCTATGCGGGCGTGGGCAGCCTGCGCGAATTCAAGAGCCAGTTCTTCCAGCCGCTGGGGCCCGGCTCGCAGTGGTATCTGGCGGCGGCGGTGCAGTATTCGTCGGCCTCGCTGGACGTGCTCAACGAAAGCCGCCGGGTGGCGCGCGCGGCGTTTTCGTCGTTCGGGACCGAGCTGATACTGGGGCGCGAACTGGGCAACTGGGGCGACATCCAGATGGGCCTGATCCGCAGCCGCAACAAGGCCCGCTTGCAGATTCCCGACGATGGCGGCGTGGCGGGCGGCGTCGGATTCGACACGGCGCAGTTTATGCGCTACCGGGTCGATACGCTTGACTCGCTGGGCTTCCCCAGCCGCGGCACGCTGGTCGATGCGTATGTGGAGCGGCTGATGGACAGCAGCGGCAACCGCACGTCGACGGCGCACTCCAGCATCGTCGGCGTGCGCGCGTTCCGCACCGAGAACTGGGCCGGGCACATTTATGGCGAATATGCGCACGCGCAGCGCGGTGCGGCATCGGTGCGCCTGGGTGGCTTTCTGCGCCTGTCGGGCACCAGCGCCGACTCGATCGAAGCGCGCACGGTGGCGTTCACGCGCGTGGTGATGGCGCGACGCATCGGCGCTTTGCCGGTGACCCTGGGCGGCACGGTGCGCGCGGGCTTTTCGCTGGAGCTGGGCGGCGGGTTCAATCCGGATGTGCCGGCCAAGACCACGCCGCTCAAGACCGCCGGCAGCGCGTTTATTTCGGTCGATACGCGCTTCGGGCCGGCGTATGTGGGCGCGGGCGCGACCAAGACGGGTGACCGGACCTTGTATATTTATCTCGGCCCGATCTGGTAACTGTCAGCCAGTGCTAGCGTCGCAACGCGGTAAACGCGGCAAATTCCCACGAGCGCAGGCCCAGCAGCACGGTGAATCCATCGCGCTCGCTGGCATCGAGCCGGCGGTCGTTCTGGTGCAGCCGCGCCAGTTCCGACGCCAGCTGCTGAATCTTGACGTTCAGCTCCTGAGCACTGGCCCGCGACAGCCTGGCCGGCAAACACATCAGCGCTTCACCGGGACCGTCGAAGCGGCCGCTGAAAAAGTCCCCCACCACGTGTTCGCGCACGTAGCGCTGCACGGGGCCGTCGGGTAGCCACTGGAAGGCGTTCGACACGCGCAGGCTGTAGCGGTTGCCGGGTTTCAGTTCGATCAGGCCCAGCCGGTCCAGCTCGGCCAGCAGGCCGATACACTCCGGCTCGCTCAGGCGGTAGGTTTCCAGCATCTGCTCCACGGTCCAGTGGCCCAGGCAGCAGGTGGCCACCAGCAGCAGGTACGGGCTGGCCGTGAGCGAGGTTTCCTGCGCCAGCGTCAGGCGGTCGGTTCTCGGCGTGGCGTCGGCCGCCCCGCGCAGTACGTCTTCCATGCCGATGCCGGTCGCCTTGCAGATCTGCGCCAGGCGCGACAGCGCCATGTCCTTTTGCCCGAACATGCGCTTGACGCTCGACTCGCTCATGCCGATGCGCTCGGCTAATGCCTTGTAGGTGATGCCGGCGCCGCGCAGCTCCGCGCGCAGTACCTGGAGAACCTGTTCCGGTGAACTCATGCCTGCCCTTGTGCGTAAATGAGACGAAAAGTTGCCCCGGCATGCAAACGCGTACCGGCTGGCGATACCGAATGTACCGAATAACGGGACTTCGCACAAGGCGGTGGTACTCGCTGCCGGGATGGGGGACACTGGAACTCTGGATTTTTCGACAAGCAGATTTTTTCGGCAAGCAGATTCAATCAGCTCACCACGAGGCACCATCATGCAGCGCACCACATTCCGAATGCTAGTGATCACGGTTATCCTCGCGGCCGCTTCCATCGCGGCGGCGCAGGCGGCCATCGCAGCCGATATCCAGATTTACACGTTGACGGGCACCTGGCGTTTCTAGCCGTGCCGTATCGAATGGCCTGATCGCGGGCGCCGCAAGGGCGCCCGCAGGCGGCCAAGCTGTCTTTCGTCATTCCCCAATCCATGGTCGACATAATTGCTACGTGTGGGTAAGTGCTTGCCCGACCATCGTCATCCACGGGTTCGGGTGGCGGGGTATGTATACCCGCCCGCGCGGGTACAACGGTGGCAGGCGTTAGGTTGTAATTTGGGGGCGCGACTTCGGCGTCGTCAGTCTCCGCACACTGTTCGACGTTCGCCATTCGCCACTCACCATTCGCTGTTGGCTTGCGCCGCTACGTCTCTTCTTCCGACTTGAGCGGCGTTTTGCGCAGCGCCTGCTTGGCCGCTTGCCGTTCCTGCCCAGGACCCTTGGCGTGGGGTCCGGCGGCGCGCAACTTGGCCGCCACCGCCACCGGATTGCGCGGCTTGCTGGACTTGACGATGACAGGCGCCACGGTCAGGCGCATTTTCTGACGGGTTGCCAGTGCCTTGTTTGCCATGGCGTCTCTCCTTTCTTACTTTCTTACAGTACGTAGCGCGACAGGTCTTCGTTGTCGGCCAGTTTATCCAGCCGCGAGTTGACGTAGGCCGCG
>CALRYE020000096.1:0-23611 GCA_943372275.1 Janthinobacterium lividum
GAACCTCCCTTATGTACCGCTTACATTGTTTCAGCCAGTCGGGCAATGCGTTCAAAGTCGCCTTCATGCTGCGCGCCCTGGGCCAGCCGTTCGAGACCCAGCATGTCGACTTCTTCAAAGGCATCAGCCGCGATCCGGCCTGGCGCGCGGAAAACAATGAAATGGGCGAGGCTCCCATCCTGGACGATGGCGAGCTGCGCCTGACCCAGTCGGGCGCCATCCTCACCTATCTGGCCAACAAGCATGGCCGGTTCGGCGGCGCCAGCGAAAGCGAGCAGCTGGAAGTGCTGCGCTGGCTGCTGTTCGACAATCACAAGTTCACCAGCTACTTCGCCAGCTACCGGTTTGCCAAGTCGTTCGTGCCGACCGAGCCCGACCCGGCCGTGATGAAATGGCTGCTGGCCAAGATTGAAGGCGCGTTCCAGGTGGTCGACCTGCATCTGGCAACGCGCGAATTCATGGTCGGCAATGCGCCGACGATTGCCGACTTTTCGCTGAGCGGCTACCAGTTCTACCCGGTCGACGAAAGCGGCATCGACATCGCCGCCCGCTACCCGAACATCGGCGCCTGGGTGCAGCGCCTGAAGCAGGTGCCGGGCTGGATCTCGCCGTATGAGGCGATGCCGGGCGAGCAAGTGGCGCCGCGCTGGTAACTGCGCCGATGTGGCAAGCGCCTGATAACGTCAGCGGCGTGGACAAGCGCCGCTATTTTTGCGCGCAAGCAAACCCGAGGTTTTCCCCGCCGCAATAATGAACTTCCATCTGATGACGGGAGTTCCCATGAAACATCAGTCGCGCGGGGTGATCCGCATCGGCGACAGCACCGACCACGGCGGCAAGGTGGTGTCGGCCTCCTCCACCACCCGGGTGCTTGGCAAGCTGGCCGCGCTGGACGGCGACATGACCTTGTGCCCCCGCTGCAAGGGGCAGTTCGCCATCAAGCCCGATGGCGCGGGCGCGCGTCACCGGGGCAAGCCGTATGCTTACGATGGCGACCTGACCGCCTGCGGCGCCCGCCTGACGTCAAGCGTAGGATAAGCCGCAGCAGCCTGCGCATCCAGAGGCGCAGCGGGGGGCGGCCGGCACTGATGGCGGCGCTGTCCATCATGGATCAGAACGCGTAGTTCACCGTGGTGAGCAGCATCGGCGAGGTGCGGCGCTTGGTCAGCGGGCTATCCTTGGCGTCGCCCACCATGTGCAGCACGCCCGCCATCGTGCGCACCGACCATGCGCTGTTGATCTGGTGATTCCAGTTCACACCCAGCGCCACTTTCTCGAAGCCCCTGCTCGGGTTGTAGGTGTTGTAGCCGGAGCGCGCGCTCTGCGCCGCCGTCACGCCGTAATAGGTCTGCATCTGCTTGCGGTCGGCGTAGTCGGCCGAACCGAACAGGGTCACCTGATTGGTCGCCGTTTTGAGCAGGGGCACGCCCACGGCTAGCTCATAGGTGTTGCCGCGTTCCCGGTTCGACAGCGCGAATTTCGCTTCCGTGCCGAACGTCATGAAGCCGAGGTCGTAGCCGATGCCCAACTTGGCCACCGTGGAGCCGGCGATGTCGCCCATACCGCGCAGATCCGGCGAACCGCTGCCGAAGCGGCGGCTGTGCTCCTTGCGGCCACGCTCGTAGCTGATCGCCACACTGGTGCGCAGCGGGCCGGTGGCGCTCTGAAAGCCGATGCCGCGCCGGGTGCTGGCAAAAAACCCGCTCTTGTGGGCATAGTCCAGCGACAGCATGGCGAAAAAGCGCGAATCGTCGGCCCCGGCGTACTCAGGCAAGTACCCCGCCCCAACGCCGACGGAGAAGGTCGACTGTGGCGCTGCGGCTTCGACTGCAGCCGCTTCGGCCGCATGGGCTTTCGGCGCAAAGGCGAACAGCGAAAACAGGGCGACACAGATAGCTCGTTGCATGACTTTTATCCTTGGATAGTGAGGGTTGGCTGGGGCCGCGGGTTCGATTACCGGCGACAAAGCGCAGTCTCGCAACGTTTATCGATTTACACCACTTGAGTTTCCGCAGCCTAGCTTTACGCCACCCAAAGTACCGCCAGGCGATACCTGACGCCTCATGGCAGAAATCGTCGGAATGATGTCCTTTTGCATTTGGACCCGCGCCGGTACAGTGATGCTTGTTTATTCCACACCGACGCCCCATGGTCTCCACCCGCACGATCGTCATGTTTGCCTATCCGGGCGTCGAGCTGCTCGACGTGACCGGCCCGCTCGAAGCGTTCGCCACAGCCTTGGATCTGCTGGCAACAGACCAGCCCGCTTATCGCGTGGAGATCGCCGCCGAGCAGCCCGGACTGATACTTGCCAGCTCGGGTCTGGCCATCCACGCCGGGCGCGACGTGGCCGCGACCGGCGCCATCGATACGCTGCTCATTGCCGGCGGGCGCGGCGTCGAGGCAGCCTACAGCGTGCGGCCCTGGTGGCCACGCTGCGCCAGCAGGCGCCGCAGGTGCGCCGGCTCGGCTCGGTCTGCACGGGCGCCCTGCTGCTGGCCCACGCGGGCCTGCTCGACGGCCGCCGCGCCGTCACCCACTGGAACTGGTGCGAACGGCTGGCGCGGCGCTATCCGCTGGTGCGGGTCGAGCACGAACCGATGTACCTGCAGGATGGCGCCGTGTGGACCTCGGCGGGCGTGACGGCCGGCATCGACCTGGCGCTGGCCATGATCGAGCAGGATCACGGCGCGGCCCTGGCGCTGCGGGTGGCGCGCGAACTGGTGATGTTTTTGCGCCGGCCGGGCAGCCAGGCGCAGTTCTGCGCCGATCTGGCCGCCCCGTCCACCAGCGACGCCGTCATCCGCCGCGTGCAGGCGCATGTCGTGGCGCAGCCGCGCGCCGACCTGTCGGTCGAAGCGCTGGCGCAGCTGGCCGCCATGAGCCCGCGCCACTTCGCCCGCGTGTTCAAGCGCGAGACGGGCGTGGCGCCGGCCGACTATGTCGAACGGGCGCGCCTGGATCATGTGCGCCGCCGCCTGGAAACCGGAACCGACGCGGTCGACCTGATCGCCGTGGACTGCGGCTACCAGAGCGGCGACGTGATGCGGCGCGCCTTTCTGCGCCAGCTCGGCACCACGCCGTCCGACTACCGCGAGCGCTTCGCTGCCTGCCGCGGCAACCCGTACCCGGCACAGGTCGCATGCTGAACCCCACTTTCAATCGTTCTCAAAGGAGCTTGCCATGACCATCAATGACCGTCTCGACCGCCAGACCACGCTGCACGTGGCCATCCTGGTGTTTCCCGGCGTGGAAGTGCTCGATTTCGCCGGCCCGTTCGAAGTGTTTTCGGTGGCCGCGCGCGTGACACAGCGCGACACCGGGCGCCTGCCGTTCAAGGTCTCGATCGTCGGCGCCAGCGGCGCGCCGGTGGCGGCGCGCCACGGCTTGGGCATCGTGCCGCATCACAGCTTTGCCGATGTGCCCGAGGTCGACCTGCTGATCGTGCCGGGCGGGCTGATGGAGCAGCCGCTGGGCGACGCCGCCACGCTGGACTGGGTCGCGCGCAGCCACCGCCAGGCCGCGCTGACGGCGTCGGTGTGCACCGGCGCCTTCGTGCTGGCCCAGCTTGGCATCCTGAAAGGCTTGTCGGTGACCACCCACTGGTCCGACATCGACGACCTGCGGCGCGGCTACCCGGACCTGGACGTGCAGGACTGCGCCACCTTCGTCGACCAGGGCGCCATTGTCACGTCGGCCGGCATTTCCGCCGGCATCGGCATGAGTCTGCACCTGGTGCAGCGCATCCTGGGCGCGGCGGCCGCAGTGAGCACGGCGCGCCAGATGGAGTATGACTGGGAACCAACGCTTGTTCCAAATCAAGCTTAGGCATTCCACCAGCTGCGCCAACGCAAGCTTTCCCCTTGATATTTGTGGCTGTGGGCGGCGACCACGATTTCTCGCGTTACGGCGAGCAGCAGCGCTTCCTGGCCGGGCGCGACGCCGTGACCCAGCACTTCTCCCAAGGCCCAGCGGCCGCAGCCACCTGCGCGTTGCGGCCTGATGTGCCCTGACGTGCCCTGATGTGCCCTGATGTGCTCTGCGCCAGGCGTCATCGCCCGCATGGCGTGATCAGATTGATCAGAGAATCGCCACCGGATGCCATTTGACGCTTGGACAAGGCGGTGAGCGTTGCCACTCCACAACAAAAACGCCGTTTGCTCGTACCCGATCCACGTATAATTTATTCACGCTCAATACCAAACGCTGGAGTGCATCGGCGGGCGCATCCTTCACCCCGGGGAACCCGATGGATCCAGCAGCGAGCAGTCCGACAGCGGCACCGAACGACCAGTCGAGCCAAGATGTGCCTGCGGCCACGCCGGGCGCGACGCCCGCAAATGCGGCCGCGGAGACCCCGGCCGCGGCTGCCGCGGACGGGCCCACGCCGCCCGTGGAACCCACCCAGGTAGCGCAGCTGCGCGAAGCCTTGCACTACCTGAGCACCCACGACCAACTCACCGGCTTACCCAACCGCAGCATGCTGGCCGGGCATCTGGCCGCGGCGCTGGTAGCCGCCCACGCGAACCACAGCACGGTCGCGCTGATGATGCTGTCGGTCGACAATTACAACGCCGTCAACGAACGCTACGGCTACGCCGCCGGCGACGAACTGCTGGTCGGCATTGTCCAGCGCGTCTACGGCTGCATCCGCAGCGGCGACCACCTGTTCCGGCATGGCGGCAACGAATTTATCTTGTTAATCAGCGGCATCGGCCCCCAGTTTCCGTTGCATACCGCCGCCGACGCCCTGTTCGCGGCGCTGGCCCCGGCCTTTTCCATCGCCGGCCAGAGCATGCACGCGCGCTGCAGCGTGGGCGCGGCGCTGGCCCCGCACGACGGCAGCGACGCCACCGAACTGATGGCCTTTGCCAATCTGGCGCGCTCCTGCGCGCGCGAAGCGGGCGCCGACCGCGCCCAGGCCTATTCGCCCGTCATGAACGAACGCATTGCCGAGCGCGTGCGCATGGAAGGCGCCCTGCACCTGGCGCTGGCGCGCGCCGAGTTCGAGCTGCTGTACCAGCCCATGATCGACCTGCGCAACGGCGCCATCGGCAGCGTGGAGGCGCAGCTGTGCTGGCGCCACCCCGAATTCGGCCTGGTCGAGGCGCGCCACTTCATCGCCATCGCCGAAGACGCCGGACTGTCGCGCGCCATCGGCCAGTGGGTGGCGCAGCGCGCCTCCCAGGACCTGAACGACTGGCGCGCCGCCGGCCTTGCCGTGGTGCCGATGGCGTTCAACCTGTCGCCGCACCAGTTCCGCGATCCCGAACTGGCGGCGCAGATCGGTACTGCCCTGGCGGCATCCGGCATCGAACCGCGCCACCTGACGCTGGAAGTGTCGGAATCGACCCTGCTGGAGAACCCCGACGCCAGCGCGCGCAGCCTGGCCGCGCTCAAGGCGCTGGGCGTGAGCCTGACGCTGGACCAGTTCGGCACGCTGGGCTCGTCGCTCAGTATCCTCAAGCGGTTCCCGCTGGACCAGGTCAAGATCGACCACGAGCTGATTTTGCATATCGCCGACAAACCGGACGACGCCGCGCTGGTCAAGACCGTCATCGCCATGGCCCACCATCTGGGCATGCTGGTGTGCGCCGACGGCGTGGATGCGGAAAACCAGTGCGACGTCTTGCGCCATAGTATGTGCGACCTGGTGCAAGGCAGCTTTGCAGGCGCGCCCACCACCGCGGCCGGCCTGGTTGCGCTGCTCGGGGCGCCTCCGGGCTTGCCCGCCCACCTGCTGCGCATCCAGCGCCAGCAGCGCACCTTGCTGCTGGTGGACGACGAACAGAACATCGTGTCGTCGTTAAAACGCTTGCTGCGCCGCGACAACTACCGCATCCTCAGCGCCAACAGCGGCCAGGAGGGGCTGGACGTGCTGGCCCAGCACCCGGTCGACGTGATCGTGTCGGACCAGCGCATGCCGGGCATGCTGGGGGTCGACTTTCTGCGCGCGGCCAAGGACCTATATCCGCACACGATACGCATCATGCTGTCGGGCTACACCGAACTGCAGTCCGTCACCGATGCCGTCAACGAGGGTGCGATCTACAAATTCCTGACCAAGCCGTGGGAAGACGACCTGCTGCGCGGCCACATCGCCGACGCCTTCCAGGTCAAGGAAATCGCCGACGAGAACGAACGCCTGAACCTGGAGCTGCGCACCGTCAACCAGGAGCTGGCCACGGCCAACCGTAAGATGGGCGAACTGTTGCAGCAGAAGCAGCAGCAGATCACGCTCGACGAAATCAATCTGAACGTGGCGCGCGAACTGCTGCAGCTGCTGCCGCTGCCTGTAATCGGGCTGGACGACGAGGGCATCGTGGCGTTTGTCAACGATGCCGCCGAAACGCTGCTGCGCGCCTACGGCGCCATCCTGGGCAGCGAAGCGGACGTGGTGCTGCCCGATCTGTTTCCCGATGGCGTGCGCGGCGCCCAGCCAGCGGTCGGACAAGCAGCGGCCGGACAAGCACGGGTCGCACAACATCAAGTCGTCATCAACGGCGCCTGCTATGACGTGGTCGCGCGCCCCATGGGGGCCAACTCGCAGTCGCGCGGCAGCCTCATCACCATCAGCCGCTGCGAGGACACCGCATGAGCCTTCCCACCCGCACCATCGATCTCGACCAGGCTTGCGACGGCATGGTGCTGGCCGCCGACCTGCTCGACGCCTCGGCCAAAGTGCTGCTGCCGGCCGGCGCCACCTTGAGCGCGTCCATGCTCCAATCGCTGGCGCGGCGCGGCATCGCCAGCGTCGACATCGTGGGCGAGGAATCGAACGAACAACGAGAAGCCGAGCGCGAACGCCAGTGCGCGCGCCTGGCCCTGCTGTTTCGCCACAGCGCCAACGACCAGGCCAGCGAGGGCGCCAGCGCCATCCTGCTCGGGCGTCTGCTCCACTACCGCCGGACACACTAACCATGCCGATCGCCATCGAAGACGTCACCAGGCAAGTGCGCGATCTGCCCTCGCTGCCGGCCGTGATCACCGAGCTGCTCACCACCATGGACAAGCAGGACGTGGACGTGCAGTCGCTGTGCCGCAAGATCACGCTGGACCAGGCGCTCACGGCCAAGACGCTGCGCCTGGCCAACTCCTCGTTCTACGGCATGTCGTCGAAAGTGACAACCATCCAGCAGGCGATCTCGATCCTGGGGTTTCGCAGCATCCGCACGCTGCTGACAGCCTGCTCGGTCACGGCCGCGTTCCCCAAAAACGCCAGTGGCAGCTTCAACTTCGAAGGGTTCTGGCGCCACTCCGTGGGCACCGCCGTGGCGGCCCAGAAGCTGGCGCGCCTGCTGGCGGTCAATCCCGACACCGCCTTTACCGCCGGCCTGCTGCACGACATCGGCGCGCTGGTGCTGGCCACGCGCTTTCGCGATCAGTACGACGCCATGCTGGCCTACCGGCGCGAGCACGACTGCACCATCGTGGTGGCCGAGCAGGCCGTGCTGGGCATCGACCACACGCTGGTGGGCAGCGCGCTGACCGCGTACTGGAAGTTCCCGCTCGAAATGCAGCAAGCCGTGGCGGGCCACCACACGCCGGAAGCGTCCGGCATGAGCCCGCTGACCGTGGTGGTGCACGCGGCCAACACGCTGGCCCATGCGCTGGACCTGGGCGGCGACAGCGACGACCTGGCCCCGCCGATCTCGCATGCGGTGTGGGACGCGCTGGGGCTGGACGAGGCACAGAGCAGCAGCCTGTTCGCCGAGATCGAAGCCACGTTCGATGAGATGTGCCAGATTCTGGTGAGCTAAGGAGAACCGACGCCATGGATACCGTCAAGCCCGCCGCGAGCGAACCCGGCGCCGCGCCCTGCCCCGCCGACCAGCGCTCCCTGTTAGAACTGGAGCTGCTGGTCGAGCAGCGCACCGCCCAGCTGGCCGAGGCCAATGCCCGGCTGGAAGACGATATCCGCCAGCGCGCCGGTGCGGATGCCGAACTGCGCAAGCGCAACGCCGAGCTGGTGGAGCTGAACGACAAGCTGTCGATGGCGCAGGACCACCTGCTGCAATCGGAAAAACTGGCCTCGATCGGCCAGCTGGCCGCCGGCGTGGCCCATGAAATCAACAACCCGATCGGTTACATCTTCTCCAACTTCGGCACCTTGCACACCTATCTGGAGCAGCTGTTCGACATGCTGGGCGCCTACGAGCGCGCCGAAGCGCTGGCGCCGCCCGCCGTGGCCGCGCAGCTGGCCGACATGCGCGACGCCATCGACCTGGATTTTCTGCGCCAGGATATCGCCGCCCTGATGAGCGAATCGAAAGAAGGCATCGCCAGGGTGCGCCACATCGTGCAGGACCTCAAAGACTTTTCCCGCACCGATGCCAATCAGGACTGGGTGTGGGCCAATCTGCACAGCGGCATCGATTCGACCCTGAACATCGTCGCCAACGAAGTCAAGTACAAGGCCGACGTCGTCAAGCACTACGGCGCCATCCCCGACATCGAATGCCGGCCCTCGCAGATCAACCAGGTCATCATGAATCTGGTGGTCAACGCGGCCCACGCCATCGACCAGCAGCGCGGCACCATCACCCTGCGCACCGGGGTCGACGGCGTCGATGGGGGCGCGGGCGCCGCTGGCGTCGCTGGCGTCGATACCAGCATGGTATGGCTGGAGGTGGCCGACAACGGCCGCGGCATCGCGCCGGAAAACCTGTCGCGCATTTTCGATCCGTTCTTCACCACCAAGCCGGTCGGCAAAGGCACGGGCCTGGGCCTGTCGCTGGCCTACAGCATCGTGCAAAAGCATGGCGGCCACATCGGCGTGACCAGCACGCCCGGTGTGGGCACCACATTCCGCATCGAACTGCCCGTGCGCCAGGCAGCGCCCGCCACCGAAAGCATGCCATGAGCGCGCCCCATACTCCGCCCGCGCCGCCGCCCGCGCCCGCGCCGACCATCCTGTGCGTGGACGACGAACCGAACATCCTGTCGTCGCTGCGCCGCCTGTTCCGCCCGCACGGCTACCGCGTGCTGGTGGCCGACAGCGGCGCGGCCGGGCTGGCCATGCTGGAGCAGGAAGAGGTCGACCTGGTGATCTCCGACATGCGCATGCCGGAGATGGACGGCGCGCAGTTTCTCGAACACGTGCGCGCGCGCTGGCCCGACACCATCCGCCTGCTGCTGACCGGCTACTCGGACATCGGCTCGATCCTGGCGGCGATCAACCGCGGCGAAATCTACCGCTACATCACCAAGCCGTGGGACGACAACGATATCGGACTGGTGGTGCGCCATGCGCTGGAGCGGCGCACGCTGGAGCGCGACAAGGTGCGCCTGGAACAGCTCACGCGCGACCAGAACGACGAGCTCAAGGCGCTCAACCAGAGCCTGGAAGCGAAGGTGCAGGCCCGCACCGCGCAGCTGAAGGCGTCGCACGACGCCATCGTGGCCGTCAACGACAAGCTCAAGAGCAATTTCATCACCACCATCAAGATCCTGTCGAGCATGATCGAAATGCGCGGCGCCAACATGTCGGGCCACGCGCGCCGCGTGGCCGATCTGGCGCGGCGCATCGCCGTCAAGATGGGGCTCGATGCCAAGCAGACCCAGGACGTGTTCATCGCCGCCCTGCTGCACGACATCGGCAAGATGGGCTTTTCCGACGACCTGCTGGCCATGACGGTGAACGCGATGGCCGGCGACAACCTGGGCATGTTCCGCAAGCACCCGGTGCGCGCCGCCGACCTGCTGATGCCGCTGGAAGACTTGCGCGGCGTGGCGGCCATCATCCGCGCCCACATGGAGCGCTTCGACGGCGCCGGTTTCCCGGACGGGATCAGCGCGTTCACGATACCGCTGGGCGCGCGCATTTTGGCGCTGGCGTCCGACTATGACAACCTGCAGATCGGCGCGCTGGTGCAGCGCCGCGTGCAGCCGGAAGACGCCAAGAAGCTGGTCTACGACAGCAGCGGGCGGCGTTACGATCCGGACGTGGTGGCGGCGTTCCGCGCCCTGACCGATGGCGACGTGCCCGAGCAGCCGCGCGACATGGAAGTGCTGTCCGAGGAACTCAAACCCGGCATGGCGCTCTCGCGCGACCTGATCAGCCGCGACGGCCTGATGCTGCTGTCGGCCGATCATGTGCTCGACGAACGCCTGATCCGCCAGGTCCAGGATTTTGAAGCGAAACAGGAAGTGCGGCTGGTGTTCCGGGTCTGGCCGCCCAAGGGGGCATGATGCAGCGACTGCTACTGGTTGACGACGAAGTCAACGTCTTACATGCGCTGGTGCGCGCGCTGCGCCAGCAGTTCAGGAGCGCCGATCTGGAGATCGACACCTTCAGCGATCCGTACGCGGCGCTGGCGCGCTGCTGCGAAGTCGATTACGACATCGTCATTTCGGACCAGCGCATGCCGCAGATGACCGGGGTCGAGTTTCTGCATGCGCTCAAGGAAGTCGCGCCCAGCACGGTGCGCATGATGCTGTCGGCCTCGACCGAATTCGAGACGGTGGCCAGCGCGATTGCCGAAGCCCACGTGTTCCGCTACATCCCCAAGCCGTGGCAGCTGGCCGACCTGCAGGACAACATCTCGGCGGCACTGGTCTACCGGGCCGAGCTGGTGCGCGAAAAAGCCCTGGCCGACCAGCAGCGCCGCCAGCAGGCGTCGCAGGGCACGCCGCAGGAGCAGGCGGCCGCGCAACTGGAAGACGAAGAACCCGGCATCACCCAGGTGCGCTGGGGTCCGAACGGCGAGATCATTTTGTAGGCTGGGTGCGCTGTGGCTGGCGGCGGGCGAGCAAGTCTACGCCGGCGCCACGGCGGCCGGCGGCGTACATGGCAGGAAAATGGTGAAGGTGGTGCCCACGCCCAGCGTCGAGGCCACTTCGATCCGTCCGCCGTGCTTGTGCACGATGCCGTACGACAGCGACAAGCCCAGTCCCGTGCCGGTACCGATCGGCTTGGTGGTGAAGAACGGCTCGAAGATGCGGTTGAGGTTTTCCGGCGCGATGCCCGATCCGGTGTCGCCGATCGCCACCCACACCCCGTCGGCAGCCACGCCCGTGCGGATGGTGATGGTGCCGCGCTCCTTGATGGCATGGGCGGCGTTGACGAGCAGGTTCATAAACACCTGATTGAGCTGCGACGCCATGCAGGTGATCTGCGGCAGCGCGCCGTAGGCTTTTTCGACCGTGGCCTTGTACTTGATCTGGTTGGCGACGATGTTGAGCGTGCTGTCGAGCCCCTGGTGCAGGTCGGCCACCTGCCATTCGTTTTCGCCCACGTGCGAAAAATTGGTCAGCGACTGCACGATATCCTTGACCCGCTTTAAGCCATCCATCGACTCGCGCATCAGGTCGCCCACGTCTTCCTGCAGGAAGGTCAGGTCGGCAGCCTCGCGCACGTCGGCCAGGCACTGGACCAGCGCCGCCGGCGGCGCGTGCGCCGCCACGCCCCGTTCGTAATCGCCGATGATCTTGAACAGCGTGGCCAGATAGCCCTGCAAGGTGCCCATGTTGGAATTGACGAAGCCGACCGGGTTATTGATTTCATGGGCGATGCCGGCGGCCAGCTGGCCGATCGAGGCCATTTTCTCGGACTGCAGCAGCTGGTCGTGGGCTTGCTGCAGGCGCGCGATCAGCTGCTTCTGCTCTTCGCCCTTGCTTTGCAGCGATTCTTCCATGGCCTTGCGGATGGTGATGTCGGTCATGGCGCCGATCACCTCCAGTGGCGCGCCCTGCGCATCGCGGATCAGGCGCAAGGTGTCGTGCATCCAGCGGTAGCTGCCGTCGGCGGTGCGGAAGCGGTATTCATAGGCGCGCTGCCCTTCCACGAACACCAGCGCCAGGCTGGAAAAAATCGTCGGCGCGTCGTCGGGGTGAATATGGTCGAACCAGAAGTTGGGGTCGCGCACCATGTCTTCGGGCCGGTAGCCCAGCATGTGCCAGGCATTGTTGCTCACGAAGGTCATCTTGAAGTCGCCGCTGGGCACGGTGCAATAGATGATGGCCGGCGTGTTATCGATCAGATACTGCAGGCGCTCGGTGGGCGATGCCGCATGGGCATCGTTCACCGGGTCGGAGGCAAAGACTTCAAAATCCTCGAATTGCATGGCCATCGCCGGCACCGTGTCGGATAAGTAGTGAATCGATTATATGCGCTTCGGCTACGGTTTCCGTACAGATTGCGGCGGCGCGCACCGCGACGGGCGTGGGCGCGACAGTTGTGCAATTCCTTGCCACAAAGCACCGAATAAACTTGTCCCGCATGAGTGTTTCTGTGAGAATCAGTTTACGCGTCGAACTAAGTTTTGCTAATAGCAATCATTTGCTGCCCTCCCTGAACGCAGCCACGCCGAGCGACAGGAAAGCCCATGGACCACATCAAGCCGTTGCCAGCCCAGCCGCCTCCCGCGCCGGCCGAGGCGACGCCGCTGGCGCCGAGCGGTCCGCCTTCCGCGCAGACCGTCCACCTCGCCCGTCTGGCCAAAGCGCTGCAGTCGATCGGCACGCACAGTTCGGCCGAGCAAATACATGCCACGGTCGCCGCCTTCAGGGCCGACATCGGCAACGACCTTACCCTGTTCACCCTGCTCGACATCCTCGCCGCCAGCGCCGCCATCGCGCTCGACAATTGCGCCCTGCGCGAGGCGGCGCGGCGTGAAAGCGACGTCCACCGCAAGTCGGAAGAGGAACTGGCATTCAAGCGCAACCTGCTGCGCACAATGGTCAACAATATTCCCATCCGCATCTACGCCAAGGACCACGACAGCCGCTTCCTGTTCGGCAATGACAAGATGGCCAAGCTGGCCGGGGTGGCCGACCCGTCGGAGCTGATCGGCAAGACCGATTACGCGTTCTTCCCGTCCGAGCTGGCCGACAAGTATTTCGCCGACGAGCAGCAAATCCTGCAATCGGGCGAAGCGCTGATCGATTACGAAGAAATCGTCGAAGACCAGGACACGGGCGAACTGGGCTGGACCATGACCACCAAGGTGCTGCTGCACGACGACGACGGCGTCATCAACGGCATCGTCGGCATCGGCTACGACATCACCCAGCGCAAGCAGATGGAAGCGCGGCTGGTCGAGCGCGGCGACGCGCTGGAACAGGCCAATCGGACCCTGCAGACCGAAAAGCTGCAGCAGCAGGTGCTAATCCGCAAGCTGGGCGACATGCAGGGCCAGCTGCTGCAATCGGAAAAGATGGCCTCGATCGGCGTGCTGGCGGCCGGCGTGGCGCACGAAATCAACAACCCGCTGGCCTTCATCAGTTCCAACTTCAGCGCGCTGGAGCGCAACGCCCAGGAAATCCTGGGGCTGGTCGGCGCCTACGAGCAGGTCGAGTCGCTGCTGCCGCAGGATGCGCGCAGCCCGCTCACGCGCCTGAAGCTGGACATCGGCCTGGAAGAAATCCGGCTCGATCTGGACGACCTGCTGCGCGAGTCGCTCGAAGGACTCAAGCGGGTCAAGGACATCGTCCAGAACCTCAAGGATTTTTCGCGCATCGGCGGCACCGAAAGCGAAATGGCCAATCTGGAACACGGCCTGGACAGCACCCTCAGCGTGGCCTGGAACGAGCTCAAATACAAGGCCGACATCGTCAAGCAATACGGCGGCGTGCCCGACATCAGCTGCCTGCCGTCGCAGATTAACCAGGTGTTTTTAAACCTGCTGATCAACGCCGCCCATGCCATCGACGGCAGGGGCCAGATCACCCTGCGCACGGGATTCGACAGCGATTGCGTGTGGGCCGAGGTGGAAGACAGCGGCAGCGGCATCGCTCCCGAGCACGTGGACCGCATCTTCGAGCCGTTCTTCACCACCAAGCCGGTCGGCAAAGGCACCGGGCTGGGGCTGTCGATCGTGTACGGTATCGTGCAGGGACATCAGGGCAAGATCGAGGTCAGCAGCGTGCCGGGCAATGGCACGGTGTTCAAGGTGACGTTGCCGAGAGCGGTGCAGACGGTGCAGACAGCGGACGTGACCGTCTGATACTGTCAACGCCGGCTACCGGGACGGGGCGGCGTCTGGCGGCGACTGGGAGGGCGTCGCGCCTGGCCACGGAACCACGATCACCTGCGGTGGCGGTGGCAGTGGCGCGGCCGGCTTGTTCAGTGCGTTGTTGAACACGAATGTGAGTATCACGATAATCAACGCTCCCAGGGCCAACATGGTGCTGACGACCCACTTGATGATGTCTGCTGTGTTCTTGTGCATCTCCGCGCGCAGCCCCGCCATCTCAGCGCGCTGCCCCGCCATCTCAGCGCGCAGTTGCTCAAACCCTGTTTTCATCATGGTTTCGAATTGCGCCAGGCGCGCGTCGTTCCTCGCCTCGGATGCGGCTAGTTTTCCTTCGACTTCCTCGCGGCTGAACATCGTCATGGCCTTACTATTGGCGCGCCCGATTGCCTTGTCAAGCGCGTTCAATTTCATCGGACGGTGACCCTGACGCCGGTCACACGCAGTGCCCGAACGACGCGTGCAGGGCATCTTTTCGATGCAATTTGGCCAATATTATCTTGCCAATATTCCCCGTTGTCGTCACTATGCTCAATCATCGACCCTACATCACCATAAACCGGAGCCATGATGGCTGTGACACCCCCCGCCGCCCCAGCCTCCGTCAAACTGCGCAGGCAAGTGGCACTGTGCGTGTCGATGTGCGCGCTCGCATGGCTGCTGATCGCCCTGCAGGGTAACACCCTGATGGCGACCCTGACGGCTGGCCAGCCGCTGCACCTGCAAGCCGGTGTCGGACTGACGGTCGGCGCCCTTGCCGCGCTGGCCGCTTACATCGGCTACCAGTGGCAGGCGACCCGGCCCCGAGGCCCTTCGGCGGCAACCAGCAGCGCGGTGGCCAGCTACAGCCAGCTCGACCTGACCGGCGCCAATCCCGTGTGGATCAGCCTCTGTGCGGGGATCGGTGAAGAACTGCTGTTTCGCGGCGCGCTCCAGCCGGCGCTGGGCATCGTGCTCAGTTCGTTTATATTTCTGATCGCGCACCTGCCGGCCTACCGGATGAAATCGATTACGCCGACCACGGCGGTGCAGGCGGCCGGCGTGTTCGCCACCAGTCTCTTTCTCGCTCTGGTATGCCATTACGTGGGCCTGGTGGCGGCCATGCTGGTGCATACGCTGATCGACATCGTCGCCCTGTACACTATTCGCCACTCGGCGCGGCGGGCAGACTTATGCACATAGACTGTGGACAAGTCTGTTAACAATGGCGGAGATTTTGCCTTAAGTTATTGATTGCAAAGCGATAGATTGCTGCGCATCAAATTCAGGCAACTGCCTTCGACAGGTCAGGGGCGCAATCCCGACTTATGCACACAGTCTGTGGACAAGTCTGTTAACAAACGCGAAGATTGAAGCTTAAGTGGTTGATTGCAAAGCGATACATTGCCTCGCATTAAATCTAAGCAAGCTGCTCGACCGACTGTTGAGGATACAGTCCCCGTTCGCGCGCGAACAGCCGCGTCAGGCCCAGGATGGCATCGATGTTCGGCGTGGCCAGCCCGAGCCGCCGGCCCATCTCCTGCACGGCGCCGACGATGCTGTCGAGTTCGATCGACCTGCCCGCTTCCACATCCTGCAGCATCGAGGTCTTGAACGCGCCCAGCTTGCGCGTGACGGCGTGGCGGTCTTGAGCGGTTTGCGTCACCGGGCAGCCGATGGCTGCGCCGATCGATGCAGCCTCGGCCATCGCGGCCGAGCAGAACTGCCGCACCAGCGGGTCGTCCAGCACCCGGTCGGTGGTGGCGCCGGTAATGGCCGACAGCGGATTCATGGTCATGTTGCCCCACAGCTTGTACCAGATGTCATAGCGGATATTGTCCGCCAGCGTGACGTCGAAGCCGGCATGGGTCAGCATGTCGCCCAACTCGCGCAGGCGCGCTGAACTTGCGCGCTCCGGCTCGCCGATGATCAAGCCCTGCCCCATTTTGTGCTGGACCAGACCGGGCGCGATGACGGCGGTACTGGCATGCACCACGCAACCGATCACGTGGGACTGGGGAATCGCAGCGGCGATGCGGCCGCCCGGATCGACGCTGTCGAGCGGCGCGTCGCCCAACGCCGCGATGCCTTGAGCGAACCACCAGGGCACGCCGTTCATGGCGGGCAGCACCATCGTGTGCGGCCCCAGCAGTGCGCCGATACCGGCACCCACCGACGCCAGCGCAGGTCCCTTGACCGCAATAATCACCAGATCCTGCACGCCCAGTTCACGCGCGTCGGCGGCGACGGCGGCGACCGGCCCGTGGACCAGCGCGCCACCCTGCTCCAGGCGCCAGCCATGCTGCGCCAGCGCATCAAGGGTGGCGCCGCGCGCCAGCGCGCTCACTTGCGCCTGACCGCCCGCAGCCAGTTTGGCGCCCAGGAATCCGCCGATCGCGCCCGCGCCTACGATACAGATCTTCATTGCTGCCTTTTATTTGGGGAACGCAGCAATTATATCGCTCCTGTCGCGCGGTATTTTTCGCTTCTGCGATAAGGTCAGCGCGGCTACGCAATCGCACCCAGCAGGCGCTGCGCCGGCCCCAGCGGAATTACCGCGTCCGGCCTGTCGATTTCCAGCATGACGTCATTGAATGCAACCTCGCGCAAGGACTCGACTTTTGTTTATGGTTGTTTTTTGCTGTCGGCCGGCCAGGAAAAGGCCGGCGCTCGGCCATGTTGTAAGGTCGGGCGCACGCGAATCCACACCAATAACGACTAGGTGGTAGCGCTGTCTTCCGGACAAACCCCCGAGAAAGATCGCACCGTTGCCATTAACGACTTAGAGGGCAACGTTAACCGAAAAAATGCACAAATATAGGTTATCGCCTTAGAGAAAGCAAGGTTGACGCGGAACAGCTGCGCTTACTATTAACGAACGATTGAAACAAGTACTATGCGTTATGAGGCCGGGGCCAGCGGTGATTGCAGTGCACAAGCCCCGCCGGGTTCCGGGGGCGGCCTTCGCGCTCAGGGCGCGCGCGGACTCTCGGGCGGGCCGAGATAAGTGGGCTTCAGTCCGCCCATGTCGACCACCAGCTTCTGCACCACCAGGCCCGGATCGATGGCCCACACCTTGAGCGTTTTCGCGCCTGGCGTGTCGATGACGTGGTTGGTGGTGAACAGCGCCGCCCCGTCGCTGACGATCTTCTCCCAATGCTTCTCCGACTGGTTGGCATGCACGTTGACGATGCGCGGCGTCTCGTCGTCGATCGACACGGCATAGCGGAAGCCCTGCCCCGGCTGGAAGCGCAGGGTCGGCGCGAAGGTCGCCTGCACCTGCGCCTTGCCGGCGCCGGCCAGATGGATGCGGTACTCCAGCCGCATGGCGTCCTTACTGTCCTTGCCGTCATTGGGGGCCTCCAGCGCCGGCGCGTCCACCGGCAGCGTGGTCATGCCCGAACCGGTGCGCCCGTGATCCGGGATGCGCAGCCATTGGCGCCCCGCCGGCGCCTGGGCGCGGGTGTAGTTGGCAGCATCAATCGATACCACGCCGCCGGTCTCCACAAACGCGCCCTTTTCCGCGCGGCGCAAGGTGGCAAGCGGCACCGTGACGCGCATGCTGGCGCCCTTCGGTCCGCTCACCGTCAGCATTGCGTGGTCCGCAGTAGCCGGCACGTCGGCCCAGCGCACATTGACCAGCACGCGCTGGTCGCGCTGCACCGTGCCGCTTGGGTGGCTGAGCGTCACCCACGGCTGGTCGGCGGTGACCTTGTACGCGAATGGCGTCTCGCCCCGGTTGAACACTTCGATGAAGCGCGGCTGGCCGTCGAACGGGTTCAGCGCAGGTACGCTCCAGACGCGCTGGCCGAACCGCGGCCACGATGGCTCCATGCCTTCGACGGCGATGCCCATCTCGGCGTCCTTCACCGTCTGGATCTCACTGACCGCCGGCATGACGTTGCGCGTCGGCTGATCCCAGTAGGTGTAGCCCAGGTGGTTCTGCGACATCATGTGGTTCCATTTGCCGCCGGCCACGTCCTGGTGGTACTGGCGGGTCAGTTCGGCGTCGGCGCGGAACAGCGCGCGTACCCGCTGCGCCAGGTCGTTGGCCGAGGTCCTGCCCTGCGCCGCGTGACGCCGGTTCAGCGCCGCGGTGACATACAGGTCGTTGACGATGGCGCCCGCCTTGGCCGGATGCAGCACCAGCTGGAAGAAGGCGTCGCGCTTTTCCGGCGCCAGCTGCGCGTAAATCCGCTCGGCGCGCGCGGCAATGGCCCGGTATTCGGCCACCACGCGCTCCGCTTCGTTGTAGTGCACCAGGTTGTAGGTGTCCGGTTCCAGCTGCTCGGGCTTGCGCCTGCCGTTGTACTTGGTGTACCTGGCCACGATGTCGGCGATGTCGCGCGCATGTTCCTTGCCGAATTCGCGCTCGGCCCACAGTTCCAGGTACTGCGGCAGGCGCTCCGCCGGCCACCTGGCCGGGTTCCAGGCATAGGTGAGGAAGAACTCGATCGGCACTTCCATGGGCTTGAGGTCGCCCACGTTGACGATCCAGACCCGGTCGGCCTGGTACTTCCACGCCAGGTGCATCTGCTCCCATACCTTGGGCAGGGGCGTCACGTTGGTCCACTTGTACGAGCGCGGTCCGCCCACGTAGTCGAAGTGGTAGTACACGCCCGCCCCGCCCGACCGCGTGCGCTCGGCCGGAGTCGGCAGGCGCCGGATATTGCCCCAGTTGTCGTCGCACCACAGCAAGGTCACGTCGTCGGGCACCCGCATGCCTTTCTCGTAGTAGTCCTGCACCTCCTTGTACAGCGCCCACAGCTGCGGCACGCGGGTCACGTCCGGATCGACTTCCCTGGCGATGATGCCGCGCTGGTCTTTGACGATCTTCTCCAGCAGGGCCACGTTCGACTCTTCCGACATCGGCTCGTCGCCGTCGCCGCGCATGCCCAGCGTGACGATCTTGTCGAACGAGCGGGTATTGCGCACGCCCTCGGTCCAGAAATTGGACAGGGTCCCGGCATTGCGGCTGTAGTCCCACGGTCCCTCGCCCTGGCGGCCCCATTCCTGGTGCGAGCGCATCATCGGTTCGTGGTGCGAGGTGCCCATCACGATGCCGTAGTCGTCGGCCAGTTTGCCGCTGGCCTTGTCGTCCGTGTAGAACGAGTTGCTCCACATGGCAGGCCACAGGTAGTTGCCGCGCAAGCGGAGGATCAGCTCGAACACCCTGGCATAGAAGCGGCTGTTGTAGTTGCCGTATTTTTCCGTCACCCATCCGGTCAGCGCGGGCGCCTCGTCGTTGAGGAAGATGCCGCGGTACCTGACCACGGGCGCGTCGGCGATGCCTTGGGGCGCGGCGATATGGACGTTGCCGCGCCGCGTGACCGGCACGTCGGCCCACCAGTTCCATGGCGAGACGCCGATCTGCTCGGAGATCTCGTAGATGCCGTAGATGGTGCCGCGCTTGTCGCTGCCGGCCACCACCAGGGCGCGCTCGACGCCGGGCAGCGGGCGCTCGATGGTCTGCACCAGGTAGCCTTCCCATTTGCCGCGAATGGCGGACACGTCCAGCTTGCCGCTGGCAACCAGCTGGTCGACCAGCGCGCTGTGACCCAAGGTGCCGACGATGACGATGTCGGCGCCGGCCGGCTTGCCGCCCTGGTGCAGGGCCGGCTTGGCGCCGCCGACCTTTTCGATGTCGCCCTGCAGGTCGCCGGCGGCGCGCCGCACGCCGGCATGGTCGCGCGCATCGACGAAGATGGCGGCGCTGCGTCCCGCGCGCACCAGGGATACGCCCTGCGGCTGCGCCGCCTCGAAGCTGGCAATGGCCTGCCCGCCCAAGGCATGAGCAGGCTGGATCAGCGTGAGCGACGCTACCAGCGCGGCGCAGACGCCGCATAAGATTGAATTCATGATTCTTAACACAGGTAAGGTTCCACGCCGCCCGACCGCCAGCGATACGTGAAGTCTGCAATTGACCAGTGCGGCAGATGGGCACTGGCCTCCGGGATGCTGCAATGCCCGATCGACGGGACATGGCCGCCAAGATACACAACAACCCCGAATATTAACAACAGATTTACAACAAAATTTGCCGAGCGCGCATCTGAAAGTGCTAGCCGTGACTTTGCGACAACAATAAATACGCAGCGCTTTTCCATACAAATCAATAGCTTGCATCCAACGAAACAGATATTTTCGGGATCTTCCTGTGCAACCAGCAGGAAAAATGACAACCCAAGACTAATTGACAAGTTAATCTACATACGACAATATGAACATTGGTAGCGGTACCTACTTCCGGCGTCGTCACGCTGGTGGGCGGTGACTACCTCGATAAATAACACTATGCGCCGCACGCCGAGCGTACAGCCGGCCGGATTGGCCGATCATTGGAGCGAGACAAAACATGAAGAAATATCAACACGGCGCAGCCTTGCACCGTCTGCAGGGCGCCAACGGCAAGATTTTCGTCACCACCGTTCTGGCAGGGATGCTGTCCAGCGCCTACGCCCAGACCGGGCCTGCCAGCGCCCCAGCCAGCGCCCCCACCAGCGCCAGCGCAAACAAGGCCGTCGTGCCGACCGTGGTCGTGAGCGGCCTGCGCTCGTCGCTGGCCCTGTCGGCCATGGAAAAGCGCGACAACATCGGCCTGACCGACACGGTGCACGCGGAGGACATGGGCAAGTTCCCCGATCCAAACATTGCCGATGCGTTGGCACGCGTGCCGGGCGTGCAGGTGACCCGCGCCTCCATCGATGGCGAAGGGCTGAACATCTCGATCCGCGGCATGGGTGCGTCCTTCACGCGGGTGCTGCTCAACGGCGCGCCGATGGCGTCGGCCTCGGCCGGCAGCTGGGGCGGCAACATCAGCGCCAACCGCGAAGTGGACATGGATTTCCTGCCGTCCGAACTGTTCCGCAGCGCCACCGTCTACAAGAGCCAGCAGGCCAGCGTGATGGAAGGCGGCATTGCCGGCACCGTCGACATGCGCAGCGTGCGTCCGTTCGACAAGAAGGGCTTGCGTTCGGCCTTTACCTTGTCCGGCAACTACCGCGACCTGCACGGCAAATGGGGCAACACCGGCTCCGCGCTGATCAGCAATACCTGGGATACCAGCAACTGGGGCCGCATCGGCGCCCTGGCCGGCATCGCCTGGGGCAACACCAGCTACAAGACCGAGGCGTTCCAGACCGTCGAGATGCGCAACCTGCAGCTCAAGGCCAACCAGGCCACCGCCGCGGACAAGCCGAATAATACCGGCGGCGGCCATCAGGCCACGCCGGACACGGTGCCGTCCGGCCTGGCGCTGGGCGCCCTGCCGTCCTACGCCCGAGACGCGCTGATCGCCGGACGCCCGATCGACCGCGCCATGCTGCTGGCCCTGAACCCGGGCGCGGACATCAAGCAGATCGACAACGGCCTGATGGGTCGCCTGGGCCGCCACATGCTGTATGAAGGCCAGCGCGAGCGCGTCGGCGCCACCGTCAGCCTGCAATGGCAGCCGAACAGCACGATGGACTTCTACCTCGATACCATCGTCGCCGAGAAGAAAAACCAGATGGTGCAGGAAGCCATGAACGTGGGCACCCGCGCCAACGTCCCCATCCCCGTCGGCATGGAATTCGACCGCAGCGATTGCACCTACGGCTGCACCGTGACCAAGGCCACCCTGGCCAACACCCCGTGGGGCCTGGAGTACCGCCCGATGCAGGAGCAGACGCGCTTCTACAGCCTCAATCCGGGCTTCGAATTCCGCCCGGCTGACAACTGGGTCATCGACGGCCACGTCAACAAGACCCGCAGCACCTTCTGGCGCGACATGCCGTCGGTGCTGGTGGCGACCCGCTCGCCCGGCTCGGTCATTGAGTACGACAACACCACCCCGGGCCAGGCGCCCACCTACACCGGCAACCTCGATATCAACGACCCGAACAACTTCGGCTTTTACCAGAACGGTCCCGGTCTGTCGGCCCTGCGCATGGATCTGTACGAGCGCACCAACACCACCAAGGGCGCGCGCCTGAACGTAATGCGCGGCGACAGCGACTTCAACATCAAGGTCGGCGCCAGCGCCGACGATATCGAACGGCGCTACATGGGCTACGGACTGGCCGACGCCTGGATGAACGTGGCGTGCGGCAACAACATGAACGTGCGCTTCCTGCAGCCCAACACCCAGCTGCGTACCTGCGACGGGCGCAACGCGCCCGGGCCGATGACCGACGCGGCCACCCAGTTCCCCGGCTACGGCACCAAGGCCACCGCCGGCCAGACCACGCCACTGGCTTACCTGGGTTCGGTGCTCAGCAATGACAAGGTGCCCCAGTACTTGCGTCCGACCGATCACGGCTTCGTGACCGTGGATTGGAATAAGTTGACCAAGGACACGGACTACCAGTACTTCCGCGACAATATCTACCTCGGTATCGGCAACGGCAATGGCGGCGGCTACATCCGCGAAAAAGTCACCGCCGCCTACGTCGAGGCCAGCGGCCGTACCAAGGTGTTCGACGGCACCCTGCGCTACAACGTGGGCGTGCGCGTGGCCGAGACCGACCAGACCATCGGCACCTCGACCCGCATTGCCGATCCGCGCAACAGCCCGACCGGTGGCGTCAACGACAATGGCGGCCGCTACGCCGACACCCTGGGCTGGATCTATGAATCGACCAAGTACCGCAACGTGCTGCCATCGCTGACCGCGGCGTACAATATCAAGCCCGACCTGATCGCCCGCCTGTCGGCGTCGAACTCCATGACGCGCGCCAACCCTGCCGATCTCAAGCAAACGCGCCTGACCACGGACCAGAGCGTGCGCCAGGCCCAGCTGACCAATCCCAAGCTCAAGCCGTTCGAGGCGCTGAACCTGGACTTCGGCCTGGAGTACTACCTGAGCCGCGAAGCCTATGTGGCCATGGGCGTGTTCGCCAAGGACATCACCAACCGTCCCGGCAAGCTGCGCACCATCCACACCCTGGCCGAGCTGGACGCACTGTATGGCGATGGCACCGAGATCGGCCTGACCGCCGCCCAGCAGGCTGCCGTGGACGCCAGCGGCGGGCGCACCAAGCATCTGGTCGAACTGGAGTCGCCGATCAACATCGATACCAAGCTGAAAGTGCGTGGTGTCGAGTTGACCTGGCAACAACCGCTGGACATGCTGCCGGTGAAGGGATTCGGTTTCACCGCCAATTTCACCTACGCCAAGCAGACCGATGCCGCCCCGGACGCGCCGCCCATCGCCAACGTGCCGCCACGCACCAGCAACCTGACCGTGTACTACGAGCGCAACGGGCTGACGGCACGGATCTCGCGCAATTACACGTCCGAGCATGTGTCGAACAACAGCACCGGCCTGAATGTGCCGGGCGGCGCTTACAGCTACGCCAACGAGCGCACCTTCGTGGATGCTTCGCTGGGCGTGAACTTCAAGCGGATGTTCAACTTCCGCTATGACACCAACCTGACCCTGAGCGTGTCGAACCTGACCGATTCCATCGGCCAGACCTACACCCAGTTCAGCAACGCGGTCTTCGACAGGAACGAGACCGGTCGCAGCTACACGCTGTCCCTGCGCACCACGTTCTGATCCACCCCGCTCCACGGCGGACCGCCAGGTTCGCCGCTTTCAACCACGCGTCTGACGGCGCGTGGTCTTTTCGAGGTTGACATGAATCTGTACCAACGCGCTGTCGTGCTTGCCATGGCGC
>CALRYE020000097.1:0-23554 GCA_943372275.1 Janthinobacterium lividum
GTCCCACTTCTTGCGCTGCACCACGTCGTTCTCGTCGAACTTCCACTGTTTGGCGGGATCGTCGAGGCGCTCCTGCAAGCGCTTGCGCTGCTCTTCTTTGGAGATATGCAGGAACACCTTGACGACGACGGTGCCGGTTTCGGCCAGCATGCGTTCGAAGTCACGGATATGGGCGTAGCGGCGCTGGCATTCGGCGTCGTCGATCATGCCCTGCACCACGGTGACGAGCACATCTTCGTAGTGGCTGCGGTTGAAGATGGCGATCTCCCCCTGCGCCGGCACGCGCTGGTGCACGCGCCACAGATAGTCGTGCGCCAGCTCCTCGGCACTGGGAGCGTTGAACCGTACCGCGCGCAGGCCCATCGGGCTGATGCCACGGAACAGCGAGCGCACGGCGCCATCCTTGCCCGAGGTGTCCATGCCCTGCAGGACCAGCAGCACCTTTTGCTGGCGCTGGGCGTACAGCATTTCCTGCTGCTGGCCGATCTGGTCGACCAGCGCCGCGGTCAGTTCGCGCTCGCGCGTCTTGACACTGCCGCTGCCGCTGCCGCTGCCGCTGCCGTTACCATTGCCGCCATTGCCGCCATTGCCGCCATTGCCGTTGCCGCCGCTCTGCTTGTCGCGCAGCGGCGTGTCGCCCGCGTCCTTGTCGCGCAGCGTCAGCCCGGAGGGTGCGCGAAAGCGCGCACGCGCCTTCATGCCGACTGCTCCAGCATGGCGTGCTCGATTTTCATGCAGCGGTCCATCACCACGGTCAAGCCCGCGGCATTGGCCAGATCGGCCGCACTGTTGTTGACCACGCCCAGCTGCATCCACAGACAGCCGGCGCGCACCTGCACCGCCTCGCGCGCCACCTGCGCCATGTCTTCGCTTTTGCGGAAGCAGTCGACGATATCGATCTGCTGGCCGGTCCGCGCCAGCGCGTCGGCGGCTTCCTGCAGGCTGGCGTACACCGGCTCGCCAAGGATCTGCCGGCCGGCCAGGTTGGGGTTGACCGGCACGATGCGGTAGCCCTGCTGCTGCAGGTACTCGGCCACGTGGCCGCTGGCGCGCTCGGGCTTGTCGGACAGGCCGACCACGGCCACGGTTTTACTGTTCTTGAGGATATCGGCGATCGGGTTCATTGTCGTGTTGGGCTCCAGGCCGGCGTCTTGTTGTAAGGATAAGACAGCCTACCAGAATCGCTTTCCGCTCCGCGCCGCGCTGGCGGCCTCGGTGCCACGGCTATCGATCGCCTTGCCCAGGTTGGCTGCCGAACCTTCCGGTTTGACGACGAAGCGCTCGGCGCTGGCGCGGATTTCCGGCCCCAGTTCCCAGAACAGCTGGGATTCGATGCATTCATGCCGTGATGGGACAGGCCCAGCACGATGGTCTTCTGCATGTCGAGCAGGATGAAGTAGCTCAGGCAGGCCTTCAGCCGGCTTGGTGATCTTTTTGCGGCCATTCTTCTTGTAGCGGCATTTGCCCAGGAAGTGATAAATCTGCTGCTTACGGAAGAAAATCTTCTAGCGGATCGGATCGATCTGTTCCAGAAAGCGCAGTTCCGCGCCCCACGTCACCAGCCGCATGCCAGTGATGGAATCGTAGGCTTGCTTCGCGGTTTCATCGTCGGGCAAGGATTTGATAAAGCGCGCCGTATAGTATTCCTGGATCGACTTGTGAATGAACGTGGTGTCGATACCTTCACGCACCATCAGGCACACCGTTTCCGACACGTCCGTCTTGAAGCCCTCGGCGGTGCAGGTCTTGTTGGCGTAGGCGATGGCCGACCTGACCGTGTCGTCGAACTGCGAAGGACTGAGCGAGGTCTTGTCGAATTTTTCGCGGGAGACGAACGAAAAGCACTCGAACACCTGTTCCAGTTCGGCATACGACAACTTGGTGGCCATCTCGCGCACATACCCCGGCTTGGTTTCATCGTGCATGATGGCCAGCACCCGGAACAGCGAGTCGTAGAACTCCGGCAGCGTATCGGGAATGTGCTGCTTGCCGCCGCAGGTGAGCACCAGCAGGGTCATCATCAGCGGGGTTTTCAGCAGCTGCTTCACCTGGGTCGAACTTTTTTCAATGGCTTGCACAAGGCGCTGCACCACCACGTCTTCGGTGCCGATCTTGCGCGGGAACGGTTCGAAGTCTTCCCCGTTCAGCTCGGCGATCTCGACCTGGATGATGCGCGGCAGATCCCTTTTTGACACAGGTGCTGCAACTGCCGTAAAAATCCTCGAACGGTTTTTTGAGAAATTGTCCGGCGCTGACAATCAGCGCATTTTCGATTCCGGTAATCATCGATGCCTCCTTGAGATGGTCCCGAGCATTCCCAGAGTCAGACCGCCGCCATAAAGATGAGTTCAATATCTTTGAAACGAATGTTGACGCGACATAAAAATGCGCTGACCACATTGCACGCCAGTATCGAAAACAGCCCGACAGCGGTGGTATCGTTTCCATAATTTCATCAGCTGAAATATAATCAGCCCACAATCCGACGCGTCATCCTCTGCTGGAGATCCGAATGTGCTTGCCAAGTATGTCGTCTCGTTCGCTGCCGTCTCGTACTCTGTCAAGTTCCCTGCTGTCTCGTGCTCTGCCCTGTTCCCTGCTGTCCTATTCCCTGCTGTCCTGTTCCCTGCTGTACTCTTCCCTGCTGTCCTGCTCGATACTCTCCGGTCTGCTCGCATTGCCAAGTGCCGCCAGCGCCCAGGACATCGTGCCGCGCCCGGCCCGGATCGAGCGCGGCCAGGGCCAGTTGTATAGCGAGCGCCTGCCCACCGGCAGCCAGGTCGAATACATGGCGTGGCCGCGCCTGCTGGCGCTGTCGGAGACCCTGTGGACGCCGCGCGCGCTGAAGGACTTCCGCCAGTTCGAGCAGCGCCTGCCGGAAGCGCTGCTGCGCCTGGACGCGCAGGATGTCAATTACCGCACCGCGAACGGCCCGCGCTGGCCGGCCACGTGGCCGCCGCAAGCGCAGCACTGACACGTAAGCGCTGCATCGAGGCCCAGTGCGCCCGATTTCCCCACCCCCTCACCTTCAAGGCGCGACATGGCACTTCAGCTCCCTGCCCGGACCTCCAACCTGTTCCTGTCCGTGGTCAGCGGGCTGGCGGGCCTGCTGTACGGGATCGACATCGGCATCATCGATCCGGCGTTGCCCTACCTGAACCGCTCCAGCAGCCTGACCGAAAGCGAGCTGTCGCTGGTGGTGGCGGCCGTGCTGGCCGGCTCGATCCTCGGCTCGGTGGTGGCCGGCGTGCTGGCCGACTGGCTGGGACGCAAACCCATGATGATCGTCAGCGCCCTGATGTTCGTGGCCAGCGTGGCCGTGATCTACCTGTCGCAGTCGTTCGCGCCGCTGCTGCTGGGGCGCCTGCTGCAAGGCATGAGCGGCGGCGTGATCGCCGTGGTGGTGCCGCTGTACCTGGCCGAATGCCTGCCGGCGGCGCGGCGCGGCAGCGGCGTGGCGCTGTTCCAGTTCATGCTCACGGTCGGCATCGTGCTGGCCGCGTTCGTGGGCAGCTATTATCTGGGCAACGCCGAACTGGCGATCCAGGCGGCCGGGGCCGACCAGCAGCTGGTGGTGGCCGCGGCCGACCATGCGTGGCGCAGCATGTTTTTGACGGTGATGTATCCGGGCGTGCTGTTCCTGCTGGGCTGCCTGTTCCTGTCCGAGTCGCCGCGCTGGCTGATGCGGCATGGTAAAGAGGAACGCGCCCGCACGGCCCTGCGGCGCCTGCGCCCCGAAGCCGAGTGCGACGCCGAGCTGGCCGAAATCGCCGCCCAGCTGCACGCCGAACGGGCCCGCCCCAAGCTGGCGATGGGGCCCGCGCTGCGCGAGATGCTGACCGAACGGCGCTACGTGGTGCCGTTCGTGCTGGCCTGCGTGATCCTCGGCTGCAACCAGGCCACCGGCATCAACTCGCTGCTGCAATTCATGTCGACCATCCTGCAAAAGGCCGGCCTCGATCCGGTGGCGGCCGCCGGCTACGGCACCGCCATCAAGATCGTCAACTCGTGCATGACCATCGTCGCCATCCTGCTGGTCGAGCGCAAGGGACGCGTGTTCCTGCTCAAGCTGGGCACCGGCGGCATCATCGTGTCGCTGTGCCTGCTGTCGCTGCTGTTCTACCGGGTCGAATCGCAGCGGGTCGACGTGCGCGCCGAGGTGGCGGCCATGGTCGCGGACAACCGGCTCGATTTCAACCTGGCCGGCGCCGCGTTCGCGCGCCAGAGCGGCCCGGTGCAGCTGAGTATTTTGTATCAGTATGGCGAGCGCCATCAGGTGCTGGAAGCGTACACGCCGACGCCGCAGGCGCAGGCCGCGCTGGCGCGCGAAGCCCAGCTGCTGGCCAGCTTGCCGGCGGCCGACAGCGCGATGCTGCGCCAGGCCCAGCGCGTGTGGAGCGGTCAGCGCGATCGCCGGACGGCCGATGGACTGGCCGATGGGCTGGCCGACGGACTTGCCAATCAACTGGCCAATGAGCAGGCGTTGCTGGCCAAAGCGCAGCAGTTGATCGCGCGGATGCCGGCACCGGCCCGCGCCGTCATCGACGCGGCCCGCCCCGTTCACCTGGCGCAGCACGTCAGCATCGGCGACGCGGTGCTGGCCAACGGCGCGCCGCTGCAGATCCTGCGCGCCAGCGTGGGGCCGACACCCAGCCGCGAGAACGGCCTGCTGGCGGCACTGTGCATCGCCGGCTTCATCGCCTTCTTCTCGATCGGCCCGGGCGTGTGCGTGTGGCTGGCCTTGTCCGAACTGATGCCCACGCGCATACGCTCGGTCGGCATGGGTGTGGCCCTGCTGATCAATCAGGGTGTGGCCACGCTGATCGCCGGCGCCTTCCTGCCCATCGTTGGTAACTACGGCTTTTACGTGATGTTCCTGTTCTGGGCCGGCTGCACGGTGATCTACTTCGTCACCGCGGCGGTGTTCTTGCCTGAAACCAAAGGCAAGTCGCTGGAAGAGATCGAACAGCTGTTCGCGCGCCCGCCAGGGCGCTGACGGACGGCGTTGGCTGGCGCGCGGGACCGGGCCGGTTAGCGACGCGCCAGCACGACACCGGCGTCGGTGAAGGTCAGTTCGCCGGCGGCCAGGGCGCGTACGACATCGGCGCGCACCGCGGCGCGTGTGAGCGTGCTCACGGGCGCGACCTGCTGCACCGGGAAATTCGCTTCGGTAATGTCGAGCTCGCCGGCGGCGCGGGCGCGCAGCACATCGGCGCGCACATCGCTGCGGCTGACCGTCGATGCCGGGGCGGCAGCGATGACCGGGTAGGTCGCTTCGGTGATGTCCAGTGCGCCGGCGGCGCGGGCACGCAGCACCTCGGCGCGCACGTCGGCGCGGGTTACCGTGCCGGCCTGTGCGACCAGACTACCGTAGTCGACGGATTCGGCGGCGATGACGGGAGCGGCGATAGCGGAAGCGGCGGCAACAACAAGAGCGGCGATCAGTTTGGCATTCATGGTGTATCTCCTAAATAAGTGGACGTCGGATTGGGTGGACTGCATTTGTTTATAACCGTTTAAATTTCTCTTTACCGGTTAGGTGAAGCGAGTATTGCATGCTTTTAATAACCTGTCAAACGCTTTTTTAAGGGTTACTCATATTTTTCGTCCCGTCGCGCAGGCTGCGCACCTCCCCTGCCTCTTCCTCCTTGCCTCTTGCTCCTTGCTTTTCAGAATCGGAACTGAGGTAAACTATTGGTCGCAATCTATGCACCCGGAGTTACCGTGTCCCTGTTTCCCACCACGCTGCGGCCAGGCCTGCAGGCCCGCCTGCGCGCCTGTCTGCGCCATTGCCTGCTGCGCCTGAGCCTTGCGGCACTGCTGTGCCTGCCATCGCTGGCGCCGGCTGCGCTGGCGCCGCTGCTGTCGGACTACAGTCACACGGCGTGGGGGCCGCAGAACGGCGCGCCCAACGACGTCGTCCAGTTCGCCCAGACCGGCGACGGCTGGCTGTGGCTGGCCTCGCCCAACGGTCTGTTCCGCTTCGACGGCGTGCGCTTCGCCCGCATGGACCGGATGAATGGCCAGCGCCTGTATTCCAGCAGCGTGGTCGGCCTGCTGGCCACGCCCGACGGCGCGCTGTGGATCGGGCACCGCTTCGGCGGCGTCAGCCGGCTCATGACCGGGCGCCTGACGGTGTACAAGCCGGGCGAAGGTTTACTCGACGGCGCGGTGTTCAGCCTGGCGCGCGGCCCCGACGGGGCCATCTGGGCCTCGACCACCAAGGGCCTGGGCTACCTGGCGCCGGGCGCGCAGCGCTTCATCATGGTGGACCCGGGCAGCGGACTGCCGCGCGTGCTGACGCACAAGGTGCTGTTCGCCCGCGACGGCCGCCAGTGGGTGGCCACGGCGGCCGGCATGTACTTCCGGGAACCGGGCCAGGCGCACTATCGGCGGGCCTGGCCGTATGTGGCCGTGGCGGCGATGGATCAGGCACCGGACGGCACCTTGTGGGCCTCGGACGGTATCGACAAGCACTACCGGATGCAGACCACGCCCCCCAGCGACCAGAAGGCGCCGCAGCCGGTGGCCGGCGGCTCCGGCCTGCACTTCGACCGCGACGGCGTCATGTGGGTGCTCAAGCACGCGGCGCTGGAGCGGCGCAGCGCGCCTTTCCTGCCGTGGCCGGAGAGCGACGCCGACGGCCGCCCCGGCACGCAGGCGCAGCAGCAGCTGGGCCAGCACAACGGCCTGCTCGGCTCGTTTCCGCAGATGTGGTTCCAGGACCGCGAAGGCAATATCTGGATCGGCAGCTCCACCGGCGTGGAGCGCCTGCGGCGCAACCGCGCGCGCGCGCTGGTGGTGGGCGCCACTCTCAGCCGTCCGGGCGTGGTGGCCGAGGCCGGCGGCCGGGTGCTGATCGGCGACACCCTCGGCCCCCTGCGCAGCGCCGACGCCAGCGGCGTGCAGGAGACCGTCGCCCCGCTGGCGCTGGGCATCTTTTACCGCGCGCCCGACGGCGTCATCTGGGGCGCCGACAAGACCGCGCGCTGGCGCCGCGAGGCCGACGGCAGCTGGACCCCGTTTCCGTTCCCGCCCGCGCTGCGGGGACTGCGCGTGTTCGCCATGCAGCCGGCGCCCGATCAACGCATGTGGGTCTCGATGCAGGGACAAGGCCTGTTCCGCGTCGACGGCAACGTGTGGCAGCGCGACGGCGGCCTGGCCGGCCTGCCCGATGTGCGCGCCCAGGTGCTGGCGCGCGATGGCGCCGGGCGCATCTGGGTCGGCTATGTGGGCGGCCGCATCGCCTGCATCGAGCGCCAGGGAGAGCGCGAAGGTGCGCGGGAACGCGTGCGCGTGCATGGCGAAGCGGACGGCCTGAAGCTGGGTAACGTGCAGTCGCTGCTGGTGGACGGCGCGCGCCTGTGGGCCGGCGGCGAATACGGCGTGGCGTATTTCGAGGCCGGGCGCTGGGTGGCCGTGAGCGCGCCCCTGCGCGGCGTGTCCGGCATGGTGCGCACCGCGGACGGCGAACTGTGGCTGCACGGCGCCCAAGGGGTCACCCGCATCGCCGCCGCCGAGCTGCAGCGCGTGCTGGCCGAACCGGGCCGCGCGGTGGCATTCGAGCGCTTCGACGGACCGGACGGCCTGGGCGGCGGCGCCGAGCAGGTCAGCCCGCTGCCCAGCCTGACGCAGGCCGGCGACGGCCGCCTGTGGTTCTCCACGCCCAGCCAGGTCGCCAGCCTCGACCCGCGCCGCATCGCCCGCAATCCGCTGCCGCCGCCCGTGCACATCGTCTCGCTGCAGGCCCATGGGCGCATGTATGAAGGCGCCCACATCGAGCTGCCCGTGGGCACCGATGAAATGGAGATCGCCTATACCGCGCTCGGCCTCTTGATGCCCGAGCGCGTGCGCTTTCGCTATCGGCTGCACGGCATCGACAAGGAGTGGCACGACGCCGGCCACCGGCGCGACATCTTCTTCAACAACCTGGGGCCGGGGTCGTATCGTTTTCAGGTCATCGCCGCCAACGAGGACGGCGTGTGGAACCAGCGCGGCGCCGAGGTGACGGTGACGATCCCGCCGCAGTTCTGGCAGACCGGCTGGTTCCGCGCCCTGCTGGCGGCGCTGGCGGCGCTGGCGCTGTACTGGCTGTACCGGCTGCGCATCCGCCAGCTGACCCGGCGCATGAATGACCTGCTGCATGCGCGCCTGTCGGAGCGCGCGCGCATCGCGCGCGGCCTGCACGACACGCTGCTGCAAAGCGTGCAGGCGCTGATCATGTTCTTCAACCACCAGGCGCGGCGCCTGCCGCACGACGCCGAAGAGCGCATCAAGATCGACCAGACGCTCGAACTGGCCGATCAGCTCATGAGCGAGGGGCGCGACTACATCCTCGACCTGCGCGCGGCGGCCGAACCGCGCGAGCTGGGCGCAGCCTTGCGCGACTACGCCAGCGTGCTGCTGCAGGAGCGCCTGACGGTGTCGATGCCGGACACGCCGCGCGCGCTGATGCCGCTGGTGCGCGACGAGCTGTATTCGATCGCGCGCGAAGCGCTGTTCAACTGCGCCCGCCACGCGCAAGCCAGCCAGGTCGGACTGGTGCTGGAGTACGGCCACGAACGGCTGCACCTGCAGGTAAGCGACAACGGCTGCGGCACCGCGCGCGAATGCGTCGGCCATTACGGCCTGTGCGGCATGCGCGAGCGCGCCGAGTCGATCGGCGCGGCCTTCATGCTGGTGTCGACGCCCGGCCGCGGCACCGTGATCGACATCGTCATCGGCGCGCGCCAGGCCTATGCCCGCGCGCCCGGCGCGTCGCTCTTGGCGCGCCTGCGGCGGCGCCTGCGACGCGCGCGCGCCACCTGATCGTCCCGCCTACCTCGACCGAGGTAGGCGTCAGCCCCCTATTCAGAACGATGGCGCCGGCGCCGGCCAGCCGCTACGCTGTTGCCTGTTGCACAAGCGTGTTTACAGCGGTTTTTCTCCTGACCCGTTCTTCAAACCATCCTCTGAAAGTCCATCATGTCTTCCATCCCCGAGACCGGATCGCCCAACCTCGGCAGACGCAATGTCCTGGTCAGCGCGGCCAGCGCTGCCGTCGCCGTCGCGGCATCCACCACTTCCTCCGCCGCTGCAGCGGCACCTACCAAGAAAGGCAACAATACCGTGGCTACCCTGACTACCCGTGACGGCGTCGAACTCTATTACAAGGACTGGGGCCCGCGCACCGGCCAGCCCATCGTGTTCTGCCACGGCTGGCCGCTGAACTCGGACAGCTGGGAAGGGCAAATGATTTATTTGGCCGAGCAGGGCTTCCGCTGCATCGCCCACGACCGCCGCGGCCATGGCCGCTCCAGCCAGCCGTGGGACGGCAACGACATGGACCACTACGCCGACGACCTGGCCCAGCTGATGGACAAGCTGGACCTGAAGAATGCGGTGCTGGTCGGCTTTTCCACGGGCGGCGGCGAAGTGGCGCGCTACGTGGGCCGCCATGGCACCAAGCGCGTGGCCAAGCTGAGCCTGATCTCGGCGGTGCCGCCGCAGATGCTCAAGACGGCCGACTATCCGGCCGGCCTGCCCAAGGAAGTCTTCGACGGTATCCGCGCCGCCTCGCTCAAGGACCGCTCGCAGTTCTACCTCGACCTGGCGTCGGGCCCGTTCTACGGCTTCAACCGCCCGGGCGCGAAAGTGTCGCAAGGCTTGATCAACGCATGGTGGATGGCGGGCATGATGGCCGGCCACAAGAACACCTACGACTGCATCAAGCAGTTCTCGGAAACCGACTTCCGCGGCGACCTGGCCAAGTTCGACAAGCCGACCCTGGTGATCCACGGCGACGACGACCAGATCGTGCCGATCGACGCGTCGGCGCGCGCCGCCGACAAGCTGATCAAGCAATCGACCCTGCTGGTCTACGCCGGTGCGCCGCACGGTCTGTGCGACACCCACAAGGACAAGGTCAACGCCGACCTGCTGGCCTTCATCAAGGGTTAAGCAATGCGCCGCGATCTCACCACCGCGGCCGGCGCGCCGGTCGCGGACAACCAGAACGTCGAAACCGCCGGCGAGCGCGGACCCATGCTGCTGCAGGACGTATGGCACCTGGAGAAGCTGGCGCACTTCCACCGCGAAGTGATCCCCGAGCGGCGCATGCACGCCAAGGGTTCGGGCGCCTACGGCCGCTTCACCGTCACCGCCGATATCAGCCACTACACCAAGGCGGCGCTGTTCGCCAGGGTGGGCGCCAGCTGCGACGTGTTCGCGCGCTTTTCGACCGTGGCCGGTGAGCGCGGCGCCGCCGACGCCGAACGCGATATCCGCGGCTTCGCGCTCAAGCTGTACACCGAACAGGGTAACTGGGATATCGTCGGCAACAACACCCCGGTGTTCTTCCTGCGCGACCCGTTGAAGTTCCCCGACCTGAACCACGCCGTCAAGCGCGACCCGCAGACCAATCTGCGCAGCCCGGTCAATAACTGGGACTTCTGGACCCTGCTGCCGGAAGCGCTGCACCAGGTAACGATCCTGATGAGCGAGCGCGGCATCCCGGCCAGCTACCGGCACATGCATGGTTTCGGCAGCCATACCTACAGCTTCATCAACGCGGCCAGCGAACGCTTCTGGGTCAAGTTCCATTTCGTCTGCCAGCAGGGCATCCGCAACCTGTCCGACGCCGAGGCGGCCGCGCAGGCCGGCACGGACCGCGACAGCGCCCAGCGCGACCTGTTCGACAGCATCGCGCGCGGCGACCATCCGCGCTGGAGCTTCAAGATCCAGGTCATGCCGGAACGCGAGGCGGTGAACTGCCGCATCAATCCGTTCGACCTGACCAAGGTCTGGCCGCACGCCGACTATCCCTTGATCGAGGTGGGCGTGCTGGAACTGAACCGCAATCCGGCCAACTACTTCGCCGAGGTCGAGCAGGCTGCCTTCACGCCCGCCAACGTGGTGCCCGGGGTGTCGTTCTCGCCCGACCGCATGCTGCAGTCGCGCCTGTTTTCCTACGGCGACGCGCAGCGTTACCGGCTGGGCGTAAATCACCACCAGATCCCGGTGAACGCGCCGCGCTGCCCGGTGCACAGCTACCACCGCGACGGCGCCATGCGCACCGATGGCAACCATGGCGGCACCATCGGCTACGAACCCAATTCGCTGGGCGAGTGGCGCGAACAACCCGGCTTCGCCGAGCCGGCGCTGGCGATCGACGGCGCGGCGGCGCGCTGGAATCACCGCCTCGACGACGACTACTTCAGCCAGCCGGGGGCCCTGTTCCGCCTGATGACCGATGCGCAGCGCGGCATCCTGTTCGACAATACCGCGCGCGCACTGCGCGACGTGCCGGATTATATCCAGCACCGCCACATCGACAATTGCAGCCGCGCCGACCGGGCCTACGGGGTGGGAGTGGCCAGCGCGCTGGAGCGGCAGCGGCAGCTGTGACGGGTGGGCGCGGGCGCCCTGCCCGCGCTATTGGCCGATGATGCCGCGCTTGAGTGCGATCGTCACGGCGTGGGTGCGGTCGTGGGCATCGAGTTTTTCCAGGATGTTGCGCATGTGCGCCTTGACCGTCTCTTCGGCGATGCCCAGCTGCTGGGCGATGCGCTTGTTGCTGTTGCCTAGCCCGGCATAGTGCAGCACCGAGAGTTCGCGCTCGCTCAGGGGTTTTTCATCGATGTAGGCGGCCAGTTCCTGGGCGATTTCCGGCGCGATCCAGCGTTCGCCGCGGTGCACCACCCGTATCACGTCGAGCAATTCCCGGGGCATGCTGCCCTTGAGCATCAACCCGGCGGCGCCCGCCTTGACCGCGCGCCGGATCTGGGCGTGGAATTTATAGGTGGTCAGCATGATCACCTTGGCGCCCGGATTGATCGCGCGGATCGCCTGCAGGGCCTGAATGCCATCCATGCCCGGCATGGCGATGTCCATGATGGTGACGTCGGGCTGGCAGCGGATGAACAGGTCGACCGCGCCGGCTCCGTCGGCCGCTTCGCCCAGCACACGCATGTCCGCTTCGCTGCCGATGGTTTCCAGCAGGCCCGCGCGCAGCAGTGGATGGTCGTCCACGATGATGACGGCGATGGGCGCGGCAGGGGCAGAAAGGTCGAGGGTGCTCAAAAGAACTCCAAAGTGGAATTTGTGCACGAATACGTGCGCTTTGGAAAGATGGCAAGAGTGTAAACACTTTGCCAAGCACGGGCAATACCTATCGTCGGTCGGCAAGGTGCGCACGAGCCTGCGCCGCCTGCATTCCCGCTTGCGGCGCCTTGCAGGCGGCGTCGGATCAGGCGGCTCCCGCAGCACTGTATACCTCCAATGGGGTAGCCGCGACGCCCCCGTTAAGGCAATGGCGGGATGTCCGGCCGGTCCGTAAGCTAGTGTACTCCTACCATCAACTGTTAATCAGGACTATTATGAAAACGATTTCTTCCATCGCAACGGCGGCCGCAGTCGCACTGGCATGCCTGTCCGGACAGGCCCTGGCGCAAGCCCCCTGCGCGGGGCATGACCATTCCACCTTGCCGGCGCCGAAGTTCGATGCCAAGGGTATCGCCCGCACCGAGACAGTCCGCTCCGACTACGATGGCAAGCGCCAGGCCATCCAGGTGCGGGTGGACTTCGCGCAGGGCGCGTCGTTTCCTGCCCATTCCCATCCCGGTGCGGAAATCGCCTACGTGCTGAGCGGTCAGATTGAGTATGAAATGGACGGCAAGACCTTCCGTCTGAAGGCCGGCGAGTCGCTGTACATCCCCGCAGGGGCGGTCCACTCGGCGAAAAATGTCAGCACGGGAGTCACGTCGGAGTTGGCGACCTACATCGTCGACAAGGACAAGCCGATCGTGATTCTGGCCAAATAAGCCCGCGGGACGATCGCGACAGGGCGGCCGGCAGCGGCAGCCGCCTTACAGATACTTTGTCCACAGCGTATTGGAAAATTTATCGCGCGGGTCCACGGCCTGCTTGAGTTCGCGTAGCTGGCGGACTTCCGGATAGGCACGCTCGAACTGTTGCCTTGTTGCGTGCAGCTGGTAGGGTAAGTAATAGCGCCCGTCGTAGCGCAACGCCAGATCGATGATCTGGCGCGTCCATAGTCCCACCTGCTCCAGCGCCATGAGAGAGGTCCGGTGCTTGTAGTACAGCACGAAGGAAAACACCTCTTCCTTTGCCCAAGGAAGCAGTGCGGTGCCGTCCGCCGGCGAATGCCTGATGGAGACGTTCAGCGCTTCCACCGCGTGCTGCTTCAGCAGGCCGGTCAGTCCCGCCGCAAACGGCAGAAAATGGCGCAGCGGAATAAAATATTCCTGCAGCGCGTAGGTCGCGGCACTGCGGCTACGCGGTTCGAGTTCGGCGGCATCGCGGCTTGCCTCATGATTGCGCCACTTGACCTGGGCTTTGCCGAACAACAGGGGACGCACCACGCTGGTCTGCAGACGGTCGGCAAAAGGAAGTTCGGTCAGCGCCCAGATCAGATGCTGCTGCAGCGGATAAGCCTGTCCTGCAGGCACCAGCCGTTGTGGTTCGGTCAGCGGCTTGGACGTCGTTTTCCAGGTGATCGACATCGGCGCATCGAAGTGCGGCGGAATCAGGTCGGCGTTGTGCAGGATGCACTGACTGTCCGACTCGATGGTGGTCTTGTAAAACGCGGGGTATTGGTCGAGCGCCACCGTTTGCACGACGCGCTCGATTTTTGCATTCACCGCCAGATCAAGCTCGACTTCGGTAATCACGCCGATGGCGCCGTAGCCGCCGATTGCGGCGCGGAACAGTTCCGTATTCTCGGTGCGGCTGGCCTCGACCAGCGTGCCATCGGCCAGCACGAGCTGCAGGGCCCTGAGTGAATTGCAGATCGGGCCATTGCGCACGTAGCGTCCGTGGGCGTTGACCGACACCGAGCCGCCCACGGTGAAATTGGAGAAACTCTGCATCGTCAGCACGGACAGGTCGTGCGGATCGAGATGGTCGTGCAGATCGCGCCAGCGCATGCCGGCTTGTACCCGCACGCACAGCGCTGTGGGCTGCAACCATACCAGGCGGTTCATCGACCGCATGTCCAGATGCAGGCCGCCCAGCGCCGCCGTCTGGCCGCCCATGCTGTAGCGCCCTCCCCCGATTGCCACTTTGCCGGGCCAGCTGCGCACCAGTTGTGCGACCTGGGTGCTGGTGGTCGGCTGTTCGATGCGTGCGACGGCGATGGAATACAGGCCGGTGATATTCGGCACCAGCAGTTCGGCGGCGCATAGCGGGCGGGCGACGGCCAGCGATAGCAAGCCGGCTTCTGCCAGGCAGAGTATCAGGAACCGTCGGCGAGGATGGGATTGCGGCGGTTTCAATTGAGGTTTTGTTCAGCTTGCCATATTTGCACATCTTAAATCATCGATGCAGGTGGTGCTTGGCCTTTGTGCTGGCGGGCGTTGCTTCGCCTCTGCGCTGGCGTGCTATGGGCCCCCGCCTGCGCGGGGGCACGTGGATGGGTAGCGTGGAATGGTTGGTGTGCGGCTTCGGTTTGATCAAAAAAAAGGCAGCCCGCGGGCTGCCTTTTGGTTGTCCGCTTGGGGCGGACCGGATTACTTCGCTTAGCGCTTGGTCGAACGCAGTCGCTGGATTGCCGCGATTTGCGCAATCGCCACCGACAGCTCAGCCTGGGCGCGCGCATAGTCAACCTTGGATTCCTGGTTGACCATGGCTTCTTCGGCTGCCGTCTTGGCGGCCAGCGCCTTCGCTTCGTCCAGGTCGCCACCGCGGATCGCGGTGTCGGCCAGTACGGTCACGGAGTTCGGCTGCACTTCCAGCAGGCCACCGGCAACGAAGACGAATTCTTCTTCGTCGCGGCCGGCCACCTTGATGCGTACCGCACCCGGCCTGATACGCGTGATCAGCGGGGTGTGCTTGGGATAAATCCCCAGCTCGCCTGCTTCACCCGGCAACGCGATGAACTCGGCTTCGCCAGAAAAAATCTGCGCTTCGGCCGAGACCACGTCAACGTGAATTGTGTTTGCCATGTGTGTCCTATCGGGCCCAAGCGCTGCACACTTTCCGTGCAGCGCTCTCGCCTTACTTAGTTGAGCTTCTTGGCTTTTTCGATTGCTTCTTCGATCGTGCCAACCATGTAGAACGCTTGCTCAGGCAAGTGATCCAGTTCGCCCGACGCGATCATCTTGAAGCCCTTGATGGTGTCTTTCAGCGCAACGTACTTGCCCGGTGCGCCGGTAAACACTTCAGCCACGTGGAACGGCTGCGACAGGAAACGCTGCATCTTACGTGCGCGCGCGACCAGCAGCTTGTCTTCCGGTGCCAGCTCGTCCATGCCCAGAATCGCGATAATGTCACGCAGTTCCTTGTAACGCTGCAACGTACCCTGTACGGCGCGGGCGGTGTCGTAGTGTTCCTGGCCGACGACCAGCGGGTCCAGCTGACGCGAGGTCGAGTCCAGCGGGTCCACCGCAGGGTAGATACCCAGCGAGGCGATGTCACGCGACAGCGCAACGGTCGAATCCAGGTGAGCAAAGGTGGTGGCAGGCGACGGATCGGTGTAATCATCCGCTGGCACGTACACGGCCTGGATCGAGGTGATCGAACCGGTCTTGGTCGAGGTGATGCGCTCTTGCAGACGGCCCATCTCTTCGGCCAGGGTCGGCTGGTAACCCACCGCCGACGGCATACGGCCCAGCAGTGCCGAGACTTCGGTACCGGCCAGGGTGAAGCGGTAGATGTTGTCCACGAAGAACAGAACGTCTTTGCCTTCGTCACGGAACGATTCAGCGATCGTCAGACCGGTCAGCGCCACGCGCAGACGGTTACCTGGCGGCTCGTTCATCTGGCCGTAGACCATGGCCACTTTGGAGTTCTCTGGATTTTCCAGATCGACCACTTTGGCGTCGGCCATCTCGTGGTAGAAGTCGTTACCCTCGCGAGTACGCTCACCCACGCCGGCGAACACGGATACACCCGAGTGCGCCTTGGCGATGTTGTTGATCAGTTCCATCATGTTGACGGTCTTGCCCACGCCGGCGCCGCCGAACAGGCCGACTTTACCGCCCTTGGCGAACGGGCATACCAGGTCGATCACCTTGATGCCGGTTTCCAGCAGGTCTTGCGATGGCGACAGTTCGTCGTACGCAGGCGCCACGCGGTGGATCGATGCGGTTTGCTCGTGCGATACCGGACCGCACTCGTCGATCGGGTTGCCCAGCACGTCCATAATACGGCCCAGGGTCGCTTTGCCGACCGGTACCATGATTGGCTTGCCGGTGTTCTGGATTGCCATGCCGCGACGCAGACCGTCGGAGGTGCCCAGCGCAATGGTACGGACAATGCCGTCGCCCAGCTGCTGTTGTACTTCCAGGGTCAGCTCGGAGCCTGCCATTTTCAGTGCGTCGAAAACCTTCGGCATTGCATTGCGTGGGAACTCAACGTCCACCACAGCGCCGATACACTGAACGATTTTGCCATCAGCCATGTTCGTTCCTTCAATAGTATTTAAATTCGGGTTTAGACCGCTGCCGCACCGGCAACGATCTCGGAGAGTTCTTTGGTAATCGCAGCCTGGCGGGTCTTGTTATAGATCAGCTTCAAGTCACCGATAACACTACCGGCGTTGTCGCTAGCCGCCTTCATCGCCACCATCCGCGCCGATTGCTCGGACGCCAGATTTTCGGCGACTGCCTGATACACCAGCGCTTCCACGTACCGCACCAGCAGTTCATCGATAACGGTCTGTGCTTCCGGCTCGTAGATGTAATCCCAGGACAGATTGCCCTTGTCACCTTCGAGCTTGTCGGCGGTCAGCGGCAGCAGCTGCTCGACCATCGGCACTTGTTTCATCGTGTTAATGAACTTGGTGTAGCAAATGTACACTGCGTCGAGCTCACCTTCCTCGTAGCGATCGAGCATGACCTTGATCGGGCCGATCAGCTTGTCGAGGTGGACCGTATCGCCGATCTGGATCGCATGCGACACGATCTTCACGCCAACGCGGTTCAGGAAACCCAAACCCTTGTTGCCAATGGCAACCGCTTCAATCTTGTTGCCAGCCGTTTCCAGCTCGCGCGACTTTTGCGTCACCAACCGCAGAATATTGGTGTTCATACCGCCGCACAGACCCTTGTCGGTCGTGACCACGATAAAACCAACGGTCTTCGCCTTCACGTCCTTGGCCTGGGCCATGAACGGATGCGTGTATTCGGGATTGGCCGTCGCCAGATTCGAGGTGATGTTACGAATCTTGTCACTGTAGGGACGCGCCGCCCGCATGCGATCCTGCGCCTTGCGCATTTTCGATGCGGCGACCATTTCCATCGCCTTGGTGATCTTCTTCGTATTCTCTACGCTCTTGATCTTGTTACGTATCTCTTTGCCTACTGCCATGAGTCCTTACTCCTTGTGCGCCAGCCGCGGCCGCCATGCAGGCGGCCCCGTTCAACGTTTAATATGCGCCGGATTTCTTGAAGTCAGCAATGGCGGCGGACATGGCAGCTTCGCCATCCTTGTCCAGTTGCTTGGTATCTTCGATCTTCGACAGGAGCGCAGCTTGCTTGGTCTTCATGTAGCCGTGCAGGCCAGCTTCGAAGGCCAGTACTTTCTTCACTTCGATATCGTCGAAGTAGCCCTTGTTCACTGCGAACAGTGACACGGCCATCATCGAGATCGACAGCGGGGAGTACTGCGCCTGCTTGAGCAGTTCGGTGACGCGCGCGCCACGGTCGAGCTGCTTGCGGGTCGATTCGTCCAGGTCGGAGGCGAACTGCGCGAACGCAGCCAGTTCACGGTACTGGGCCAGGTCGGTACGGATACCGCCGGACAGGTTTTTGATGACCTTGGTCTGCGCAGCACCACCGACGCGCGACACCGAAATACCGGCGTTAATCGCAGGACGGATGCCCGAGTTGAACAGTGCGGTGTCCAGGAAGATCTGGCCGTCGGTAATCGAAATCACGTTGGTTGGAACGAATGCGGACACGTCGCCTGCCTGGGTTTCAATGATCGGCAGCGCGGTCAGCGAACCGGTTTTGCCTTTGATGGCGCCGTCGGTGAACTTCTCGACATAGTCGGGGTTTACGCGGGCTGCGCGCTCGAGCAGGCGGCTGTGCAGGTAAAACACGTCGCCAGGATACGCTTCGCGGCCTGGTGGACGGCGCAGCAGCAGCGAGATCTGACGATACGCGACAGCTTGCTTGGACAGGTCGTCGTAGACGATCAGTGCGTCTTCGCCGCGGTCACGGAAGTATTCGCCCATGGCGCAACCGGAGTACGCCGAGATGTACTGCATGGCGGCCGATTCCGACGCGGAAGCGGCCACGACGATGGTGTATTCCATCGCGCCGTGCGTTTCCAGCGAGCGCACGATGTTCTTGATGGTCGATGCCTTCTGGCCGATCGCGACGTAGATACACGTCATGTTCTGGCCCTTCTGGTTGATGATCGCATCGATCGCCACGGCCGACTTGCCGGTCTGGCGGTCGCCAATGATCAGCTCGCGCTGGCCACGGCCGATCGGTACCATCGAGTCGATCGACTTCAGACCCGTCTGCATTGGCTGCGAGACGGACTGACGGGCGATCACGCCCGGAGCGATTTTTTCGATAGGCGCGGTCAGCTTGGCGTTGATCGGGCCCTTGCCGTCGATTGGCACACCGAGTGCGTTGACCACGCGGCCACGCAGTTCAGGACCGATCGGCACTTCCAGGATGCGGCCGGTGGTCTTGACCGTGTCGCCTTCGGAGATGTGCTCGTACGCACCCAGAATCACGGAACCGACCGAGTCGCGCTCGAGGTTCATCGCCAGACCAAAGGTGTTACCTGGGAATTCCAGCATCTCGCCCTGCATCACGTCCGACAGACCGTGAATGCGGCAGATACCGTCGGCCACGGAGATGACCGTGCCTTGATTGCGAATTTCAGCGGAACCTTCGAGGCCCTGGATACGGCTCTTGATCAGTTCGCTGATTTCGGATGAATTAAGTTGCATGTTGACTCCTAATAGTTTCTTGATGCGTAAGGCAAAGGCGTCGCCGCCGGCGGGCAAGGCGGGCTGTTACGACGCCAGCGCCACATGCATCTGTTGCAACTTGGCACGAACCGAGGTGTCAAGTACTTCATCGCCGACGACCACGCGCACGCCACCGATCAGCGACGGATCGACCGACACGGTGGGGTTGAGCTTGCGGCCAAATTTCGTTTCAAGCGACGACAGCAGTTGCGCCACTTGTTCATGCGACAGTTCGAACGCGCTTTCGATGCTGGCATCGGACGCGCCGGCGGCGGCGTTCTTGAGCATCTGGAATTGCGCGCCGATTTCTGGCAGCAGCGACACGCGACCGTTTTCGATCAGCATGTTCAGGAAGTTGTTCGCTTCCGCGGTCATCGGCGCCTTGACCACCGACGCGATAGCGGCGGCGACATCGGCATGCTTGACCTTCGGATTGGCGGCGAAAGCCTGCACATCAGGATTGGCGCCAACCTGGGCCAGTTCATCGACCAGGTTAGCCCAGGCTGCCATGTCGCCTTGCTGGGCGACACGGAACACTGCTTCCGCGTAAGGACGGGCGACCGTTGCGTTTTCGGCCATGATTACAGCTGACCCGACAGTTGCGACAGCAGGTCGGCGTGGGCCGCTGCGTTCACTTCACGCTTGAGAATCTGCTCGGCGCCTTTGACGGCCAGCGTGGCAACTTCGGCGCGCAGTTCTTCGCGCGCGCGGGTTACTTGCTGTTCAGCTTCAGCTTTAGCGGCGGCAACGATGCGGGCCGCTTCTTCCGTTGCGGTTTTCTTGGCGTCGTCGATGATGGCGGCGGCGCGCTTGTCAGCGTCGCCGATGCGCTTTTGACCTTCGTCACGGGCCGAAGCCAGTTCCACCTGGGCGCGCTTGGCGGCGTCGGCCATTTCAGCCTTGCCGCGGTCCGCGGCGGCCAGACCACTTGCGATCTTCTGGGCGCGCTCGTCGAGCGCTTTCATCAGTGGGGGCCACACGAATTTCATCGTGAAACCGGCCAGGATGAAGAAGACCACGAACTGGGCAAACAAAGTTGCGTTTAAGTTCACGGTATTTTCCTTCTCACAAAAACGGATGCCGAACCACGCGGGTTCGGCAGTTCATAACCTGCGAAGTGCCGAACTTGAATTAGGCAACGAACGGGTTCGCGAAGGCGAACAGCATGGCGATACCAACACCGATCAGGAATGCGGCGTCGATCAGACCAGCCAGCAGGAACATTTTGGTTTGCAGGGTGTTCATCAGTTCAGGCTGACGTGCCGATGCTTCCAGATATTTGCCGCCCATGATAGCGATACCGATACAAGCGCCGATAGCGCCCAGGCCAATGATCAAACCGCAAGCCAGAGCAACAAAAGATAAGTCAGTCATGAGAATTCCTTAAAAAGTAAAATTAAAAATAATGAAAATACAAACTTCGTTACAACCACAATCTTTGATTCAGTTCGTTTCCGCGCCGATCAATGGCCTTCATGCGCCTGGCCGAGGTACACCAGCGTGAGCATCATGAAAATGAACGCCTGCAGGAACACGATCAGGATGTGGAAGATTGCCCACACCGAACCGGCGATCACGTGGCCGACAAAACCAAACGTCGTTGCCATCGCACCCAACAAAGCGATCAACAGGAACAGCAGTTCGCCAGCAAACATGTTGCCGAACAGTCGCATGCCGAGCGACACGGTTTTTGCTGCGTACTCAATGATGTTCAACAGCAGGTTGAACGGCGCCATGGCGATGCCGAATGGTGCGGAAAACAGTTCGTGGATCCAGCCGCCGAAACCCTTGATCTTGATGCTGTAGAAAATCATCAGGGCGAACACGCCCAGGGCGATGCCCAGGGAACCGTTCAGGTCGGCCGTCGGCACCACGCGGTGATACGGGAAAATATGTTCGATGCCCAGGACCGAAAACATCTTCGAGAACAGGTCGACTGGCAGGAAGTCCAGCGAATTCATCAGAGCAACCCAGACGAACACGGTCAGTGCCAGCGGCGCGATGAAGCTGCGGTCGCCATGGACGATGCCCTTGGCCTGGTTGTCGACCATTTCAAAGATGATTTCGACAGCCGCCTGGAAGCGGCCCGGCACACCGGCGGTGGCGCGACGCGCGGCCAGCCACATGATGAAGCAGCCCAGCACGCCCATGGCGATGGACCAGAACATCGTATCGTAGTTGATGATGCTGAAATCGACGACGTTTTCCTGGGTTTTGTTGGAATAGTGCGCCAGGTGGTGCTTGATGTATTCGGAGGCGGTCGGCGCGTGGTGCGCCGCGCCTGCTGCGGTTTCAGTGGTCATGGTCAGTGCCTAAATATTAAGAATATGTAACTTTTCAGCGCCACGATGAAGCCGCCTATCATGGCGAACCAGTTCAAATCGCGGTACAGCAGGGCGGTGGCGCCAATCAGCGCCAACGTCATTCCAATCTTGACGAACTCCCAGATAAAAAACGATATCGGGTTCGCGCCACCGGGCCGCTTGGTATCCAGGAACAGGCGCAGTGCAAACAAGCTATTAGGCACAACACAGCAAAGACCACCGAAGATCGCCGAAAACATCGCAGCCCATCCCCCCAGCAGCGCGGCGATACCGCCAGCAACTACCGTGACTATCATTTGCAGGGAGACTAGGCGCAACATTTTGTTCTCTTCGCGCCTGCCATGTGAAGGCCGTATTACGGTCTGTGAATTACGTGAATCAGCGGGATTATAAGACGTTATGCACAGATGCGTCAAACGTTGCTGCACCGCGGGAATGAGTTAATGGCTAGAAAAACCACGCTTTTTGCATGACGATGCACCGGGATGGGGCACCATCGCGGTGATTGTGGATGTTTTGGTGCAATGGTTGCGGCGCTGCTCGGTTCGCGTTCACGGTGAAGCCGAAGTACCACGTTCACGCGTCACCTCACGCTACTTAACGTCATCCTCGCGAAAGCGAGGTTGACGGTTTTGCGGCTGGTGGTATTAAAGACGTGCACGGGAAGGCGTTCCCCGGCTTTCACGACGACTACGCGCGCAGGCGCGCCAGCACGCCGTCGAGAATATCCAGGTCGGCGAAGTCGATGATCATCTGTCCCCTGCCCTTCGGGCCCATCTTGAACAGCACCGGGGTGGCCAGCTTGTCGGACAGTTCTTCTTCCAGCCGCACGATGTCGCCCGACTTCTCCTTGGCGCGCGCCGCGGCGGCGGGGCTGGCCTGCTCTTCGATCGCCCGCGTGACCAGCTTTTCGGTTTCGCGCACCGACAGGCGCTTGGCCACTACCTGGTTGGCCAGGCCGATCTGGCTGGCCGCGTCCACCGCCAGCAGCGCGCGCGCGTGGCCCATGTCGATGTCGCCGGCCATGAGCATGGTTTGCACCGGTGCGGCCAGGTTCATCAGGCGCAGCAGGTTGGACACCGCGCTGCGCGAGCGACCCACGGCGGTTGCCGCCTGCTCGTGGGTGAAGCTGAAGTCGGAGATCAGGCGCGAGATGCCCTGCGCCTCTTCGAGCGGATTGAGATCCTCGCGCTGGATGTTTTCGATCAGCGCCATGGCCGCCGCGGTCTGGTCGTCCACATCGCGCACCAGCACCGGAATGGTCTCCAGCCCGGCCAGCTGCGCGGCGCGGAAGCGCCGCTCGCCGGCGATGATCTCGTAGCGCGTGCTGCCCAGGCCATCCTGGCCGACCGGGCGCACCAGCACCGGCTGCATGATGCCCTGCGATTTGATGGAGGCGGCCAGCTCGTTCAGGGCGCCTTCGTCCATGCGCGTGCGCGGCTGGTATTTGCCGGCTTGCAGTTGCGTGACCGGCAGCGAGGATGGCGTGCCGGCGTCCGGCATGTCCATGTCGGCGTCGCCGCCCAGCAGTGCTTCGAGGCCGCGGCCGAGGCCCTTGAGTTTTTTGGTCGCCATGATTCTGTCGTTCTTTACGGTAAATGCTAAGTTAAAAATGGATCGTCGAGCGGACCCCATCTGCGCTGGCGGCGCCCGTCTTGGGCGCGCGCACGTCAAGTGAGTCGCTTACATGGTCTTGATGCGCTTGACCATCTCGGCGCCGAAGGCTATGTATGCCTGCGCGCCTTTCGAGGCCGGATCGAACACCACGCCCGGTACGCCGTACGACGGCGCTTCGGCCAGACGCACGTTGCGCGGAATGATGGTCGTGAAGACCTTGTCGCCAAAGTGCTCTTCCAGCTGCGCCGAGACCTGCTGCGAGAGCGTCATGCGCGGATCGAACATCACGCGCAGCAGGCCAATGATCTTCAGGTCGGGATTCAGGTTGGCGTGCACCTTCTTGATGGTGTTGACCAGGTCGGACAAACCTTCCAGCGCGTAGTACTCGCACTGCATGGGGATGATCACGCCATGCGCGGCGCACAGGCCGTTCAGGGTCAGCATCGACAGCGCGGGCGGGCAATCGATGAGGATAAAGTCATAGTCCGCGTCGACCAGTGCCAGCGCGTCTTTCAGGCGGCGCTCGCGATTGGCCAGGGCGACCATCTCCACTTCGGCGCCGGCCAGCTCGCGGTTGGACGGCAGAACGTCGAATCGCCCTGACTCCGAGCGCTGGCGCGCGGTGGCCACATCGGCCTCACCGAGCAGCACCTCGTAGGTCGAGGTCTTCAGGCCCGCCTTGTTG
>CALRYE020000098.1:0-23476 GCA_943372275.1 Janthinobacterium lividum
TTGAACAACCCGCATCGAATAGTTGGACTTTCGATAAATTCCTGGATACAATTCTTTCGCGTTATGTAATAACGTAATGAAATTAGTCCAGCGATCGGGAGCGGCAATGGCACGTACAGGATTAGACAAGGCGGAAGTGAAAAGAGCCAGCGAAAAGCTGGTGGCGCAAGGCCGCTATCCGTCGGTCGACGCGGTACGTGTGGCGCTGGGAAACACCGGCTCCAAGACGACCATACACAAGTATTTGAAGGAACTGGAGCAGGAAAGCGGTAGCGTGACGCCGGCCCGGGCCGGCACCGCCAGAACGCTACAGGACATGGTCGACGAACTGGCGGCGCGCCTGCACGCCGACGCCGACGTCCGTGTCGAGCAAGTACGCAGCGAGTATGTGCAGCAATTGCAGCGCAACAGCGAACAGATGGCCATGATGCGCGCGCAGATCGAGCGCTTGAGCTTCGAGCTGCGTCAGGCCGAAATTGCCGCGCACAACACCGAGTGGGCCGTGGCTCAGGCGCAGGCCAAGCCCAACCGGCTGCCCGGCTTCGGCATCTTCAGTTCGCTCATCAGCAGTACCCGTAGCGGCAAGCAGGGCAGGTCGACCTTTAGCGACCTGTTCGGCAGCCGGTCCGGCACCGAGGCCGCCACCCTGGAAACCGCGCCAGGCTACCCGGTGCCGTCGCCGACCTAAGCTCGGCCAAGGTGCGCGATCCGCACCGACGCTGAGCACGGCAACCCCGCAAGTCATGTAATCGCACCACCGTTTGAAATGAAACGCCGACCCGCGCTGGCTCCCCGGCGCGGGTCCGTGCGTCTGCGCGCGCAGAAATGCAGCACAGCGCACAGCACCACTACATCAAAAAAATAAATGGGACAACACATGCACACCGGAATGAGCACTACTGAAATTTTCCTTCTTGCCATGCTGATCATTTTCAGCATTCCCTACCTGATCTGGCGTCTGTTCCGCACCGACTATTACGCGCCGCTGGTGGTGGTGCAGATCATCGCCGGCGTCATTCTCGGCCCCGGCGTACTGGGCGCCGCCTATCCCGAGTATTTCCAGTTCGTGTTCAACGCGCCGGTGATCCAGTCGCTGTCCGGCATCGCCTGGTGGGCCGTGATGGTGTTCGTGATGATTGCCGGCATCGAGCTGGACCTGGTCAAAGCCTGGGAGCACCGCCGCGAAAGCACCATCACCGCCGGCCTGGCGCTGGGTACGCCGTTGCTGTTCGGCTGCATCGCCGCCGCCGGCATGCTGGGCTACGCCGGATGGATCGGCGCCAAGGCGATGGAGTGGCAGTTCGTGGTCGGCGTCGGCATGGCCTGCGCCGTGACCGCCTTGCCGATCCTGATTTTGCTGATGGAAAAACTGGAAGTATTGCGCGCCCCGATCGGCCAGCGCATCCTGCGCTACGCCAGCCTGGACGACGTGGCGATCTGGGGCGTGCTGGCATTGATCATGCTCGACTGGACCCGCGTGGGCCGCCAGATCGGTTTTCTGGTGGTGTTCGCCGTGTCGGCCTACCTGTTCCGCCAGCTGATGGCGCGCATTCCCGAACGCGACCGCTACTACGCCTCGCTGATCTGGCTGGCCGCCTGCGGCTTTGCCGCCGACTGGGCAGGCCTGCATTACATGGTCGGCGCATTCCTGGCTGGCGCCGTGATGGATGCCCACTGGTTCAATCAGGAGAAAATGGATTTGCTGCGGCACCACGTGCTGCTGGCCATCATGCCCGTGTACTTCCTCAGCACCGGGCTGAAAACCAATTTCGCCGGTGGCGGCACGGTGGTGTTCATCGCCGCAGCGGTGCTGCTGGTCGCTTCCATCAGTGGCAAGATGCTGGGCGTGCACATTGCCGGGCGTATCCTGAAGTGGAAGAAGGGCGAAGCGTCGATCATCGGCTGGCTGCTGCAGACCAAGGCGCTGATCATGATCATCTTCGTCAATATCCTGCTCGACAAAGGCATCATCACCAACCAGACCTTTACGGCGCTGCTGTTCATGGCCATTGCCAGCACGATGCTGACCGTGCCGGTGGTGTATCCCAAACTGCAGCGGATGAAGGAACTGATCATGCGCTCCAACTAACGCGCACTGGCCGCCATGCACTATTCCGTTCCACCGCGGCCCACGCTGAAGGCCGCGCTGCTGGCTTGCGCAGGCATTTTCTGTGGCATCGGCGCGCTGGCGTACTGCTCGTTCAACCTGCAGCTGCTGCTGGCACTGGGGTCGTTCGGGTCGACCTCGGTGCTGCTGTTCGCCTTCCCGGAGAACCATTTCTCGCAACCGCGCAGCATCGTCGGCGGTCACTTCATCAGCACTGCCGTGGGGCTCGCGGCACTGGCCGCCTGCGGGCAGACCTGGTGGGCGCTGGCCATGGCGGTTGCCGTGGCCGCGGCGCTGATGATGTTGACCGGCACCGTGCACCCGCCTGCGGGGTCGAATCCGATCATCGTGTTCCTGATCCTGCCGCACTGGAGCTTTTTGTTCCTGCCAACCTTGTTCGGCGCCATGGTGCTGGTGGCGGTTGGCGTGGTGTATCACGGCGCCTGCCGCCGTCCCTATCCGCTGTACTGGCGTGGCAAGCGGGCGCGCGATCCGGCATCAGCGCCGAGTCCGCTGCAGGGGCAGCAACGGGCGGGCTAAGCGGCCGATCCGGCCGAACTTCTATTCAGGCAAAACACGGGGGTCAGGTCTGGCAAACGGACACAAACTCTGCTGTAGCGCAGGATCTTGGAAGTTTAAGGATGAGTTCGTGTCCATTTGCCAGACTTGACCCCATCGTTTCACCGTTAAGGATGAGTTCGTGTCCATTTGCCAGACTTGACCCCATCGTTTCACCGTTTTGTTGACCGGTACCGTACACCCGCCTGCGGGGTCGAATCGGGGGCAAACGATCAGCACGTTTTAATGCCCGCGAACGGTCGCATTCGACCGGTTAGCGACTCAGTCAGCTGGCAGTTGCTGGCGCAGTGATGGTGTTGGCCAGCATGGCCGTCCACAGCTGCTCGCGCTCAAGAGGGCGGCCTTGATGGAGCACGCTGCCGAAGGTGGCATCGACCAGGCGCTCGCCGTCGCCGTCGATGCGCACGACGATGCCGCGCCGCTGCGGCCGCGCCTGCGTCCACAGCACGGCCGGCAGCGACGGCCACACGGACACGACGCAGCTCTTGTAGTCATCCAGATCGAGCGTCTCGGTGGCGTCTTCGAACCGGGTGCCATGAGCGAAATGCTGTTGCAGCGGGAATAGCGGCGTGGACACGAAAGCCGTCTTGCTCCACGTGGTATGCCGGCCGCAACTGGCGCACAGGTGCTTGCGGTGGGGCGTCTGGCCGAACTCGCCCAGGTCCCAGTGCGGGTAGCCGCATTCGCGGCAATCCACGCAACCCAGCTCCAGCCCCGCCTCCAGCGCCACCACGAACTCGAAGGCGGATGGCGGCGCGATGGGGATGCGGTGTTGCGTGTGTTGCGTGTGTTGCGTGTGTTGCGTGTGTTGAGTGTTATGCGTGTTCGGCCCGGTCTGCAACATCAATGCGTCGACCGGCACGCCATCGACACAGATCCCGGGCCGGCGTGGCGCCGCTGCTGCGCTGCTGCTGATCGCGGCAGGCAAGTCACAGGTGATCGTCAGTCCGGCGTGCTCGTCCAGGATTACCACCGGCGGTTCGGTCACGCAGCACATCGGCTGCGCATGATGGGCGCATTGCCTGCTGCCGGAGACCAGCATGGCCGCAATGTCGGCCTTGGTGCCCCAGTGCTTTTGGTGCATGCGGCACCACCACTGGGCCGCGCCGTTGCGCATTTTCCCGGCAGGCACCAAGTCGCACAGCAGCAGCACCGGCTCGCCGCGCAGGCGGTGAACGCCACTGAGCACCTGTTCACTATAGACGGCCACGTTGGCCAAGGTGCGGCCTTCGGTCCAGCAAATTGCTTGGGGTGGTGCGCTCACGGTGGCCTGTCCGGATTGTCGTTAATGGAACGGTGACGGACTCAGAACTTGGGCAAGCGCTCCAGCGTGATCACGTTGGGGTGATTATAGACTTTCCGCTTATGAACGTTGGTGTTGTAGAACTCGCCGCTCCAGAAGTTGCCCACGTCGGTGACGGGCGCGCCGTCGCGGTCGCTCCACACCATGAACCACAGCCACCAGGCGCCGTCGGCGGCCACCTTGTCGGGGTCGGGGATGTAGCTGTTTTCCGTCAGCGCGATCATTTTCCGTTCGGCCGAGGTTTTCTGCAGCAGCTGATAGGTCTGGATCTGCGAACCGTACGTCTTGTTGTCGGTGGTGTCGTAAATGTCGAAGCTGGTGATGTCGACCACGTCGTCGCCTGGATACCAGGCCGGGTCCTGGCTGTTCCACACCCAGATCAGGTTGTGGATGCCATGCACATTGACCAGCCGGTCGTACATGTGGCGCCACAGCAGGATGCTGGCGTACGCCTGGGGCGCGCCGTCGCTGCGCACGCGGCCCCACCAGAACCAGCCATCGCCCTGACTGCCGGCGGCTTCGTGCAGGGGGCGCCACAATACCGTCACGCCCGCTTGCGACAGACGCTTCAGTTCCAACGCGATCAGGTCGATGCCGTCGTTGATGTGCCGATAGCCCGGACTGGCCTTGTCCAGCATGCCTTGCGCCATCGGGATGGTGAATCCAGTGTTCTTGCTGGCGTCGCTTTCGCGCGCATAGAATTTGGCGCTATCCACCTGCGCCGTCTTGAGCAAGGCCGGATCGCGCCAGTGCCAGCTGAATTCCACCAGGCCGCCCAGGTTTGAAAAGGCAATGGCCTCTTCGGTCTGCCGCTTGCCGTCGGCCACCTTGGCCGTCATGCCGTAGTTCATGAAGTCGTAGCCCATCAGCGCGGGGGACTTGCCGGTGTCGGTGCGCACCCGCGCCGCCATGTCGACCGAATCCCGCCAGGTCAGGTCCGACTGGCCGGCGATCGTGCGCTTGCCCCACACGCTGCGCAGATAGCGGTAGATTGCGGTGGTTTTGGCGGTGGCGCCGCTGTCGACCGGCGCGCTGCGCCCGGCCACGGTTGGCAGGCTGGTGCGGTTGGCCGGGCAGAAGCTGCGCGCTACGCAATACTGGCCGTTCTCGAACGCCCAGCCGCCGCCGTCCTTGGCGCACATGGCCCAGGCGGTGCCGTTCACCGTGCAGCTGTTGGCTGCCGGGGCCGCCGCCTGAGCAGCGGTGGGGATTGCCGCAGGGATGGCCGCGGGGGCGGACGTACACATCACGCTGGCTGCGACAAATAACAGGCAGGCCGCCTGAACTGAAAATTTCATTGTGGTCGTCTCCATGAGAATCGATGGCGGTCTGCGTGGCACGCTTCTGTGGCGTTATCACTCTGAGGCCATTGTTGAAGCAATGTACCGATGAGTCACGCCCGTTTCAATCACGGTAGCACAAGCACAGCCAAGTTTAGCCTGCCGGTACACAACGATGTTTCTGTTTAGCTATTCTGTTTAGCGATACTGTGTAGCTAATCTAAGCAATCGCGATGGTGATCGAGCACACGCCACCGGGAGGCACCACGGCGATCCTGGACGCTTCCTGGGGCGCCGCGCCGGCCGTCCTGACCGTCACCTGATGCTGGCCGGGCAACAGATCCTTGCTGCTCCAGCCAGTGCCAACGAATTCGCTGCCGACCTGCACCCCGTCGATACTGATCAGCACCGGCTTGACGCCGGACTTGAAGTCGAGCGCCACTTCCACCGCGCCGCGCAGGTGGGCGGCGTCGCGCTGCTGAGAGGCGGATAGCTGGCTGGACACGGCCGCGCGCGCCGTCTCGATCAACAGCTCGCCCGACTCGCGCTGGGTCTTGATGGTTTCGCCCAGCAACGCGGTGCCGCTGTGGTACTCGTCGACCCACTTGTCGGTCTCGTCGCTTTGCATCTTGACCAGTTCGCCCTCGACCCGGGCGGCGATCTCGAACAGCAGCCGGGCATCGCTGTCGACCAGCACGCCATTGCGGGCGATGATGTACTGCGCCCAGTCCAGCTCGAATTTGCGGGTCAGGCTTTCCATGGCCGTCACGGTGGTGATGTAGCGTAGCCAGCCGCTGGACCAGCCGAACACCCGGTCGCACACTTGCAGCAGGCCGGCCGCGGCCAGCGCAGCCACGCCGTACTGGGTCAGTTCTAGCCGGTCCTGCACGTCGGGCTGCATGGCGGCGAGCAGGGGTGCGCAAGTGCCCACGAGCAGCAGCACGAAACTGGCGGCGCGCGTGGTTAGCGACCATTGCTTTTTCCTGCGGATGCTGGTCCAGTACCAGTCGCAACAGGTCTTGGAGGTGGCGGCCGCATGGGCATAGACCAGCGCCAGCGTTTCGTCGATGGGTTTGCCGCGGTAGCTGTCCCATGACAATAACGACGCCACGGTCACGTTGGTCTTGGCCATATCCTGTCTCCCTGTTTCGTTGCCCGACGCACGCCGCCGGTGTGGTCGATTCATCATAGCGCTTTTGACAACGCCGGCCAGCCGCCGGCGCAGGCTTTGGTGCGGATTCATGTTCGTGGCATTCTTGCCGATAACTACACTGAGGCGCATGGCGCCGAATAAGGGGTACGCAATGAACATCACTACACTGACCGGCAAAGGCGCCACGGGCGCCGCTGTCGCCACCGCCGTGTCGAATTCGCCAAGGGACCCGGGGGCCACGGCCAAGGCCACTGCCAAAACCGATGCCGTCCCGGTGGCGGGCGACACCGTCACCATCGGCAAGGAAGTCGAGGCGGCCAGCACCTACGGCGATCCACGCGTCAAGAGTACGGCCGCACCGATCACCTCGTCCACCGATCTGAAAGCCATGATCGAGGAGGGCGAGCGCAAGGCGCAGGCCATCGTCGACCTGATCCTGCCGCTGGTGCAGCAGCAAGGCTTGAATTTGGGCAAGGTTGTCAGCGGCGAGCAGAAGCTCAGCGCCAGTCCGGCCGACATCGAGGCGGCCAAGGCGGCGGTGGCCGAAGACGGCGACCTCGGCGTCAAGCAGGTGGCCAACCGTATCCTCAATTTCGTCAAGGCCGGCATCGGCGGCGACCCGTCGCGGCTGGCGGAAATGCGCGCCGCCGTGGAGGACGGCTTCCAGCAGGCGGCCGATATACTGGGTGGCACATTACCGGAGATCAGCGAGAAGACCCGCCAGGTGATCATGGACACGTTCGACCGCTGGGAAGCCAAGGGCATCGGCGCCGCCGAAGAGACGCCGCCGGCGGACGGCGATACTGGCAAGGACAAGAAGGTCTGAAGCTCACCTAAATATTGATAACGGCGACTGCTGTGGGCAATCGCCGCTTGTGCCATCCGCTTGCGCCGACCGCTTATCCGTCGCGGCTCAGTCCAGCTTGAGCAGCGCCTTGGCGATGATATTGGCGGCATCCTGATTCGATGCGTCGCTCGGGTGAATGCCGTCGCCGCCATGGACAAAATTCTTCCACATGTCGATCACGATCGCGCCCGGCAATTCGGTGCGGATGCGGTTGGCGTGCAGCGTGCGCAGCTGCGTGTAGTCGGCTTCGCCGATCACCCATTGCAAATTGTAGCGGGCGCCAAAACCGGGCATGTCGAGCTGGCCGTAATCCGGCGGAATGTCGTACACGGGCGTGAGGCCGCGCCCGATGGCATACTGGCCGACGGCGATCAGGCGGTCGACGGTGGCGTTCATATCGGCCAGCGTGCACGGCTGCGTCTCCGACTGGGGCACGCCGAAGGCATCGGAATGCAGGCAATCGTTGGACTTGACGATGACCACGTACTTGGCGTTGAGCTGGGTGAACGTGGGCGGCGTGGCGACGCGGGCGATGGCCCGTTCGAGCTGAGTCTGATAGCTATCCCAGCCGGCCGGGCCGCAGGTGGTCGCGCCCGCCGCGCAGGTCAGGCGGGCGAAGGTGCCGCCGCCGGCCTGTGCCTCGTTAATCACATAGCCCGACAGCTTCTTGTTGCGCACCAGCGCATTGCCCAAGCTTAAGTAGCTGCCCAGCTTGACGGCCACGCCGCCCAGCGGCGCGATGCCGTTGTTAAACGGCGTCTTGGCTTCGGCGAACGAGGCGCCGATCACCAGCAGCGGTTTCTGCGAATTGAGCTGCTGCGCCGAGGCGCTTTGGAAGGCCATCAGCCCGAGGGCTCCCACTACCACTGTGCGATAAAAATTCATAGACGCGCGACTCCCGGAAATTAATTGGACCGATTGCTGTCTTGAGCGACAGGCAATATGCTTTTGTTATTAATCTTACGAAATGCTCAAGCATATTAGCATGATGATCGGCGGCAATATATATCTCCGTGGAACTTATTTTTCAGACGTTTAGACGAGGTCGCTGGCCGAGCGCGCGAACCGCGGCGCGCGCCGGTGCTCGCTGGCCTGCTCGAAACTGTAGGCCATGCGGATCAGCGCCGCCTCGCTCCAGGCCGTGCCGACGAACGACAGGCCGACCGGCAAACCGTGCACGTAACCGGCCGGCACGGTGATGTGGGGATAGCCGGCCACCGCTGCGGGGCTGGAAAAGCTGCCGCCGGAACTGTCGCCATTGACCAGATCGATCAGCCACGCCGGACCGGCGGTCGGCGCCACCAGCGCGTCCAGCTTGTGCTCTTTGAGCACTTTGTCGATCCCCTCGGCCTGCGCGAAGCGCTTGCAGGTGGCCAGCGCCTCGACGTATTCCGGCGTATCGAGCCCGCCCTTGGCTTGCGAGCGCTCCAGGTGTTCCTGGCCGAAATAGGGCAGTTCGCGCCCGCGTTCACGCAGGTTGTAGGCAATCAGACCGGCCATGTCGCGCAGCGGCGCCTGCGGTGCATAGTCGGCCAGCCACGCCGCCAGGCCCGGCTTGAACTCGTACAGCAGCACCTGGTATTCGGCCGCGCCGAATTTGTCGGTGTTGGGTACGGTTACGTCGACCAGCGTGGCGCCCTGCGCTACCAGCACCTTGAGCGCCGATTCGATCAGGGCGTCGGTCTTGGGATGGCGTCCGAAGTAGTTGCGCGCCACGCCCAGGCGCATGCCGCGCAGCCCGTCCTTGTCCAGCGCGGCAGCGTAATCGACCACTTTTGCCGCGGCGGTGGCCGCAGCCGTGGCAGTGGCGGCGTCACGCGCATCGCTGCCGGCCAGGGCGCCGAGCAGCAGGGCGGCATCGGCCACGCTGCGCGCCATCGGTCCGGCCGTGTCCTGCGAATGGGCGATCGGAATAATGCCCCTGCGGCTGACCAGCCCCACGGTGGGCTTGATGCCGACCACGCCGCAGGCCGCCGCCGGCGAGACGATGGAGCCGTCCGTTTCCGTGCCGACCGCCAGGGTGGACAGCGCCGCCGCCATCGCCGCGGCGGAGCCGGAACTCGATCCGCTGCAGCTGCGGTTCAGGGCGTAGGGGTTGCGCGTCAGCCCGCCGCGCGCGCTCCAGCCGCTGGACGACCGGACCCCGCGCATGTTGGCCCATTCGCTCAGGTTGGTCTTGCCGAGGATGACGGCGCCCGCTTCGCGCAGCCGCGCTGCCACATGCGCGTCGCTGACGGCGCGTACTTCAGCCAGTGCCAGCGATCCGGCGCTGGTGCGCATGCGGTCGCCCGTGGCGATATTGTCTTTGAGGAGCACGCAGCAGCCGTGCAACGGCCCGCGCAGCTTGCCCGCCGCCCGTTCACGATCGAGTGCCCGCGCGCTGGCGATGGCGTCGGGATTGAGTTCGATGACGGCATTGATGCGCGGGCCGCTGCGGTCAATGCCGGCGATCCGGGCGAGGTAGGCGCGTGCCAGCGATTGCGCCGTCAGGCTGCCCTTGCGCATGCGCGCCTGTTGCTCCAGCACGCCGCTTTCGAGCACGCTGGCCGGTGTGGCCGCGGACGCGGTCACTGGCGTTGCCGCGAGCAGCGCTAAGCCGACGAAGTCCCTGCGCTCCATGTTGCCTCCGAAGTGGTCCGATCACCTGATGATCGTACCGCTATCATCGCCGACCTGTGCTCGCCTGTCGAGCGCATGCGAGCGCGGCCAGCGCAGCCAGTACCGCGATCGCGCCGGCTACGTAACCGACATTGCCGGCGCCGAAGTGCGACACGGTCAGGCCGCCGATCACAGCCCCCAGGGCGATGCCGCCGTTGGCGGCCGACACGTTGATGGTGCCGGCCAGCGCCTGCGCGCCGGAGGCGGCCTTCATCACGCGGATCTGGCAGATCGGGTAGAGCGCCGTGTTGGCGATGCCCCACAGCGCCAGCGCGCCGATGAACCACACGGTCGAGCCCACCAGCGCCATGGCCGCCGTCATGCCCAGCGCCAGCACCAGGCTGAACATGGCGGTGGTGGCCAGCGGCTTTTTGTCCACCAGCCGGCCGCCGATCCAGTTGCCGAACAAGCCGACAGCGCCGAACCCCATCAGCCACCAGCCCACGTGCGCCGGTGCGATGCCGGCCCTCTTTTCCAGCATCTCGGCCAGATAGGTGTAGCCGGTGAACATGGCCGTGAACACCAGCACCGACAGCGCGACGTTGGCCAGAAAGAACGGGCTCTTCAGGATGCTGGCTTGCTCGCGCATTGCCACCGCCTTGCTGGAGCGCACTGTCGGCATGCTCAGGTACATCAACACGGCCACCACCAGCGACAGCGCCGCCAGCAGAGCGAAGGCGCCGCGCCAGCCGATGGCGTCCGACGCCAGCGTGCCCAGCGGAATACCGAACAGCATGGCGGCGGAGATACCCAGGTAGACGGTCGACACGGCAGGGCCGCTCTTGCCGGGTCCGGCGATCTGCGCGGCCGTCTCGCTGGCCGTGCCCCAGAACACGGGCAGCGCCAATGCGGGCAGCAGGCGAGCAAGCGCCAGCACCCAGATATTCGGCGCTGCGGCGGCGACCGCATTCGAGGCGGCGAACAGCACCAGAATCGCGATGAACAGGCGCTTGCGGTCGATATTGGCCAGCCATGCCGTCAGGAATGGGCCGCACAGCATCACCACAACGGCAAACAGCGTCACCAGCTGCCCGGCGGTGGCGACCGAGACTGACAAATCGCGCGCCAGCGCCGGCAGCAGCCCAACGATCAGAAATTCGGTGGTGACGATGACGAACGCCGCGATGGCAAGGATGATGATCGACGCCGAGCTGCCCTTGTCGGCAGCGCCTGCCGTGACGGTCTCGACTGCGACCGAATTTACTGTTTGCATTGCTCTTTACTCCATAAAATGGGTTGCCGACATGGTATCTGGCATAAAATTCCCGTGTTGGACATGATTTCCCCATTTATATAGAACTAAATTCCACAATGAACCCACCATGACCCCGACTGAACGCTTGAAAGGATTGGAAACGTTTGTTGCCGTCGCCGAGGCAGGCAGCTTTACGGCTGCGGCCGACCGCCTGAACCTGACCAACTCGGCAGTGGGCAAAGCCATCGCCCGGCTGGAAGCGCGCCTGAACAAGTCGCTGTTCGAGCGCACCACGCGCAGGCTGACGCTGACCGATGCGGGCGATACGTTCTACAGCGTGTGCGTGCGGGTGCTGGACGAGCTGGCGGCGGCCGAGCGGGTGCTGTCGGCCGATCAGGTAACTCCGTCCGGGCGCTTGCGGGTCGACTTGCCGGCCACCTTCGGCCGCATGCAGGCGCTGCCGGCGTTACTCGCGTTTGCCGGGCAATATGGCGAAGTGATGCCGCACGTGTCCTTCACCGACCGCTTCGTCGATGTGGTGGAAGATGGGCTGGACCTGGTGGTGCGCATCGGCGGCAACGCGGCGTGGCCTGCGGCCGTGGCGCACAAATACCTGGGCCACGAGGAACTGATCTTTTGCGTCTCGCCCGGTTATCTGGCGCGGCATGACGCACCGGCAACGCTGGAGGCGCTGTTCGATCAGGACGCGGTGCTGTACGGACGGGCCGACGGCACCACCAGCCCATGGCTGATCGGTGACGGGCACAACCCGGTCGCGCGCCAGCACGTGGCCGGGCGGATCGTGCTGGGTCAGGCCGAAGCGCAGGTGGCGGCGGTGGAGGCCGGGCTGGGTGTGGCCCAGCTCGCCACGTGGCTGGTCGAGCGCCAGATCCGCGACGGACAGTTGGTGCAGATCCTGCCGCAGCTGGCCACGCAGGGGTTGCCGCTGCACCTGGTGTGGCAGCGCAGCCGCCAGCATGCGGTCAAGGTGCAGGCCCTGATTGCGCACTTCGAGGCAACGTTACGCATCAGGCCGGACGGGCCGCCATAGTCTGGTGCACGCTAACCGATACCGTACCGCCGCGCTAGTACCCTATTTGACGGCGAAGCGCACGCTCATCGCCGGCTGATCCGGAAAGGTAATCGACGCCACTGCCTTGGTGCCGGAGGTCAGCTTGACGTCATCCTTGCTGACCAGTTCGTTCGTGCCGGCGGCGGCCAGCACGGTCTGCGACTTCGCCTTGCCTGTTAATACCGTCAGGGTGGCGCTGGCGCCGGCGGTCGCCTTCTGCTTGCCGTGATCGTCCACGTAAATGACGGCTTTGCCATCCTTGCTGACAAGTTCGAACGTAATGTCGTTGACGCTCTTGACCACGCCGCCATGCTGCGGCTTGGCGCCATGGGCGAATGCCGGGGTGGATAACGCCAGACTGAAGGCGAGGGCGGTCAGGGTGATGCTGGTCTTCATATTCAAACTCCACGTAGTTGCAATTATCAAATAAAACGCGAGGTAGTTCGCCTCAGCAGCGCTAGCTAGTATGACTCATCGGAACGTGCGGCGAGGATACGTTCCACCGGTACACGCCCGACAAGATAAAAGATGAGCGGGGTCAGCAACGAATCCAGCAGGGTCGAACTGATCAGGCCGCCGAAGATGACCACGGCCACCGGATGCAGGATTTCCTTGCCCGGCGCATCGGCGGCGAACAGCAAGGGCGTCAGGGCGAAGGCGGCCACCAGCGCCGTCATCAGCACGGGCGTGAGCCGTTCGAGCGAACCGCGCACGATCATCGGCCAGCCGAACGTTTCGTTTTCGAATTTGCACAGGTTGATGTAGTGGCTGACCTTCAGAATCCCGTTACGGGTGGCGATGCCCGCCAGCGTGATAAACCCCACCATGGCCGCCACCGACAGCGACACCCCGGCGATCCACATGGCGATCACGCTGCCCACCAGCGCAAACGGGATATTGCCCATGATGACAAGCGCCAGCGTGGCCGAGCGGTAACGCGTATACAGCACCAGATACACCAGCGCCAGCGAAGCCAGCGACAGCGCCACGATCAGCCGCTGCGATTGCTCCTGCGCCTGGAACTGGCCTTCGATACTGATGAAGTAGCCGCCCGGCAATTTGATGTCGGCAACGGCCGTGCGCACGTCGCCGATGATGCGCGACATGCTGTCGCCATCCGTGTTGGCATAGACGATGATGCGGCGCCGGCCATTCTCGCGCCCGATCTGGTTGGGGCCGTCGCCTTCCTCCACGGTGGCGATGCTCGACAGGGGAATGCGGCCCGCGGGCGTATCGATCATGACGCGCGCCAGGTCGTGCGGCGAGCGACCGCTGTCGGGCAGGCGCACCACCAGGTCGAAGCGGCGCGCGCCATCGATCACTTCGGTGACCGTGACGCCTTCGGTTAGCGACTGCAGGGCAGTGAGCACCTGTCCGCCCGACAAGCCTTGCTGGGCTGCCTTGCGGTAATCGATGCGCACCTTGATCTGCGGGATCAGCACCTGGCGCTCCACCGACAGGTCGACCAGACCGTCGACACGGGTCAGCCGCGCGCGCAAGGCTTCGGCCAGCCCGCGCAAGGTATCGATATCGTCGCCGTAGATTTTCAGCGCCACTTGCGCGCGCACCCCCGACAACAAATGGTCGAGCCGGTGCGAGATCGGCTGCCCGATGGCCACCGCCGCCGGAATCGACGCCAGCTGGCTGCGGATATGGGCCATCACTTCCTCGCGCGTGCGCTGGGATGGCTCCAGGTCGATGTCCAGTTCCGACGAATGCACGCCCTCGGCATGCTCGTCGAGCTCGGCGCGGCCGGTACGCCGGCCCACCTTGGTCACCTCGGGAACCTGGCCAATCAGGGTTTCGGCCAGCGTGCCCATGCGGTTGGCTTCCGCCAGCGCCGTGCCCGGGGTAAAGGTCATGCCCATTACCAGCGAGCCCTCGTTAAAGGCCGGCAAGAACGCGCGCGGGAAGAACGGCACCGACGCCGCTGCCGCCAGCACCAGCACCAGCGCGGCGGCGATGATGACCTTCATGCGCGGAAACGACCAGGCCAGCGCGGCGCTGTCCCACGCCTTGACCTTGCGCACCACCGGGCTGTCGGGGCGGTGCAGCTGCTTCATGCCGGGCAGCAGATAATAGGCCAGCGCCGGCGTGACCGTCATGGACACCAGCATCGAGGCCAGGATCGAGGCGATATAGGCGATGCCCAGCGGCGTGAACAATCGGCCCTCGATGCCCGGCAGGGCGAACAGGGGCACGAACACCAGCGCCACGATCACGGTCGCATACACGATACCCGAGCGCACTTCGACGGACGCGTGCCAGATCACTTCCAGCACCGATATCTTGGCGTCGCGCTGCTTCAGGCGGCGCAGGATGTTTTCCACGTCGACCACGGCGTCGTCGACCAGTTCGCCGATGGCGATCGCCAGCCCGCCTAAAGTCATCACGTTGATCGACTGGCCCAGCAGCTTAAAGGCCAGCGCCGCCACCGCCAGCGACAGCGGAATGGCAATGAGCGAAATCAGCGTGGTGCGCAGGCTGAGCAAAAAGGCGAACAGCACGATGGCCACCAGGATCGCGCCGTCGCGCAGGGCTTCCGAAACGTTGCCGATCGACGACTCGATGAAGTTCGCCTGACGGAACAGCACCACCGGCTGCGCCAGCCCGGCCGGCAAACCTTGCTTGAGTTCGACTAAAGCGGCCTCGACGGCGCGCGTCAGTTTGACGGTGTCGCCGGTCGGCTGCTTTTGCACGCTGACGATCACCGCCGGGCGGCCGTTCATGCCGGCGTCGCCGCGCTTGTACGATGGCGCAAAGCGCACGGCGGCGACCTGTTCCAGCAGCACCGGCGTGCCGTTGCGAAACGCCAGCGGCAGCCCGCCCACGTCTTCCAGACGGGTGGTGCGGCCCAGGTTGCGGATCAGGTATTCGCGGCTGTTCAGGTCGATGAAACCGCCCGAGGTGTTGGCCGCGAACCCTTTCAGCGCGCCGGTGAGCTGGTCCAGCGTGACGCCGAACTGCGCCATGCGCGCCGTGTCCGGCTCCACGCGCAGCTGGCGCACGTCGCCGCCGATGGGAATGACCTGCGACACGCCGGGTATCGACAGCAGGCGCGGGCGCAGCACGAAGTCAGCGTATTCGCGCGCCTTCATCGGATCGGTAACCTTGACGTCGATCGGCAACGCGATCAGCATGATTTCGCCCATGATCGACGACACCGGCCCCATCACGGGCGCCAGGCCCCCGGGCAGCTGTTCCTTGACGATGGCGATGCGCTCGGCCACCAGCTGGCGGTTGCGGTAGATGTCGGTGCCCCAGTCGAATTCGGCGTACACGATCGACAGGCCCACGCCCGAGACCGAGCGCACGCGGGTTACGCCCGGCATGCCGTTGAGCGCCGTTTCCAGCGGAAACGAGACGATCTGCTCAACTTCTTCGGGCGCCATGCCGCCTGCCTCGACCAGCACGGTCACGACCGGCTTGTTCAGGTCGGGAAACACGTCGACCGGCGTGGACATGGCGGTGTAGGCGCCGTACAGCATCAGCATCAGGGCGGCGGCCAGCACGAACAGGCGGTTGTGCAGGCTGAAACGAACAATGGAATTGAACATCGGCTTACCTGATCTGGTTGATCAGGGCGGCGCCGGCCACCACCACGCGGTTGTCGGCGCTCAGGCCGCGCGTGACCAGCACATTGCGGTCGTCCAGCGTTTGCGCCACCACCGGCAAGGCGATGAAGCGCTGGGCCCCGGACTTGATCCAGACCACCGTTTCATTGGCCGGATTGCGCGCCAGCGCTTCGGCCGGCAGCACCACACCCTTGATCATGTTGTTGAGCCGGGCCACCACCGTGACGCTCTGGCCGATTGCCAGCGGCAAGGCCTTGCCCTTGGCGCGGAAACTGACCGGCAGCGCGCCGTCGCGCAGGGAGCGGGCGCTGCCCAGCAGGGTCAGTTCGACCCCGGCCGCGTTGGCCAAGGTGGCCGAGGCGATACGCGCGGCCATGGCCGGATCGGTCAGCTGGGCTTCGACCAGCAGCCGGTCCGGATCGACGATCTCGAACAGTACGTCGCGCGCCTCGACGATCTGGCCCGACAGCACGCTGGCGCTGGCGATCACGCCGCTGGCGGGCGCAACGATCGACTCCAGCCGGCCCACCGACGCCGCCACCGCGCGCTCGCGCCCGGTATTGGCCGCCAGCTCGGCGCGCGCCGCCTCGACTTCCTTGGCCGGCACCGTGCCTTCGAGCGACTCCAGGCGTTGGACGCGGCGTTCCAGCAAGCCGCGGTTGGCGCGCAGCTCGGCCAGGGTGGCTTGCTGGTTGCCCTGCTCGATGGCGGCCGCGACCGGGCGCAGGCGCACCAGCACCTGGCCCTTGCGCACCGCCGTGCCGGGGGCGGGAATGCCCGCGGGGCCGGGCTCGATCCGGCCGGTAAATGGCGCCTGCACCCGTCCGCCCGCATTCGGATCGATGCTGGTGCGCCCGTTCAGCTGCACCGTTTGCGGGTGCTCGCCTTCCTGAACCAGCAGGGTGCGCACCGCCATGCGGCGCTGCGCCAGCTTGGGCACGTTGACGCTGCCGTCGGGCAGGCGTGCCAGCGCGTTGCCGCTGGCTGGCGCCGGAGCGTCCAGATGTTCGCCGTTGGGGCCGTGAGCGCCCGGCGCGGACAAGGCGGCTGCGCTGAAGCAGGCGGCGCTCGCGCCGGCAAGGAAGTGTTTCAGGATGCGTTTCATCTTATTTGCCATGATGGTTGTCCTGACCGATGTCCTGACCGATGTTCGGATGGTTAGCGGGACGGCGGCGATGGCGGCGGCGCGCCAGCAGTGCCGCCGCCGCGATGAGGGCTAGTGCGCCTGCCGCGGCTATCCAGCCCCAGGGCAGCTTACCCTCATGTCCGTCGTCATGGCCATGGGGATCGGCCGCGTCGGCCACTTCCAGCGTGCCATCGAGCAGGTCGCTGTCGTCGCCGGCGACGAAGGTGAACAGCAGCGCATGCTTGCCTGCGGTCGAAATCGCCTTAAGGAAGGCCGGGTCGCTGATGGCGTAGTCGCCCATGTCGGCATGGAACTTGGCCTGCGCCTTCAGGTTTTTGAACTGCACTTCCAGCTGCCCGCCCAGCACCGGCTCGTTGGTGTCGTAGCGGTCGATCATGATCGACAACTCGGCCGGCGACAGGGTGCCGACCAGTTCGAACTGCTCGCTGAAGGTTTCCAGCTGCGCCGAGGCGCCGCCGGCGGCATGCGCGCCGGCACCGGCCGGCGCGTCCAGATGCTCGCCGTTGGGGCCATGGGCGCCGGGCGCGGCGATCGCGCTGGACGCTGTCAGCAGCATCGCCAGGATCACACTATATAAATACGTCATGGGACAACTCCAAATGCTTGATTGAGCAGGGCATGCGCCCGTGAGAGAGCTACGCGCTGCTGGCGTTCCGCCATCGCCGCCTCGTGTTCGATGACCAGCGCCCGCAGGGCCTCGGCCAGACCACGCTCGCCCAGCCGGAAGGCCTTGTCGATCAGCTGTGCATACTCGCGCATGTCCAGCGCGCGGGCGCTGGCCGCTTGCAGCGCCACGCGGGCGTTGTCCAGCTGGATGCGGGCGGTGTCGATGTCGGCGGCGGCGCTGCTTTCCGCGCGCGCGGCGTCGGCGGCGGCAACAGCCAGCTGGGCCTGGGCCAGCGCTTCGGCAGGGCGGTTGCGTCCGGCGCTGCCCAATGGGATCTGAATCGCAATACCGGCCGAATTCTCGGGGCGCGCCAACACGTCGTCGCGTTCGCGGCGCAAGGATAACGCCAGCACGGGGGCGGGGCGGCGGTGGGCTTCCGACAGGCGCAGGGCCGACTGGGCCAGCTGCGCGCTGGCGCGTGCTGCGGCAACACGGGTGTCGGCGCCGGTGGCCGTGGCAGCGGACGGCAGGGGTTCGGGTTCGAGCAAAGGCAGAGTGGGTTCGCCCGTCAATACGCGCCATTTGGCCAGCAGCACCGCGGCCTGAGCCTGAGCGCGCGCCAGATCGATGCGGGCCAGATGCACTTCCTGCGTGGCCAGCAGGGCATCGGTGCGGGCCATGTCGCCCGCGGCGACGCGGCGCTGCACGTCATCGGCCAGCTCGCCCATGTGATGCAGATGGCTGCGCTTTTCGTCGACAACGACCTCGGCTTCGGCGGCGTCCCACAGCGCCGTACGCACTTCACCGGCGATGTCGAGCCGGCTCTTGGCCACCTGCGCCCGCAACTGCGCGGCGGCGGCGCCGGCCAGCGCGCGCCGCGCCGCGACCTGGGCAGGCAGCGCCACGGTCGCCGACAGGCTGATGTCGGATTCGCGCTGGCCGCGCTGGTCGGTCCAGCGGTCGGAGCGTTGGCCCAGGCCCAGCACCGGGGCCGTGGCCAACCAGGAGCCGGCCAGATCGCCGGATGCCGCCACCTCGGCCTGACGCGCGGGCAGGCTGCGCCCCGCCGACGAGCGCTGCCAGGCCTGCTCCACCATGGAATGCAGGGTGACCGCTGCCGGGCTGGCGGTCGCGGTCGGCAATGGTGACGGCGATGGTGTCGCCGATGGTAATGGCAACGGCGTTGGGATGCCCGTGGACAAGGGCGGCGACTGCGTGGCAGGCGCAGCCGATGCGGCGGCGGGCCATGCCAAGGCGGCCGCGATCACGGCGGCGTGCAATGAAACAAGATGCATGAATGCTCCAGAAGATGACGAACGAATCGCCTGGAGCTACGCAGCGTGGCACAGCCACGCGGGTCGGTTACGACAGTGCGTTAGCCCCCGGCAGCCAGGCCGGGGAGAAAACAGGAGGCCGCGTGGGGTTCTCCAGCAGAGGGTCGGGGATGAAGGCGGCGCGCTCCACGGGCTGTTCGCGCACCTGGTCGCCAGGGACCAGGGTCAGCGGAAATCCGGCAAGGAAGACCACCTGGGACACGGGGGAGTGCTCCAGTCCATGCTGGACCGACTCGTCCGAGTCGTCATAGTGAATGGTGCCGGCCTCTTCATGGTGGTGATGTTCGATGCCCACGCTGTGTTCGACTTCATGGGCCACGCGGCCCAGATCGAACAGGCGCACGCTGGTCACCTGCATCGCAAAGCTTTGCAAGGGGAACAACAACACCAGCAGGAGACAGAGGAATTTGCGCACGCGAAAGATCCTGGAACGTTACCCGAGTATAGCATTCGGGCAGCGCAGGATGCTATACCGGCGTGGTTGAACGCTGGCGTGCGCATCGCAAAACCGCTAGCGCTTCACCTCCCGGAAGTCCGCGTCGACCACATCGTCGTTCTGGGCCTGGCCGTCGCGCGGGCCCGCGGTGCCGGCCTGGGCCGCCTGCTCGCCCGGTGGCGCGGCATAGGCTTTTTCGCTCAGCTTGTGAGCGGCGGCGGACAGGGCGGCCACGCGCGCGTCGATGTCGGCCTTGTTGTCGGTTTTGAGCGCGCTTTCCAGCGCCGCGATGGCAGATTCCACGCCGCTCTTGTCGTCCGCGCTCAGCCGGTCGCCAAAGTCGGCCAGCGACTTGCGCGTCGCATGCACCAGCGCATCGCCCGCATTGCGGCTGTCCACCAGTTCTTTCAGGCGCCGGTCTTCCTCGGCATGGGCCGCCGCGTCGCGCACCATGGCCTGGATTTCCGCCTCGGTCAGCCCCGAATTGGCCTTGATGGTGATCTTGTTTTCCTTGCCGGTGGCTTTGTCTCTCGCGCCCACGTGCAAGATGCCGTTGGCGTCGATATCGAACGACACCTCGATCTGCGGCGCGCCGCGCGGCGCCGGGGGAATGCCCAGCAGGCTGAATTCGCCCAGCAGCTTGTTGCCGCTGACGATTTCGCGCTCGCCCTGGTACACCTTGATCGTCACCGCCGGCTGATTGTCGTCGGCCGTGGAAAACACTTCGCTGAAGCGGGTCGGGATGGTGGTGTTTTTCTGGATCATCTTGGTCATCACGCCGCCCAGCGTTTCCACGCCCAGCGACAGCGGCGTGACGTCCATCAGCAGCACATCGGTGCGCTCGCCGGCCAGCACCGAGCCCTGGATGGCAGCGCCCACGGCCACCGCTTCGTCGGGGTTGACGTCCTTGCGCGCCTCCTTGCCGAAGAACCCGCGCACCGCCTCCTGCACCTTGGGCATGCGCGTCATGCCGCCGACCAGAATCACATCGTCGATCTGCTCCACCTTCAGGCCGGCATCCTTGAGGGCGATGCGGCACGGCTCGATGGTGTTGCCGATCAGGTCGTCCACCAGCGCGTCCAGTTTGGCGCGCGTCAGCCGCAAGGTCATGTGGGCCGGCGCGCCGTTGGCCATGGCGATGTAGGGCTCGTTGATATCGGTCTGCTGGGTCGACGACAGTTCGATCTTGGCCCGTTCGGCCGCGCTCTTGATGCGCTGCAGGGCGATCGGGTCGCGGCCCAGGTCGACGCCGCTGGTCTTTTTGAACTCGTCGATGATGTAGTCGACGATGCGCTGGTCGAAATCCTCGCCGCCCAAGAACGTGTCGCCATTGGTGGAGAGCACCTCGAACTGCTTTTCGCCATCGACGTCGGCAATTTCGATGATGGAAATGTCGAACGTGCCGCCGCCCAGATCGTAGACGGCGATCTTGCGGTCGGCCTTGCCGGTCTTGTCCAGCCCGAACGCCAACGCCGCCGCGGTCGGCTCGTTGATGATGCGCTTGACGTCCAGCCCGGCGATCCGGCCGGCATCCTTGGTGGCCTGGCGCTGGGCGTCGTTGAAGTACGCCGGCACGGTGATGACCGCGTCGGTAACGGGCGTGCCCAGGTAATCCTCGGCCGTCTTTTTCATCTTGCGCAGCACTTCGGCCGACACCTGCTGGGGCGCCAGCTTCTTGCCGCGCACTTCGATCGAGGCGTCGCCGTTGTCGGCCTGAATGATCTTATAGGGCATGAGCTGTATGTCTTTCTGCACCTCTTTCTCATCGTATTTGCGGCCGATCAGGCGCTTGACCGCGAACAGGGTGTTCTGCGGATTGGTGACGGCTTGCCGCTTGGCCGGCGCGCCCACCAGGATCTCGGCGTCGTCCTGGTACGCCACCACCGATGGCGTGGTGCGCGCCCCTTCTGCGTTTTCGATCACCTTGGGCTGGCCGCCTTCCATGATCGCCACGCACGAATTGGTGGTCCCCAGGTCGATACCAATGATTTTGCTCATGACTGCCTCCTGTGTTAAATGACCTTTGAATTACTCACTGCTTTGAATTACTCACTGAATAGCTGAAAATCCGCTGCGCCACCTGCTTGGACACGCCGCAGCCCCAAGGATTCCCGCGACATGGACGCCAATGCAGCGGCGGCCGGGCTAGCGGGCTAGGAATCGGCTGGTTCTGCGCTGGTTGCACCGTGAGCCTCAACTAAATCGCTGCGGTGGGGTCTTACGGTGATTAGCGTTCGTTCACAGTCCGGTGCGGGAGGCGTGCCATGTACAAGACAGTCCTGGTCCACGTTGATGCCACTGCGCGAGCGGCGGCGCGCATCGAGGTCGCGGCGCGTCTGGCCATGGCGCACGAGGCCTGCCTGATCGGCGCCGCCACGGCGGGCGTCGCCCCGGTGATGGTGCCGGTCGGCGGACTGGACCCCGGCATGCCGTTCGTCACCTATCCGTACGACGACGTGCGCGCCGACGCGCAGCGCGCCCTGGCTGCGTTCGAGCTGCAGGCAAGGCAGGCCGGGCTTGAGCAATCCGAGCGCCGTCTGGCCGAAGAGGAACCGGGCATCGGCATCAGCATGGCGGCGCGCTATGCCGATGTGGTGGTGCTGAGCCAGAGCGCGCGCGGCGAAACGCTGCCCCAACTGCGCGCCGACTTTCCCGAATACGTATTGCTCAACAGCGCACGCCCGGTGCTGGTGCTGCCTGCCGCTGGCGTACGCGGCCAGCCGGGCCAGCGAGTCGCCGTGGCGTGGAATGGCAGTACCGACGCGGTGCGCGCCGTGACCAGCGCCGTAGCCTTGCTACGTTCGGCGCAGCGGGTCGATCTGGTGGTGTTCAATGCGTCGGGCAGCGGCGCCGTGCACGGTCCCGAACCCGGCGCCGACATGGCGCTGAATCTGGCGCGCCACGGCGTGCGGGTCGAAGTGGTGGTACGCGAAACCGAACGCGATCCCGGCCACGCGCTGCTGGCGTACGCCAGCGACAACCACATCGACCTGATCGTCATGGGCGCCTACGGCCATTCCCGGTTCCGTGAAATTCTGCTCGGCGGCGTGACCCGCACCGTATTGCGCGAGTCGTCCGTGCCGCTATGGATGGCGCATTGAGCGCGCCGGCGGGCACGGAGTCGTACATGACCAACAGCTTCAGCTACAGTGACCCGCTCCAGACCCTGCGTAACCGCACGTTCGACGAGATCGCCGTCGGCGACAGCGCCAGCATCGAACGCACGCTGACGCACCAGGACATCCAGCTGTTTGCGGTCATGTCGGGCGACATCAACCCGCATCACCTCGACGCCGAGTTTGCCGCCTCCACCCGTTTCCATGGCGTGATCGCCCATGGCATGTGGGGCGCGGCGCTCATTTCCGCCGTGCTGGGTACGCGCCTGCCGGGGCCGGGCACCGTGTACCTGGGGCAAACGATCAAGTTCCTGGCGCCGGTGCGGGTCGGCGACACGCTGCAGATCAAGGTCACGGTGGCCACGCGCGACGCGGTCAAGAAGTTGCTCACTCTCGACTGCAGCTGCATCAACCACGCAGGAGTGGCCGTGATCGACGGCGTGGCCACGGTGCTGGCGCCCATCGAGAAAATCGAACGGCCCAGCGCCACCTTGCCGGAGGTGCGCCTGTCGATGGGCGGCGGCTTGCAGCGCCTGCTCGAACGGGTCCGCCCGCTGGGCGCGTTGCGGGTGGCGGTGGTGCATCCGTGCGATGAACTGAGCCTGTCCGCCGTGTTCGACGCGCGCGCGGCAGGTCTGATCGAGCCGGTGCTGGTGGCGCCGCAGGCGCGGCTCGAAGCGGTGGCGGCGCAGGCGCGGCTGGACCTGTCCGGCATGGCCATCGAGGACGTGCCACACAGCCACGCCGCAGCGGCGCGCGCGGTCGAGCTGTGCGGCAAGTGCGCGGTCGAGGCCCTGATGAAAGGCAGCTTGCATACCGACGAGCTGATCCGCGCAGTTCTCAAGATGCCCGCCGGGCTGCGCACCAAGCGGCGCCTGAGCCACTGTTTCGTCATGCAAACGCCCGCGTATCCGCGCCCGTTCATCATCACCGACGCGGCCATCAACATCGCGCCCACGCTGGAAGACAAGGCCGACATCGTGCGCAATGCCATCGAACTGGCGCACGCCATCGGCGTGCGCGAGCCGCGCGTGGCGATCCTGGCAGCGGTGGAAACCGTCAACCCC
>CALRYE020000099.1:0-23299 GCA_943372275.1 Janthinobacterium lividum
CGATACATCGAGCAGCTTGCCATCCACCCCCCGGCTGCCATGCTCGCGCCATCCTCGCGCAGCGCTGGCCACGGCCGGATTGGGTCCCGGCTCACGCCCCACGCCCACCCCGGCCCAGCCGCGCGGCGCCACGTGCACGTCCATCACGCAGTCGATATACGTGACCTGATCCCACGTCGCCGCCGTACCCGGACTGCGCGCCAGGTACGTCGACCCGGCCGGCACGCCATTGCCCGCCGGCCCCGCCCCATGCGTCAGGCGGCTGCGCAGGAACACGAAGCCTTTATCGTCGGCCTGCATGGTGCGCGCCTGCACCACATAGCCGCCGCTGGCCGCATTGGTGCTGTCGCCCACCGTGCGGATCTCGCTCTCTTCAAACAGCGCGGCGCGGTTGGCGCCCCAGATGAAGTCGACATTCCCGGCAATGAGCGTGCGATAGAACCATGAGTAGCCCTTCACCTGGATGGTGTCCTGCTCGCTGAAAAAACTGGCGTTCCTGACCGTCATCCGCCCCGCCTCGTCGCTGTACAGCAGCGCCTCGGCCTGGCCCGCCCCTGTATTGCCGCGCACGGTGGTGTTCTTGATGGTCAGCGTGTCGATGGTGAGCAGATCGGCCGCTTCCACCATCATCAGCGCTCGCCCGCCCGTCGCCCCGGGCGAACCGGGCGCCTGGCTCAGGCCCGTGCCGGGATTGAGCGCGTCGTTGTTGGTGTAGTGGATCTGCACGCCGTCGCGGCTCTGGCCCTTGATGGTCAGGCGGTCCTTGTCGCGCAAAAACAGCAGTTCGCGGTAGTCGCCATTGCGCACGTCGATGCGCGCCGGGACGCTCTTGCCGATGCGCTGCATGACGTGATTGAGCGCGCCCTGCACGGTGCGAAAGTCCGCCTTGCCGTCGTCGTCGACGGTGATCGTGGTGCCTTTGGGAGCGGCGGCGCGGGTGCGGAAATGCCAACGCGATGCCTTGCCGATGCCGCCTGCGCCACCGATGGCGCCTGCGCCCACTTCAACGTAGTAGTCGGTGCCGTAATCGAGCACGCCGTTATGCGGCTTGATAGTCACGCTGTTGCCAGTGACGTGCATGGCACGCTGGCGCACCGCGCGCGCCATCGGCTGGCCGGGATAGCCCAGCACGTCGTTGTCTTCACCCGTGCCGATGATGTCGACCAGTTTGCCGTCGCGGCTGCGGTAGATGCGCACCGAACCCGCATCGGCCAGCACCGGCGCGCCGTCCACATCGATGCGCAGCAGGGTATCGACGGGAACATCGCGGCTTCCGGGCGCCGGCGCCACCTTGGGCAGCCTGGAAGCTGCCGAAGGCACCGCATGCGCCGCCGTCACCTGCGCGCTCACCACCGTTTCCACCGCAGCGTCCTGCAAGCCGGTCAGGGTGAACGTGGCGCTGCCCGGCGCCTTGGGTGTGACGATCACGGCGCCATCGTGCACCGCCACGCTGGCCACGTCCGGGTTGCTGGACGTGGCGCTGAACGCCAGCGGCGTCACGCCGTCGCCCGCCAGGGCGCTGACGGCCAGCGTGCGCGGCGCGTCGCCGGCCTGCGCCGCAAAGCTGGAGACCGCGCGCGCCAGGGCAATGCGCGCCGGCTTGACGCTCACATCGCCCGTACGTACCGCGTCGCCGCTGGCGGCGCTGTCGCTGTCGTACAAGCCGATCCGGCCGGCGGCGCTGAAGGTGGTGTCCACGCCGGTGGTGATGCGCTCGCCGTTCAGGTACAGCGTCAGGGTGCTGCCCGCCAGGTCGAAGCGCACCGTGTGGGCGCGCTCGTCGACCGGCAGATTGCGCGTGACCTGCTTCAGGCGCGTGAGCACGCCCTTGTGCATGCGGACGATGTCGAGTTTCAACCTGCCCTTGCCGCCCGCCAGATCGACGCCGGCGCCGTACCAGTTGTCCGCGTCCAGATAGCGCGCCACCACATACACCTGTCCGTCATGGGGCGCCGCGCTGGCGCGCACGCGCGTTTCGACAAAGTAATCGGGGCCGCCTGGCGTGGCCGAGAGCGTGACCGAGGCGGCGGCGCTGGCGCTGCCGAGCGCGGCCAGCGCCAGCGTATGGAAGCCAAACTTCAGGCACCGCGTCATGGCGCTTTGAACCATGGTTTGGTCGATGGGATCAGTCGCGCCAGTTCGGCGGCGACCATGCCCGAGAACAGCGCGGCGCCTTTGGCGCCCACGTGGGTGCGGTCGAAGGCGCTTTTGGGCGTGCCCTGCGGTTCGGTGCCGGCCACGCTGGCGGCGGCGCCGGTAGACGGCAGCCCCTGCGCCGGCGGCGGCTCCTGCGCCAGCGTGTCCGCTTCGGCCGACCCCATTTTCTGCACGGCGGCGGCGCTGATGGCGTTCAGGTCGATCAGCACGGCCTGCTGTTCGGCGGCGATGCGGCGCGTGACGGCGGCCCATGGCGCCAGATCGTCCTTCAGATACGCGCCCTGAAAGCCGCGCCGGGTCAGCGGCGTGACCAGCACCGGGATGCCGCCCGCGTCCTTGACCTCGCGCGCATAGCGTGCCATGTTGGCGGGGAACTCGGTGACGAAATTGGTCGAGCGGCCCGGTTTGCCCGGCTGGTCGTTGTGGCCGAACTGGACCAGCACGTAGCTGGCGCTGTAGGCCGACTTGTCGGCCAGCAGCGTTTGCACCTCGTCCCAGCGCTTTTCCGAGCGAAAGCTGGCCGAGCTGCGCCCGCCGCGCGCCAGGTTCACGCATGCCACCTGCGGCACGAAGCGCTGGCACAGCGCGTCGCCGTAGCCGGTGCGGGTGGCCATGGTCGAGTCGCCCACGAGGATTACGCGGATTGGCTTGGTCTGAGCAAAGGAGGGCGCGGCCAGTACGGCGCACGCAAGCGCAAGGAGGGAACGGTGGAGTAGGAGGGAGCGGCGGAAGGAACGGCGTATCATGGCAGGCTCGCAGGGATGAGGTGCGAGCCATTCTAGATTGGTCTGACCAATTTTGCAATTGGACAGGCCGCGAAATGCAGGTGAGTGCGTCGATCGCTCAGCGCTCTGAGCGCTGCGTCGATCAGCCGCGCGAGAACGTGCGGGTCACGCGTTCGAGGTGGGCGCGCATGGCCTGGCGCGCGCCGGCCACGTCGTGCGAGGCGATCGCTTCGAGCACCCTGCGGTGGTCGAGCAGGGTGGTCTTGCGCAATTCTTCAGTCTGGAAGTGTTCCTTGAGCTTGTGCCACAGGCTGCCGCGCTGGTTCCACAGGTAGTCGGTCACGCCGACCAGGGCGGTGTTGCCGGTGGCGCGGGCAATGGCCAGGTGGAAATTGCGGTCGGCTTGCTCGTTGCTGGCACGGTCTTCGTGGTCGCGCTCCATTTCCTGCACGGCCGTCAGGATGGCGTCGATGGCAGAATCGGTGGCCATGCGCGCGGCGATCGCGGCAATTTCGGACTCGATCAGGCGGCGCGCGGCCAGCACTTCGAACGGGCCGGGACCCACTTCAGGCACTTCGGCCTTGGCCGTGGCCTGTTCGCTAACGTACACGCCCGAGCCGCCCCGTACCTCGACGATGCCGGACAGTTCCAGCACGATCAGTGCTTCGCGCAGCGATGCGCGGCTCACGCTCAGCTTGCTGGCCAGTTCACGCTCGGCGGGCAGGCGCTCCCCCGCCTGAATGGCTTCGTCACGGATCAGCTCCTGAATGCGGCTGGCCACAACGCGATACAGGCGCGGTTCCGGCGTCGTCGCTTCGGCGGGCGCGGTTGGTTTTTTCATCGGGTGAATCGTTTCCGGGAGATGTGCAGCGTGGAAATACAGCGGGTCGTTCGATTTTAGATTGGTATGGCCAATGTTGCAAGGCGGACGAGGCACTTGCCCGTCCGCTTGTGGTTCTGGTGACGCTAACATTGTTGCCAATGGCGGCGCCGGATTGGCGTCACCCTGGCCGCTATCGTGGTCGCTACCGTGGTCGCTACCGTGGGTGAGCGCATGGCTTACCAGCTGGTTTCGCGCTCCGCCGTCGAAGAAATGTGGTGGATCGACAGATCGGCGCCCTGGAATTCCTCTTCCGGATCGAGACGCAGGCCGACCGTCAGCTTGAGTACACCATAGATGGCATAGCCGCCCGCGACGGCGATCAGCACGCCCAGGGCCGTACCCACCAGCTGCGCGCCCATCGCCACGCCGCCCAGCCCGCCCAGCGCCTTGCTGCCGAAAATGCCGGCGGCGATACCGCCCCAGGTGCCGCACAAGCCGTGCAGCGGCCACACGCCAAGCACGTCGTCGATCTTCCACTTGTTCTGTGTTAGCGTGAACATCCACACGAAGATTCCGCCCGCGATGCCGCCCGCCACCAGTGCCCCCAGCGGATGCATCACGTCCGAGCCGGCGCACACGGCCACCAGCCCGGCCAGAGGGCCGTTGTAGACGAAGCCCGGATCGTTCTTGCCCACCATCAGCGCCACCAGGGTGCCGCCGACCATGGCCATCAGGGAATTGACCGCCACCAGGCCGTTGATCTTGTCCAGCGTTTGCGCGCTCATGACGTTAAAGCCGAACCAGCCCACCGTCAGTATCCACGCGCCCAATGCCAGGAAGGGGATCGACGAGGGCGGGTGCGCCGACATGCCGCCGGTCTTGGTATAGCGGCCGCGGCGCGCGCCCAGCAGCAGCACCGCCGGCAAGGCGACCCAGCCGCCTACGGCATGCACCACCACCGAGCCGGCGAAGTCGTGGAACGGCGCGCCGAACGCGGCCTGGATCCAGGCCTGGATGCCGAAGCGCTGGTTCCAGGCGATGCCTTCGAACAGCGGGTAGACCAGGCCGACCAGCACCGCCGTGGCAATAAGTTGCGGATAGAAGCGGGCGCGCTCGGCGATGCCGCCGGAAATGATCGCGGGAATGGCCGCGGCGAAGGTCAGCAGGAAGAAAAACTTGACCAGTTCATAGCCGTTGCGCGCCACCAGCACCTCGGCGCCGGTGAAAAAGCTGGTGCCGTAGGCCACGCTGTAGCCGACGAAGAAGTAGGCAATGGTCGAGATGCAAAAGTCGGCCAGGATCTTGACCAAGGCGTTGACCTGATTCTTTTTCCTGACCGTGCCCAATTCCAGAAACGCGAATCCGGCATGCATCGCCAGAATCATGATGGCGCCGAGCAGAATGAATAAAGCATCTGGCGCGCTGTTACTTCCTTCCATAACCAAACTCCCAATAATGGTGCATAAAAAATCGTCCAGCCTGCATATAAGCAATTTTCATTCCATTTTGGTGCGTGTGGTTAAGTACTTGTTATTCATGGGAATTTCGGTTTGAGCCGGAGCTAAGCCCCGCTTGGCGCACCAAAACGGGGGATTGTTCCAGTGCACGCCGACGCTGTACCTGCGGCATGCTGCTCCGTACTTACATCGGAAAGCGTTTGCTCCACGAACTGATTATTTGGTGAAATGTTGTAACTGCAAAACTATTATCAGAAGGGGAGCGTTATAGTGCACCTCTGCCAATTTCGGCCTGCCTCTCGACCTATTTCTCCAATGACGCCACCTCTCCAGTACGCCACTCTGACCCGACTGATTGCGGGTGCCCTGCTGGTCTGGTCCGGTTCTGCCGGAGCGCAAACCGCGCAGCCTGTGCAACCCGCGAGCGCGCGCGCAACGGCAACCGCGAGCGCAACGACGGGCGCGCCCGCCCAGGCCGCTGTGCCCGCCGCCAATCCGGTTCAGCCAGCCACGCCGGGGCAAGCCGCCAAGCCGGTGCCGGAAGAAGAAGGCGTGGTGGTGCCCTCGGTCACAGTCTCGGCGGAACGGCCCACCAGCCGCATCGACCGCCAGGTGTATGACGTCAAGTCGGACATCAACAGCACCAACGGCTCGGCGTCGGACGCGCTGAACAACGTGCCCTCGGTGGCGGTCGATCCGGACGGCACCGTTACTCTGCGCGGCAGCACCAATGTGCAGATCCTGGTCGACGGCAAGCCGTCGGCCATGCTGCAGGGCGAAAACCGCGGCGCGGCCTTGAATGCCTTGCCGTCGGACGACATCGAATCGATCGAGGTCATCAACAACCCGGGCGCGCAGTTCGGCAACGAAGGGGGCGGCGGACCGATCCTGAATCTGGTGATGCGGCGCAATAAGCGGCCCGGTGGCCTGGGCATTGCCAACGCCAACGCCGGCAGCGGCGGGCGCTACAACACGGGCTTGTCGGGCAGCTACAACGAGGGCTTATGGGGTTTTCAGGGTGGCATCAATTTCCGCCACGACGGGCGCGATTCGACCGGCCAGGTGCGGCGCGAGCGCATCGTGCCGGCCACCGGCGCGGTCAGCCGCAGCACGCAGGATTCCAGCAGCGAAGGCTTGAACGACTCGGCCAGCTTGAACGGCATGGTCAGCTATAACCTGGGCCAGCGCGACAAGCTGGCCGCGACCTGGTCGTATGCCAAGCGCAGCAACGATTCGCACGGGCTGGACCGCTACGTCAGCTATCTGCCGGACGGCGCGCTCGACAGCGACTATGCGCGCACGGGACAGCGCGAGGGCGACAGCGTCAGCTACGGCTGGGGCGGCCAGTACGAGCACAAGGGCGAGGCCGACGGCGAACAGCTGCGCCTGGACCTGCGCGTGTCGTCGTCGGACAACGAAGGCGGCAACCTGTACGCCAACGAGTATTTTTTCAGCCGGCGCGGCGCGCTCGACAGCCGCAGCCGCCAGGCCACCGATACCGGCAACAAGATCGCCGACTTTACCGGCGACTACGAGCGCGCGCTGGGCAAGGGCACGCTCAAGCTGGGCTTCAAGACGGCGCGCAACGACGGCGACTTCGACACCCGCTATGTCGACGTCAACCCGGTCACGGGCGGCGAGGTGGTCAATCCCATGCGCACCAACCGTTTCGCCGTGACCGAAGACAACCTCGCGCTGTACGGCTCGTACCAGTGGCGCTTCAATGAAACCTGGGGCATGCTGGCCGGCTTGCGCGCGGAATACACGCGCAACCATATCGATCAGCTGACCCAGGCGCTGACGGCCGACAACCAGTACATGAGCTATCTGCCCAGCCTGTTTGCTACCTACAAGGCGTCCGACAAGAGCAATGTGCGGCTGGCCTACGCACGGCGCATCCGCCGGCCCAACGTCAACGACCTGAATCCGTTCGTGGTGTACCGCGACGAATTCAACGTGTCGTCGGGCAATCCGAATCTGCGCCCGACCAAGGTCGACTCGGTCGAGCTGGGTTACGAAACCACCGTGGGCGTGCTCGACACATCGCTGCGCCTGTATGCGCGGCGCGAAAGCGATCTGATTTCCGAGCGGCGCTATTTTGTGTCGGAATCGGTGCTGCTGACCACCCGCGACAACGATGGCCGCACCCGCTCCAGCGGCGTGGAGTTCAGCGCCAACGGCAAGCTGCTGCCCAAGCTGTCGGTGAATGTCAGCGGCAATGTGGCGTTTCAGCGCCAGCGCGTGTATGACGACCTGGACGAGGAAAGCCTGCGTTCGGCCTCGGCCTTCAGCGTGCGCGGCCGCTTCAATTACCAGCTGAGCGCGGACGACCAGCTGCAGCTGATGCTCAACCGTCAGGGCAAGGCGCTGTTCGGGCAGGGTTACCGCCAGCCCACGTCGAGCGCCAACTTCAGCTGGCGCCATGCGATCACGCCCAAGCTGAACATGGTGCTCAACGTGACCGACGTGTTCGACTCGAACAAGACGGAAACGATCACCGACACCGCCACCGTGCGCGACAACACGCTGCGCCGCTTCGACGGGCGCATCGTGTATGTGGGCTTGTCGTACCGGCTGGGCGGGGTGACGCCGACCGCGCGCAGCGAGCGCCAGGGGCAGGGCCGCGGCATGGGCGAAGGGCGCGGACCGGGCGCCGCTGGGCGCCAGGGAGCGCCGCAGGGTGAGGGCGGCGCTCCCGGCTTCTAAGGAGTACTACCTGGCGCTTACTTGGCAGCGCTCAGGCAAGTCTTCATGAAGGCCTTGCGCTCATCCCCTTTTTTGCCGGCCGCGTCCGCGTTACAGGTCTTCATCTTGTTCTGCTGCGGGGTGGCGGCGGCCACCGGCTTGTTGGACAGGCAGGTCTTCATGAAGGCCTTGCGCTCGTCGCCTTTTTTACCGGCGGCGTCGGCGTTGCAGGTCACCATTTTCGATTGCTGCGCTGTCTTCGCTGCCGGCGCCGTCGCTTCCGGCGCAGCAAAGGCAGCGCCGGCGAAGGTCATGGCGGCAACAGCAAAAACCAGTGTGTGTGTCAGTGTTTTCATGGCGACGTTCCTTAAGGGATGGAGTACATACTATACGTCAGGCCAATCATTTCTTCAGGAAATTTCACCCTGCCGGACACGGGCGCCGGGGCCTGCGCTCAGGGTGGATCGTGGCACACCGCTTCGATGTTGTGGCCGTCCGGATCCAGCACAAACGCGGCGTAATAGTTCGGGTGGTACATGGCGCGGATGCCCGGTGCGCCGTTGTCGCGCCCACCCGCTTCCATGGCGGCCCGGTAAAAGGCATCGACCATGGCGCGATTGCCGGCGCGGAATGCCACATGCAGGGGCGGCTGCGTGACGGCGGCCCCGCAGATCCAGAATTCCGCCTCCGGGTCGGTACCGAAGCCGGCGACGGCGGCCCCGCCCGCACTGTCGGCGGGGAACTCCTTCATCATCGTCAACCCCAGCGGGGCCAGCGCCGCGCCGTAAAACGTTTTCGCTGCGTCGAAATTGCTCACGTCCACACCCATATGATCGATCATGATTGCCTCCGCAGGTAGGTGAGTCAGCTCGATGCCAGTGTAGCGATTTCCGCGTCCCCCAGGCGCCGCGTCAGAAAGTCCAGCAGCGCCGTTACGCGCGGTGCCAGTCCCCCCTGCTTATAGAACACGGCCCAGATCGGCTGGGTCCAGGGCAGCGTGTGCGCGGCCAGCACGGGCACCAGGCGGCCGCTGGCCACGTCGGCGCGGGTCAGGAAATCGGCCAGGCACACAATGCCGGCGCCGCCCAGCGCCAGGTGGCGCAAGGTTTCGCCGCTGGAGGCGGCAACGGCCGGGCTGACGGGCCAGCCTTCGGCGCCGTTATGCAGCAGCGGCCACAGATTGAGCGAGGCCGGTTCGGTGAACCCCAGCAGGCGATGCTGGGCCAGTTGCCCGGGGTGCTGCGGCACGCCATGGCGCGCCAGATAGGCAGGCGCGGCAAGCAGGCGCAGCGCGCTGTTACCCAGCGGGCGGGCCGTCAGGCTGGAATCGGCCAGCACGCCGATGCGGATGGCCACGTCAACCCCTTGCTCGATCAGGTCGACGATGGTTTCTCCGCTGACCAGTTCCAGCTTCACCAGCGGATAGGTGTCGAGAAACTCGGCGGCCAGTGGTGCGATCAAATGGTCCAGCACGGGTGTGGCCGCATTGATGCGCACCAGTCCGGCCACTTGCTCCAGGCGCGCGGACAGGCGCTGCTCGGTCTCTTGCAGGTCGGCCAGCAAGCTGCGCGCGCGCTCCAGCAGCCAGCGGCCTTCCTCGGTCAGGTCGAGGCGCCGGGTGGTGCGCAGGATCAGCGCCACGCCCAGTTGCTGTTCGAGCCGGGCGATGGTGCGGCTGACCCCGGACGGGGTCTGGTCCAGGCGCACGGCAGCGGCCGAAAACGAGCCGGCGTCGATGACGACGACAAAGGTATTCAAAGCATCGATACTGAGCATTAATGATTTCCAGTCACAATTGAAGTGCGTCCGGCCCCATGTGCGGGGGACGGCTTGCTGCGTAGACTCCAGCCATCGTTCATTCTCTGGAGTTGCTTACTATGGCACGCATGCCCCTCGCATTATGGGCCCTGGCGCTCTGCGCCTTCGCCATCGGCACGACCGAATTTGTGATTGTGGGGCTGATTCCCGTCATTGCCGCCAGCCTGCACGTGAGCGTGCCGTCAGCCGGCATGCTGGTGAGCATGTACGCGCTGGGCGTGGCGGTGGGCGCCCCGGTGCTGACCGCGCTGACCGGGCGCCTGCCGCGCAAGCACCTGATGGTCGGCCTGATGCTGCTGTTCACGGTGGGCAATCTGCTGGCCTGGATGGCGCCCGGCTACAACGCCCTGCTGGCCGCGCGCGTGCTCACCGGTCTGGCCCACGGCGTGTTTTTTTCGATCGGCTCGACCATCGCCACCGGCCTGGTGACCAAGGACAAGGCCGCCAGTGCGATTGCGCTGATGTTTTCCGGCCTGACGGTGGCGCTGGTGACCGGCGTGCCGCTGGGCACGGTGATCGGCCAGCATTATGGCTGGCAGGCGACCTTCCTGGCCGTGTCGCTGCTGGGACTGGTGGCGCTGGTGGGCACCTTGTTGCTGGTGCCGAACAATATTGCGCGCGCCGCGCCGGCCTCGCTGCCGACCCAGCTGGCGGTGCTGAAAAAGCCGCGCCTGCTGCTGGTGTATGCCATCACCACGCTGGGCTACGGCGGCAGTTTTGTCGCCTTCACCTACCTGGCGCCGCTGCTGCAGGAAGTGGCCGGCTTTTCCGCCGCCAGCGTCAGCGCCATCCTGCTGGTGTACGGCGTGTCGGTCGCGTTCGGTAATATCTGGGGCGGCAAGCTGGCCGACCGCCAGGGGCCGGTGCGCGCCCTGCAGATCGTGTTCGCCCTGCTGGCGCTGGTGTTGTTCGTGCTGGCCGTGACCGCCCCGTATGCCTGGCTGGCGCTGGCCACGGTGTTCGCCTGGGGCGCGGTGGCGTTCGGCAATGTGCCGGGACTGCAAGTGTACGTGGTGCAGCAAGCCCAGCGCAGCGCGCCGAACGCGGTCGATGTGGCGTCCGGCCTGAACATTGCCGCGTTCAACGTCGGCATCGCCGGGGGCGCCTGGGCCGGCGGGCTGATCGTCACCCACATCGGCCTGGCGGCCACGCCGTGGATCGGCGGCGTGGTGGTGCTGGGCGCACTGGCGCTGACCACGCTGGCAGGTCGGCTGGACCGCGCCGATGCCCGCCGGGCGATGGTCGGCGAGCCGGTTGCGCTGGGGGCGGCCTGAACGTGGGCCGGCGGGGCGTTCTACGCGGAACAGGCCGGATCGACGATCGGCGCGTCCGTGGCATTGTCGCTGCCATCTTTGTCGAAAAACTTTACAGTAGAAAGTTGTAGAAATTGTAAAGTATTGATATCGAAAAGCTTTTCTTTTTGGCATAATTATTGCTATGGCAATCGCGACGATAAAGTTTAATTTATCGCAACGTTAAGCCCGACAAACTATGTTCTTAAAGGAAACTATAACAATGCAACGTCCAATTCAAGCTGCTGTCGCCCTGTTGCTGGGCGCGACCTTGATTAATCCCGCCGCCGCCGTGCCGTTGCGCGATGGCTTGGGCGGCGTCGCCGGCTACGGCGAACTGAGCCAGGGTCGCAACGACGACAGCTCGTCCAATCAACTGAATCTGCCGTTCGCCGTCAATTTCTTTGGCAAGACGTTCGACAAGTTCTACGTTAACAATAATGGCAACATTTCCTTCGGCAGCCCGCTGTCGGCCTATACGCCCATCAAGTTCCCGGCATCCACGCTGCCCGTCATCGCTCCCTACTGGGCCGATGTCGATACCCGCGGTGCGACTAACGGCGCGGTGTATGTCGGCGCAGCCAACGCCAATGCTGTGACGGTGACCTGGAACAACGTCGGCTATTACAATCAGCAAACCAACAAGCTCAACGACTTCCAGATGACGCTGGTTAACCGTGCCGACACGGGCGCCGGCAACTTCGACATCGAATTCCGCTACAACCGCCTGGAGTGGACCACCGGCAGCCATCCGACCAGCGGCGGCAGCAACGGCTTGGGCGGTCGGCCCGCACAGGCCGGCTACGATGCGGGCAACGGCAGCAACTTCTTCGTGCTGCCCGGTTCGTTCAGCAACGACGTGCTCAATCTGGTCAATACCTCCAACGTCAGCCAGGAAACCCCTGGCCTGTGGACCATGGCCATCCGTAACGGCGGCACTTCCGACGGCTCCTCGCCGGACGCGCCGATCCTGCCGGTGATCGTCAACGACGAGGGCTTCAATTTCGACTTCAACGTCGAGATCGAGGAGACCGTGTTCATCGACCCGGAAGTGGCCACCGGCTACGAGTATGAAGTGCAGTCCGGCCCGAACATCACCAGCGTGGTGCTGCCGAGCGTGGCGGGCGACACCGATGGCTACGACATCTTCTCGCTGGCCGACGAGCTGCTCGGCCACGTCAATCCGGGCGAGGTGTTCCGCTTCGTCGCCGGCGGCGTGCCGGGCTTCCGCGTGCTCGACATCGACATCGGCGCCGCGCTCGATCCGAACGATCCGCAAGCCTTCGTGACCGGCCTGACCTTCGGCGGCCAAGGGCGCGTGCAGATGACCCAGAAGCCGATCACCACCAACACCGACACGAGCGAAGTGCCGGAACCCGGCAGCTTCATGCTGATGGGACTGGGCGTGGCCGCGCTGGCTGCGGCCCGCACGCGCCGCCGCAACGCAGCACGGGCGTGATCATGACGGCGTGTTTCATTTTGGCCAAGCCGCGCCGGCTGATGGCGGCGGCGCTGGCTGCCATGCTGGCGTTGCCGGCCCTGGCCGACGAGGCGCCGCGCACCACGCGCGAGGAGCGCTATGGAAACTGGGGCTACTCGTGCGCCGTGGCGGAGGACAAGATGGGCGCGCCGCGCGAACGCTGCATGATTTCGCAGCTGGTGTCGAGCAACCCACGCGAGCACCGCGTGGCGCTGGGGCTGGTGGTCGATCTGTACGACTCGCCCACGATCCCGACCTTGCGGGCGCGCTTTTCGCCGGCGGCCGAGCGCAAAGTGGGCATCGGCATGAAAATCGACGACAAGCCCGACCTGCGTCTGTCGATCAGCGACTGCAACAAGGCCCGCTGCGAAGCGACCGGCCGCCTGACGCAACAGGTGCTGTCGCTGTGGAGCAGCGGCAAGCAGGCACAGTTCGCCTACCTGCTCAAGGGGGGCAAGCAAGTGGTGCTGCCCTTGTCGCTGAACGGTTTCGACCGCGCCCTGGCCGCCCTGCGCAAGCATCCGGGCGAGCACAAGGCGGCGATGGCGCCGCGCGGCTAGTGTCCTGAGGCGTTAGTGACGAGTCGAGGCAGGGTTGCAGTAATGGAACCCTGCTTTTTTTTCGGCCCTGTGCGCGCGCGGGCCACGCCCCGCCAGGCATCGCGCCGGCCCTGATGCGCCTTAGGTTGCGCGCTCGTTGCGAGCGCTTCTCTCTGTGCGAACGCCTTGCAGGGCGGACGCCACCGCCTGCACACGTTCCTGCAAATAGGTGCTCAAGCGGGGATGCTGGCTGAAGGCGACGTTGAACCGAATGTGCTGGTCAGGCGTGGCATGGGCGCTGAAGGCCGCGCCGCGCATCAGCAGGATCTTGTTACGGTAAGCATCCTGCACCAGCAGATCGACGTCCAGTCCATCCGGTATGGTGCCCCACAAAAAGATGCCGGCGTCCCCAGGTTGCTCGAACACGATGCCGGCCGCGCTCAGTTGCCGCGTGCTCTCGTTGCGCGCGATGGCGATTCTGCGTTGCAGGCGGTCCAGATGCTTGCGCAGATTGCCCGCCCGTAGCACTTCCAGCAGCACGTATTCATTCAGTGCCGGCGTCGTCATGATGGAATGTATCTTGGCCCGCATCAGCACCTTGAGCAAGGCGGGGGCCGCAGCCAGATAGCCCATGCGCAGCGCCGGGCTCAGGGCCTTGCAAAAGCTCGAATAATAAATGACGTTATCCAGGCCCGACAGCGCCGCCAGCCGGGTGCAATGGGCGTGCTGGAAATGGCCGTGCACATCGTCTTCGGCGATCAGCACCCCGTATTTGTGCGCCAGGATCAGGACCTTGTGCAGATTGGCGGCGCTGCTGCTCCAGCCGGTAGGGTTGTGCAAGGCCGTCTGCACGAACAGCAAACGGGGACGATGGGTGTGGCAGGCCGCTTCCAGCGCGTCGAGGTCCAGGCCGTCCGGGCCGCGCCGGACCGGCACCAGCTTGATGCCGTCCTGGCGCAGCCGCCCGAACATCAGGAAATAGCCGGGGTCTTCCACCAGCACCGTGTCGCCCGCCTGCAGAAAACTACGGCAGATCAGATCGATCGCATGGGTGCCGCCGAAGGTGGTCAGGATGTGGCGGGCTTCGAAGGCCGGTCCGATATTGCGCAGCATCAGCGCGATCTGCTCGCGCAGCTCGGGCAGTCCCTGGGGCGGGCAGCGCGACGCCATCCCGGCCGCGCTGCCCGCCAGCGCCCGTTGCACCGCGGCGGCGGGCACCGCGTCCTGCAGCCAGGCGGGCGGCAGTGCCCCGGAACTTGCCAGCAGGATGCCGGCGCGCTGGTCATTGCTTTGCTGCGCCAGCCACACCGGCTCCTGCTCGTCGCCCGCCTCCAGCGCCACGTCGTCGGGAATGGCGCGGCCGGCATCCTTGCGGGCGCCGACAAAAAAACCGCCGGTGCCATGCGAATCGATGGTTCCCGCCGCGACCAACCGGTCGTAAGCCACCACGACGGTGTTGGTGCTCACGGCCAGCTGGGCGGCAAGCTGGCGGATCGACGGCAGCCGGGCGCCGCCCGGCAGCATCCCGTTATCGACCATCTGCCGCACATTGCTTTCGATCTGGCTCGATAGCGGAATGGGCGAGGTACGATCGATGGTGAACATGGCGCAAGTCTAGCGTAAAAACATCAGGGCCAGGATGACCAGGGTGGCGCCCATCGTCAGGTTGAAGACGCGCCGCCTGGCGGGATCGTGCAACAGGTGGCGGATTGCGACACCGAACAGTGCCCACATCAGGTTGCACGGGGTTCCCACCATGGCGCCGATTACGGCCACCAGCAAGGCATTGGCCACGGCATTCGGTCCCGCCGGCAAAAACACCGACGCCATGGTGATGGCCTTGATCCAGCTCTTCGGATTCAGTGCCTGGAATAGCGCAGCCTGGGCCAACGACAGGGGCTTGGGGGCCTGCGTGGGTTGGCCCGCCGCGCCCGCCGCGCCGCTGAGCTTCCACGCCAGGTAGATCAGGTACAGCGCGCCGCCGACGCGCAACGCTTGCTGCGCCATGGGGTAGGCCGTGAAGAGCTGGCCCAGCCCGGCGCACATGAGCAGTGTTTGCAGGAACAGGCCGGCCTGAATACCCACGATCACGGGCCAGGCGCCGCGTCCGCCGAAGTTGGCGCCGGTGGTGGCGAGCATCACATTGTTGGGACCGGGCGTGACCGACATGACGAAACAGTAGCTCATCAGAGGCAGGTATTCAGTCATCGTGGGCAGTCATCGGGGCAGTCATTGTGCGCAGTCATTGCGGGGCTTTCGCAGCGTCGGGATGGCCAGTCTATGGCCGGGCTGCGGGGACGACAAGGCACAAGCGAGCGCGGCCGGGCACATGCTGTATCAGTCGCCGGACTGCTACAGCACGGCGTCGACCGCGCCGCGCCGGTTGCCACCGTGCGTGCGGCGCGCACTGCCTGTCTCCTGCCGCCAGCCGCCAGCCGCCAGCCGCCTACAGCAGCGACAGCGGCGGGCCGCCGGCCCGGCCCAGCCAGGTGGTGGCGAAGCGCTGCTGGGCCGCCGCCAGCGCCGTGCCATCGCCGCGCTGGCGGTACACCTCCATCAGCCCGCGCAAGGCCCAGCCGTTGCTGGGCGTGCGGCTGAGCGAGGCGCGGAAAGTCTGTTCGGCCGCATCGAGCTGGTTGGCGCGCAGCTGGGCCGCGCCGAGCGACTGACGCACCGGGTAGTACCAGTAAGGCGGCTCGGTGTAGGGCAGCGCATCCTGCAGCGCCACCGCCTGCTGGTAGGCGGCGATGGCGCCGGCCGTGTTGCCCTGGGCATCGGCCAGCCGCCCGCTGGCTACCGCCAGCGCCGTGCGCACGATGTCGCGCGCCGGCACGCCCCAGTCGGCGATGCTCTTGAAGTCGCCCTGCCGCTCCAGTGCCGACAGGGCGGTAATCTCGCCCCGGCTCGCGGCGGAGTCGCCCTTGCGGGCAAAGCCGACGGCGCGCGCGTAGTGCCACATGGCCTTGACGAGGGCGAACTCCGGCCCCGGATCGGGCAGCGCCACCAGCACGTCGGCGCTGCTGAACTGCACATGCGAAAAGTACGGCGCCGCCTTGACGGGCTGCATGACCGCCAGCTGCCGCAGCAGTTCCGGGCTGATCGCGCGATCGAGCTTGGCGGCCGCCTCCAGCGCCGTGTTGCCGTCGCCGCCCATCAGGGCCGAGACCATGACGAAATGGATGTTGTGCGGATAATAGGCGCCCTTGTACACGGGGTCGCTATCGGCGCGGGCGAAATAGCGCTCGTCGGCGGCGATGGCGTCGAGGTTGGACTGCAGCGCCTCTTTATACAGCCCGACCCGGTAATAGATATGCGACGGCATGTGCACCAGATGGCCGGCGCCCGGCATCTGGGCGGCCAGCACGCGCGAGGCGGGCAGCGCCTTGTGGGGCGCAGCCGACGCTTCCATGGCGTGGATGTAATAGTGGGCCGCGCCCGGATGGGTGGGAGTGCGCGCCAACACCCGTTCCAGCGCCCCCACCAGCTCGGTGGTGCGCCCGCGCGCGCGCATGCCGCCCGCTTCCCAGTAGTTCCAGGGCGACAGGTCCATCAGCGCTTCGGCATGCAGCACCTGGATGGTGTCGTTGGCGGGAAAGGCGCGCGCGGCGGCCGTCATGGCGTCGGCATAGGCCTGGTCCAGCGCGGCGCGCGGTGCATCGGCGCTGGCGCTGTAGCGCTTGGCCACGGCGGCGATCAGGGCGCGCTCCTCGGCGCGGGCGCGGCGCGCGTTCAGCTGGGCCCGGCGTACCGCGGCCAGGGCCGGCGCCTGGGCGGCCGGCAGCATGGGCGCGTTGATGTTGGGGCCCAGCACCAGCGCTTCCCCCCAGTGGCACATGGCGCATCGCGGGTCCAGCCGCTGGGCGGCGCGGAAGGCGCGCGCCGCCTCGGCATGGTTGAAGGCGAAGGTCAGGCGCATGCCCTGGTCGAAGTAGGCCTGGGCTTGCCGGCTGGACGTGGTGACCGGCACGTGCAGGCTGCCCAGGTCGGCATACAGGGGCGGGCTGGCGCCGGCCGACCGGTCGGCCGGCTGGCGGCCGGGCAGGAAGGGCGCGGTTTCGGTCTGCGCCTGCACCAGCTGGGTTAGCAGGCGCGGGGCGCCGGGCAGACGGCCGGCGCAGGTGGCGTTGTCGGCGAACAGCGGATCGAAGGCGGGCGTGGCCGGCTGGCGCTGGGCCAGCGTGGGCGACAGTGCGCCCGAGAAGATGGCGCACGCGCCGGCCAGTGCGGCGGCGAGCGTGCGGACGACGGGTTGCGGTCTCATGGTTACCCCTTTCGCGCAAAGGATAGCTAACGGGCTATCCACCGTCAGAGTGCGTGGCGTGCAAAGAGTTCGGCGCGGACGCTTGATCGAATACGCTTGCGTTTCACACTGCACCGTTTACTCTGGTGATGTCGCTTCCGCAATGCCGCCGTTTTCCCGTTTTCAATTGACGCCGAAGGCCGGCGCCCGGACGGTTGCGCGACGACCCGATGCTCCCCCAACATTTACGCACAGGAGGTATGCAGCATGGCTTACGTAGACGGATTTGTGGTGCCTGTCCCCCGGGACAAGCTGGACGCTTATAAAGACATGTCGATGCGCTGCGGCGAGATCTGGCGCGAGCATGGCGCGCTGCGCTATACCGAGTGCGTGGCGGACGACGTCAAGCCGGGCAAGCTGACCTCGTTTCCCCAGAGCGTGCAGCTGGGCGACGACGAGGTGGTGGTGTTCTCGTGGATCGAATACTCCTCGCGCGAAGCGCGCAACGCCATCAACGACAAGGTCATGAACGACCCCCGCATGGCCGACTTCATGAAGCCCGAGGGCATGCCGTTCGACGGCAAGCGCCTGATTTACGGCGGTTTCGAGACCATGATTGACATCTGAACGCAGAATGCCGCACGACGGATGCACACGACGGACGCGAACACAGATGCCGGCACGGATGCCAACACAGATGCCCCGAGTAGCCCGGTCAATGCGGCGGTCAATGTGAGAACAGTGCCCCGGCCTGCGCGGCCAGGCGTGCTTCGATCGCGCCGATCATCGGCATCACATCCGTGGCCACCACCGGGCGGCTGAAAAAATAGCCCTGTCCGATGTGGCAGCCGTGCGCCAGCAGCCAGCGCATTTGCTCTTCGGTTTCCACCCCCTCGGCCACGATGGACATCTTGAGCGCGTTGCCCATCGCCAGTATGGCCTGCGTCAGCTTTTCCGAATTGGCGTCGAGCAGCATGGTCTTGGTGAACGACTGGTCGATCTTCAGGCATTGCAAGGGCAGCTGGCGCAGGTAGCTCAGCGACGAGAAGCCCGTGCCGAAGTCGTCCAGGGTGGTGGAAATGCCCAGGCTGTTGAGCGCCTGCAGCCCGCTCTTGGTCTGCTCCAGCTCGCGCATCACGCACGATTCGGTCACTTCGATTTCCAGCGCCGCAGGAGGCAGATGGTGTTCGGTCAGCAGGTCGTTCAGGTAGCCGATCAGGTTGGTCGAGAGCAGGTCGGCCATCGACAGGTTGATTGCCACCGGCAGCGGCGCCTCGCCCTGGGCGCGCCAGTGCGCCTGCGCCACCACCACGGCGCGCATCACCCAGCGGTCGATGCGCACGATCTGGTCGCTGCGCTCGGCGATGGGAATGAACGCGTCGGGCATGCTCTGCCCCCGGCTCGGATGGGTCCAGCGCACCAGCGCTTCAAGCCCCACCACGCGGCGGCTGACCAGATCGACCTTGGGCTGGAACACCAGCGACAGTTCGTTGTTCTCCACGGCCTCGTTCAGGTCGCGTTCCAGCAGATAGGTATCGAGCTGGTCGCTGGCCATGGCCGCCTCGAACACCACGCTGCGCGAGCGGCCCAGCGACTTGGCTTCGTACATGGCCAGGTCGGCATGGCGCAGCAGTTCGGACACGCTGTCGCCATGGTAGGGCGGGATGGCGATGCCCACCGAAATGCCCAGCCGCAGCTGCTGGCCGTTGATCTCGAACGGCGCCGCCACGGCCTCGTGCAGGCGCAAGGCGAATTGCAGGGCGGTCGGCGCGTCCGGCTGGGGCAGGCGCAGCAGCAGCAAAAATTCGTCGCCGCCCAGCCGGCCCAGCAGGTCGAAATTGCGCACCACCGCCTTGAGCCGCACGCTGAACTGCTGCAGCACCCGGTCACCCACCTCGTGGCCGTAGGTGTCGTTGATCTTCTTGAAGTGGTCCATGTCCAGCAGCATCAGGGCGGCATCGAACTGACCGTGCTCGAGCCGGTGCGCGATTTCGTCTTCCATGGCGCGCCGGTTGTACAATCCCGTGAGCTGGTCGTGATGGGCGCGCCAGCGCAGTTTTTCCTGCAGCGAGCGGTTCACTTGCAGCTTGTTCAGTTCGCTCAGCCGCTGCAGCAGGTTTTCCAGCGCATCGGCGCAGGCGCGTTCCCACGCCTGCGACTTGCCCGCCACCGATTGCTTCCATTCCGAAAACGAGCGGCGCGGTTCCAGCCGCACCAGCCCGTCGGGCAGGGTGACCAGGTCGCGCGCCGGCTCGCCGCCCCAGCGCACCTGCTGCACCACTTCCGGCCGGGCCACGAAGCAAAAATTCATTTCGCCCTCGTAGCGCTGGGCCAGCAGCAGCCCGGCCGCCTCGGGCAAATAGTGCAGGCGCCGGTTGTCAGCCGTGAGCAGGTCGCTCCAGGCGTGCGCCATCTGGGTACGGTTGTGCGGATCGACGCGGCCGCGCACCTCGTCGAGCACCTGCTCGTCGGTGCCGCAGCGCCGCCCGCTGCCGCCCACATAGTGCAGGTTGCCGATGTGCAGCCCCAGCGTGTGGGCATGGAACGACGCCAGCAGCTCGGGCAGGCGCGCGTCGAGCACGGCGGTGATGGGGGCGTCCTCCACCACGGCCTGGCGGAACTGGTTGAGCAGGTGGTCCATCGACAGGCGCTGGCGCACTTCCTCCAGCTGCGACAGGGCCTGGATGCGCATGTTGGCGATTTCCGCGACCAGTTCGTACATCTGGCGCAAGCCTTCGCTAACATGGTCGGGCGGCAAGCGCGGCTGGTGGTGGTGGCAGGCGATCAGGCCCCACAGCCGGTTGTCGATGACGATCGACAGCGTCAAGGTGGCCTTCACGCCCATGTTGCGCAGGTACGCCAGGTGCACCGACGACAGACCGCGCAGAATGGCGTGGCTCTGGTCGAGCAGCGCGCCGCCCGGCAGCGTGGGTGGCAGCAGCGTGTCCATGGCGGCGTCGACGTCGGCCAGCACGCGCAGGCGGTTCGACAGATACAGCGTGCGCGCCTGGGACGGAATGTCGGTGGAGGGAAAGCGCAGGCCGATGAACTTGGCGTCGACGCCGTTGCCGGTGTGCTCGGCCACCACTTCGCCGTCGCCCTCGGGCATGAAGCGGTAGATCATGACCCGGTCGTAGCCGCTCAGTTCCTGCATCACCTGCACGCAGTCGGCAACAAAGGGTTCGAGCCGCTCGGCGTGGCGCAGGCGCGCGATCACGCCGGCCAGGCTGCCCAGCAGGCGGCTCTGGCGCAGCGTTTCCTGGTCGTCCGGCGCGGTGCGCGGCAGCCATTCGAGCAGCACGAACGGGCCGCTGCGGTGGCCGAAGCATTCCCAGCCCGACGCGTCGGCGCCGGCCATGGTCCGCTCAAGGCGCAGCTGGCAGGGCAGCCTGGCCGGGGCGGGCTCGCCCAGGCCGTCGATGGCGCTGGCGCAATCGACCCAGTCGGCCAGCGGGGCGCCCAGCAGGGCAGCGGCGTCGCTCAGGCCCGGCCAGTGGCGGGTAATGCCGGTGGATACCTGGACGATGCGCGCGCTGGCGCGCTCGACCACGATAAGGAACCCATAAGCCTGCACCGTGCCCAGCAGATGGATCGGCTCGTAAGCGCAGGTGCGCTCCAGTTCGGTAGAGATGTATCCGTCGTGTTCGTTCATTTGCAAGCTTCATCTGCAAGGCAGCGGGCACGTATTACGGGGTGTGAGACCCGTTCGCGCCGCAGGAGTTCCGGCGGCCGGCGTTCCGGCGGCCGGCGTTCCGGCGGCCGGCGCTCCGGCGGCCCAGCGTTCCGGTTTCCGGCGCCCAGGCGGCCGGCGCTCCCGTGCGTCCGGCCCCCCGGGCAGGTCGGCGACACGTCCGCACGCTACACGGCGTGTTGTCCGACACGACAACATATGCTCGGCAATTGCTGTTAGATTGGCAAGAATGTTTTAGCACCCCACCTCCGACCTACCTCTTTCCACTGGTATCGACCATGAAAACGTTTCATTGCGACAAATGTTCGCAACAAGTCTTCTTTGAAAACACGTTCTGCTCCAACTGCGACAGCATGCTGGGGTATCAGCCGGCCCAGCGCAGCGTCAACAGCTTCGAGCAGACCGAGACCGGCCAATGGCGCAGCCTGAACCGTCACGACGAGGGCAAGCTGTACAAGCAGTGCAGCAACTATGTCCAGCAAAACGTCTGCAACTGGATGCTGCCGGCGGACGATCCGCATGAGCTGTGCGCCTCGTGCCAGCTGACCATCATCATCCCGGCGCTGTCGACCGAGAAAAACCACATGCTGTGGTCGCGCCTGGAAACGGCCAAGCGCCGCCTGCTGTTTTCCCTGGCGTCGCTGCACCTGACGCCGGCGTCCAAGGAAGACGAGCCCGAGACCGGACTGGCGTTCCAGTTCCTGGAGGACGGCGTGACCGACGAGTGCGTGATGACGGGGCACGACAACGGCCTGATCACCCTGAACATCGCCGAAGCCGATCCGGCCGAGCGCGAGCGCACGCGCGAGCAGATGCACGAGCGTTACCGCACCTTGCTGGGGCACTTCCGTCACGAAAGCGGCCACTATTATTTCGACCGGCTGGTGGCCGGCACCGACTGGATCGACAGCTACCGCGAGCTGTTCGGCGACGAGCGCCAGGATTACGGCGAGTGCCTGCAGCGCCATTACAGCCAGGGCCCGGTGGCCGACTGGGAGCAGCGCTTCGTGAGCAGCTATGCCAGTTCGCACCCGTGGGAAGACTGGGCCGAGACCTGGGCCCACTACCTGCACATGATCGACACGCTGGAAACGGCGCATGCCTGCGGCCTGTCGCTCACGCCCAAGCAGGCTGACGAACCGTCGCTAAAAATTGCCGCGCCGCCCATGAAGATCGCCTCGTTTGAAGACACCCTGAAGGCGTGGTTCGCCCTGACCTACGTGCTCAACAGCCTGAACCGCAGCATCGGCATGCCCGACTCGTATCCGTTCAAGCTCAGCACGCCCGTGCTGGAAAAGCTGGAGTTCGTGCACAAGGTGGTGCTGGCGCAAGCCCCGCCCAAGGCCTGACTGGGGGCTGCACCGGGCTGGCGTGATCGGGCGGCCCGGGGCGCCACCCGCCATCCCGCCCGCCATGGCGCCCGGGCTCGGCCCCGGGGCGGTTTGCGGGCGTTTCTGCGACTAGTTATAATCTGACACTGATTCTATTGTTGTCAGCATTAACCTGGGGAGGAACGTTTGCGGCACATCGACCTTCCGACCACCACCACACCGATCCGCGTGCTGGTGGTGGACGACCATCCCATCATGCGCTCCGGCCTGGCCGACACCATCACCAGCGAACTGGACATGGCTGTCGCCGGCGAAGCGGCCGATGGCGCGCAGGCGCTGGCGGCCTACGTGCGGCTGCGCCCGGACGTCACCGTCATGGACGTGACCATGCCCGGCATGGATGGGGTCCAAGCCTTGCTCGCCATCCGCGCCGAGGATCCGCAGGCACGCGTCGTCATGCTCACCACCTTCAACGGCGATGTGCTGGTGCGGCGCGCGCTGGAGGCGGGAGCGGCCGGGTTCCTGCTCAAGAGCAGCCTGCGCCACGAGCTGGTCGCGACCATCCGCGCCGTGCACGACGGCCGTCGCCACATCGCGCCCGAGGTGGCCCAGGACCTGGCGCGCCACATCGGCCAGGTCACGCTGAGCGAACGCGAGATCGACGTGCTGCGCCTTGCCGCCTGCGGCAACAGCAACAAGCGCATCGCCACGCTGCTCGGCATCTCCGAAGAAACCGTCAAGACCCATATGCGCAGCATTCTTTCCAAGCTGGGTGCCAACGACCGCACCCACGCTGTCACTATCGCCGTGCAGCGCGCCATCATCACGCTCTGACGCTGACGCTGACGCTGCCGCTGACGCTGACACTCCGAGGCTCCGACGCCCCGACCGTGCAGCGCGGCCGCATCAGCCGCGCCACGCCAGCACGGCCAGCACCACGCACGGCGGCAGCAGGCCAAGCGCCAGACCCCAGTGCCATGCCAGCGCGCCGCAGCAACAGCCCAGCGCGAACGCCAGCACGCCGTACAGTACCGCCATGGCGCCCGGCGGCGGGCGCGTGC
>CALRYE020000100.1:0-22547 GCA_943372275.1 Janthinobacterium lividum
GGAGTGGCGTCCCGGCGCGGCATCTCCAGCGACCATGTGTGCATTCTGGTGGCGCGCGACCGCGCCGGGCGCACCCACGACGCCGTCACGGGGCGGGCGCCGCTGCGCCGCGCCCAGCTGACCACCCATCTGAAGACAATCCTGGCGCCCGGCTGCGTGCTGGTCACCGACGGCCACCCGGCCTATCCGGGCTTTGCCCGCGAGCACGGGGTGGCGCACCGCGCCGTCAATCAATCGGCCGGCGCGCGCGTGCAGGGACAGTGGCACGCGCGGAACGTGAACGCGTATCACAGCCGGCTCAAGCAGTGGCTGCGGCATTTTCATGGGGTGGCCTCGCGCTATCTGCCCAATTACTTGGGCTGGCGCTGGGCCGTCGATGGCGCGCGCATCGCCACGGCCGAGGCGTTGCTCAGGGCCGCATTGGCAGCACCACCCCGTACTTTACGGTGACATAGCCTTTCAAATGGCATTTTGTGGCGGCCGGACCGCCATCATGGTCAAGCATCCGGGGATCTACAATGGCTGTCAGTGGCCTTGCGCGCGCGGCGGCGCCAGCGCGATCCCGTCTTCGCCAAACAAGTGGGCCCGGTGCGGGTCCACCGCCAGCGTAATGCCGGCGCCGGGCTGCGGCGCCGTCACCCCGTGCTCGCATTTGAGCGCCAGCGTCTCGCTGTTGCCATGCACCTGCACGTGCACCAGGGTGATGTCGCCCAGATATTCCACCATCGCCACCAGGGCCGGGATGCCGCCGCTGCCAGGCGCGGCAATGGTCAGGTGTTCGGGCCGAACGCCAAGGGTGACCTTGCTGCCCGGCGCGGTCTGGCCGCCGGCCGCGACCTGCACCAGCGCGCCGCCCGCCAGGCGCACGCCGGCCAGGCCCTTGTCATGCCCGGCCAGTTCGCCATCGAGAAAATTCATGTGCGGCGAACCGAGAAAACCGGCCACAAACCGGTTGGCCGGACGTTCATACAGGTCGCGCGGCGTGCCTTGCTGCTCGATATGGCCGCCATTGAACACCACGATGCGCTCGCCCAGGGTCATCGCTTCGACCTGGTCGTGGGTCACGTAGATCATGGTGGTCTTGAGCTCCTTGTGCAGCCGCGCCAGTTCGATCCGGGTCTGCCCGCGCAAGGCCGCATCCAGATTCGACAGCGGCTCGTCGAACAGGAACACATCGGGCTTTCTGACGATGGCGCGGCCGATCGCCACGCGCTGGCGCTGGCCGCCCGACAGCGCCTTGGGCGTGCGGTCGAGCAAATGGCCGATCTGCAGGATGGCTGCGGCGCGCGCCACCCGCTCGCCGATCTCGGTCTTGGGCACCTTGGCCAGCTTGAGCGCGAAGCCCATATTTTCGGCCACCGTCATGTGCGGATACAGCGCATAACTCTGAAACACCATGGCGATGCCGCGGCGCGATGGCGCCACCTCGTTGCAGACCTTGCCGCCGATCTCCAGCGTGCCCTCGGTGATGTCTTCCAGCCCGGCGATGATGCGCAGCAGGGTCGACTTGCCGCAGCCGGACGGGCCGACGAAGACGACGAACTGCTGGTCGGCGATGTCCAGGTCGATGCCCTTGATCACCGGGTTGTTCTCGTATTGCTTTTTAATGCCACGCAGGCTGACTGATGCCATTTAGACTCCAAAGATTGATTGTTGCAGGATCCGGCCTTCGGCTTATCCCTTGAGCCCGCTTGCGGCCAGAAAACCCGTCGTCACCCGGCGCTGGAACAGCACATAGGCCAGCCCCACCGGGAGGGCGCCCAGCAGCGCGGCCGCCATCAGCTGGGCATAGCGCACCCCGTAGGCGTCGTACGTCTGGGTCAGCCCCAGCGGAACGGTCATCATGTCGGACGACGTGACGATGATGAACGGCCACAAAAAGTTGTTCCAGGCGCCGATAAAGGTCACGATCGCCATGGCCCACATGATGTTGCCCGACAGCGGCAGGTACACGCTCCACATCACCCGGGCCGGCGAGGCGCCATCGATGATGGCGGCCTCCCGGAAGTCGGCCGGGATGGCGTCGAAAAACTGCTTGAACACGTAGATCACCATGGGCGAAACCACCTGCGGCAGGACGATGCCGGCATAGCTGTTGATCAGGCCGAGCTGGTTCATGGTGCGAAACAGCGGCACCAGCAGCGCTTCGAAGGGCAGCAGAAAAGCCACCATGGTCAGGCCGAACAGCAGGTTGCGGCCGCGGAAGCGCATCTGCGAAAAGGCATACGCGGCCATCAGGCTCAGTGCCACGGTCAGCGCCGTCACCAGCAGCGCCACCACGGCGCTGTTGAACAGCCAGCGCGTGACATTGCCGGCCCCGAGCACCTTGGCAAAGGCGTCCAGCGTCCAGGTTCGTGGAAAAAAATGAAAGACGCTGGACACGGTCTCGTGCTCCGGACGCAGCGCCGTGTTGAGCGCCCACAGCAACGGGAAGACCCACAGGGCGGCCAGCGTGACGGCCGATACCAGGGCCACGGCCGACCAGCCGATCGAACTTTGGCGCTTCATGACACACTCCTCATGCCGACCTCCGGGCCAGCCATTTGCTGATGACGCCTTGCAGCAGCGACAAGGCGATCACGATAAATACGAACGCCATGGCGATCGCCGCGGCATAGCCGGCATCGCTCTGGGTGAACGCGGTTTCGTACATGTAGTGCAGGGTGACCCGGGTGGTGTTGAACGGCCCGCCGGTGGTCATGATGTAGGTCTGGCCGAAGATCTTGAGCGAGGCGATCAGCGACAGCAGCACCACGGTGGAGGCCACCGGCCGCAGCGCCGGCCAGGTGATGTGGCGAAACAAGGTGAAGCCGCGCGCGCCATCCAGCGCCGCCGCCTCGTACAGGTCGGCCGGGATGTTGCGCAGGCCGGCCACGAACATCAGCATATTGAAGCCGACCGTCCACCAGATGGTACCCAGGGCCACCATCGGCATGGCCCAGTTGAGGTCGGCCAGCCAGGCGCGCTGCATGCCCAGCAGGTGGTTGACGATGCCCGACGCCGGCTGCAGCATCCAGTCGGCGATCAGGGTCATCACCGAAATCGGCAGCACGAAGGGCAAAAAGAACGCGCCCTGCAGCCAGGCGCGGGTGCGCGTGAAGTGCTCCACCAGCAGCGCCATCGCCAGGCCCAGCGCGGTGAGTGGGATCACCGTCAGGAAGGCGAAGTAAAACGTATTGCCGAGCGAGGCCCAGAACGCGGGGTCCTGCACCAGCATGGCGTAATTGGCCAGGCCGACAAAGCCGCTGGTGCGGGTCAGGCTGCTCTCGGTCAGGCTCAGGTACAGCGTCTGCAGCGCCGGCATCAGGAAGAACAGCAGAAATACGATCACGAAGGGCGCCAGCAGCAGGGCGGCCGGCAGGTTTTCGCGCCGCGCACGGCTGCTGCGCGGTGCTGTGGTGTGAGGTTGCATCGATGTCCCCGGTTAGTATTTAGGCGGGCGCTTCTTGATCAGGCGCGCCGCCTCTTTTTCGAACATGGCCAGGGCTTCGGCCGCCGTCAGCTGGCGCGACAGCGCGGCCGGCAGGAATTTCGAGGCCATCGCCTGCAGCGGCCCGGCCGCGCCCATGTACCAGCCGTCCGGGTCGTACACCACGTTCTGTGCGGCCGCGGCGTACATCGCGTTGGGCATCAGCGCGCGCGCCGCGGCCGATTCGGACACCGGGCGGTAGGCGGGGATATGGCCGCCCTCGGCCCAGCCCATCGAATGGCGGTTCACAAACGCCACGAAGCTCAGCACCGCCCGGGCCTTGGCCGGCGCCATCGGGGTGCGCTGGTTGTCGGGAATGGCGAAGGCGTGCGAGTCGGCCCAGGCGCTGGCGTTGTCGTACATGCGCGGCAGCGGCACGATGCCGTAGTCGAAGCCGAGCGTGCCTTTGGCCGAGGAGCGCACCAGTTCCGGCACCTCCCACGCGCCGTTGATCATGAAGCCGGCCTGGCCGCCCATGAACTGGGCGGTCGAGGCAGCGTAGTCCAGCCCCGGCAGGGCGTAGCCGCGGTCGAACCAGCTGCCCACCTGGGCCAGGCACTCCTCGCCGGCGCGCCCGTAGGCAAAGCGGCCCTCGGCGATCAGCGGCACCTGGCGCTGGGCCAGCATGGACAGCCACAGGCGCCAGATGGCGTAGGAGCTCTGGCTGCTTTCCATCGTCATGCCGGCTTTGCCGGTGCGCTCCCTGACCGCGCCGAAGGCCCGGGAGAGGGCGTCCACCCCCTCGATCGGCTTCAGGCTGCCGGCGCCGTCCAGCAGGCCGGCCTTGCCCACCAGGGTCTTGTTGTAGTACATGACGAGCGGATGCAGGTCGAGCGGCACGGCGTACAGCTTGCCGTCGTGCTGCGCCTTGTGCCACTGGCGCGGGAAGAAATCGGCGCCGCGCAGCCCGGTCGCGGCCAGTTCCTGCGCGCCGATCGGGCGCAGCACGCCGCCGCCGGCCAGGTTGGGCAGGCGCGACAGGTGCACCGTGGCCAGGTCCGGCCCGGCCCCCACCACCGAGGCGGTGATTAGCTTGGTGTAGAACGGCTCGCCCCATTTCAGCGTGGTGCTGACCACCCGCACCTCGCGCTGGCTGGCGTTGAATTGCTGAATTAGCGCAGCCATGCGCGCGCCGTCGCCGCCGCTGAGCAGCGTCCACAGCCTGACTTCGACCTGCGCCGGCCTCTGCTCCCGATTGTTCGCCTGCGGCTGCGCCTGCGCCGGTCCCCATAGCGTCAGCATAAGGGCCGCCGCGATCCATGTCGTCATGTAGGCCAAGGGGTCTCCTTCCGGTTCAAGGTGCTCTGGTCGGCGCCGCTGCTGTCGCGGTCGCTGCCGTCGACCGGGCGCATGGCGCCACCCGGTGCATCGTCGGCGCCCACGCCGCCTTTTTGCGCCAGCATGGCCGCGCCGGTCAGCATCCATGCCAGTTCGCCGTCGCCGCCGCGCCGGTCGCGCCACTTTTCGCTGTGGCCGAGCGGGTCGACGTACCAGTCATGCAGGTTCGCTTCCGGCCCGCGGGTGGCTTCGGCCAGCGCCTCGATCGGCGCCTTGGGTACCCGGTCTTCGGTCAGCAGGCCGTTCTTTTCCAGGAAGGTGTCGGTCAGCTGGGTATAGCAAAAGCCCGACAGCGGGCGGCAGCGGTGGATGGCCGCCATCAGCGTGCGGTAGCGTTCCAGCAGTTCCGGCCCATCCTTGGCCACCGAGTAGCCCCAGCCCTTTTCCTTCGACGAGCCGAGGCAGGCGATGCCGCCGAACTCGGACAGGAACAGCGGCTTGCCTTCGCCCGAAAAGCCGTCGATGACCAGGCGCCGGCGCGCCGGACGCACATGCTCGAGGGTGTAGGCGACTTGCTCGCGGGTGCCGTAGCGTTGCAACAGTTCCTCCGGATCGGCATGGTAGTCGTGGATGTTGACGAAGTCCCCGCACGGCATTTCCCAGCCGTCGTTGCCGACCACCGGGCGCGAACCGTCCAGCGCCCGCGTCAGGTGATACATGGCGCGCACGAAGTCGACCTGGCGCTGATCGTACATCAGTTCCGGCACGCCCCAGGATTCATTGGTCGGCACCCAGGCCACGATGCAGGGATGGGAAATGTCGCGCTCGACGAGCTCCTTCCATTCCTCCAGCACCCCGTGCACGGTCTCGCTGGAAAAGCCGTAGGCCGACGGCATCTCGCCCCACACGCACAGGCCCAGCACGTCGCACCAGTACAGCCAGCGCGGGTCTTCCGATTTCTGGTGCTTGCGCACGCCGTTAAAGCCGAGCCGCTTGATCAGCAGGACGTCGTCCCTGAGCTGGTCGCTGGACGCGACCATCAGGCTGTCCGGCCAGTAGCCCTGGTCGAGCACCATGCGCAGGTAGTAGGCCCGGCTGTTGAGCACGAAGCGGTCGCCGTCGACCCCCACGGTGCGCAGGGCGGTGTAGCTGAACACCGTGTCGAGCACGATGCCGCCGTCGTGCAGGCTTACTTCAGCCTCGATCAGCTGCGGGCTTTCCGGACTCCACAGCCATGCGGCGCGGGCGTCGTCGATGCCCGGATCGGGCAGCTGGAAGGTGCGCGACAGGCGCGGTCCGGTCATCAGGCAGCGGTCGCTGACCAGCGTCTTGCCGCCGATGCGCAGGATCACGTTCAGGGTGCTGTCGGAGGGCGCGTGCGAGATCAGCGCGTTCAGGTGGATCTGCCAGCAGGCCACGTCGGCGTTCCAGCGCAGCTGTTCGACGTGGGCGCGCGCCACTTTTTCCAGCCACACGGTGCGCCAGATACCGGTGGTGCGCGGATACCAGATCGAGTGGGGATCGAGTTCCCAGTCCATCTTGCCGCGTACCTTGTGCATGTCGGTCGGATCGTCCTCGGCCTGGACGACGATTTCGAGCGCATTGGCCTCGCCCTCGTCGCCGCTGGTAATGTAGCGCGTGACGTCGATCGAGAACGGGCTGTGGCCGCCCTTGTGCTGGATCGCGAAGTGGCCGTTGACCCAGACCCGGGCGCGATGGTTGACCGCGCCGAAATGCAGCATCAGGCGTTCGTCGCCCAGCGGCGCCAGGCTGTCGTCCAGGCCCACCACGCGGCGGTACCAGACCCGCCGGCGAAAGCCCGTATCGTGCACGCCGCTGGCTTTGGCTTCGGGCGGGAAGGGAACCATGATGGTGCGGTCGAACGGCACCGTGGCCGGATCGGCATACTCGGCCTGATCGTCCAGCATGGCGTCCCACGCGCCGTCGAGATTGAGCCATTGGGTGCGCCGCAGCTGCGGGCGGGGATAGTCCACGTTTGAATCCTCCAGAAGAAGTGCTTGAGTCGTTGATTGAGTCGAAGTGCTTGAGTCGATTGTTTGAGTCGATTGTTTGAGTCGATGGAAAAATCTAGCGCAGGCGGCTCACCGCCACCTGCGCAAAGGTGGCCTGGTGGCCGGCGCCGCCCATGGCCACCAGGCCAAGGCGCACGCGCGCGCCGAGCCGGTGGGTCCAGCTGCCGCCGCGCACCCAGGTCTTGCCGTCCTGGCTGGAATAGGCGGTGTAGCGCTCGTCCTGTCCCGGGCCCGCGCGCTCCACATCGAGGCGCAGCCAGGTCTGCCGGCCCGGCGTGCCCACTACCGTGTTGCCGTAGCGCGGGTCGGTGCGCGCCAGCGGCGTCGTCTCCTTGGCGAATTCCACCTGGCGCAGGCCGCGATGGGCCAGTTCCACCAGCTTGAGGTAATTGTCGTCGTCGCCGTACAGCACCACACCGGCCTGCACCGGATCGGCGCAGCAGTCGTGCGGCGCGTCCAGTTGCAGGCGCGCTTCGATGCGGTAGTTGCCGGCTGCCGGCAGCGCGGCGGCCAGCACGGCAGCGTTGTTGCTGTCGTGGTGCAGGTCGGTCTTGCGGGTGGGCGCCTCCAGGCCGGCAGCGCTGCTGCGCCAGCCTTCGTCTTTGCGGATCCAGTGCCAGCGCTGGGCCAGCCGCGGTGCGCGGAAGCGATCGCGCCACAGCAGGGCCGCCTTGGCTGCTGGCGTGGATGCTGCCGTGCTGGGTGCCGTCCTCGTTGACGTGCTTATTGCCGTGGTCGTTGCCGTGGTAGTGCTCGGCGCGGGCAACGGCCGGTCCGAGGGTCCGGCCGCGACCGGCCAGCCGTCGACCCAGTCGATGCGGTCGAGCAGGGCCAGGCGCCGGGTCAGGCGGTCCTTGGCGCTGAACCACGGCTGGCGGCGGTCGATCGCGTGATAAATGGTCCACCACTGGCCGGCCGGGTCGGCAAACACCGTATTGTGGCCGGCGCCGATCCAGCGGTTGCCGTTTTGGGTGAGGAACGGCGTGCCGCCCGCGCGGCCCGCGGCCATATCGTTGCCGAGGCGGTCGAGGAAGGGGCCGTCGGGGGTGGCCGCGCGGCCGACGAACACGGCGTAGCCGGTCAGCGGGCCGTTGCAGCAATCGGTGGCCGAAGCGAACAGGTACCAGTGGCCGCCATGGCGCACCACCTCGGCGCCTTCATAGCGCCCGGAGGCGCCGATGCGTTTGGGGCCGCCGACGGTCGTCAGACCATCGTCGGCCAGGCGCTGCACGAACATGCCGCCGCCGTAGCTGCCGTAGTACAGCCAGGCGCCGCCGTCGGCATCGACCGCCACTTCCGGATCGAACGTCCAGTGAAAGTCGCAGCCGGAGGCCGTGGCGCGGCGCGGCGCCACCACCAGGGCGCCGGCCACTTGCCAGGGTCCGAGCGCGGAGGCGGAGGTGGCCACTGCGATGGCGCTGTCCTTGTCGCAGCCGGGTTCCGGGCTGAGCGCGTCGATGACGTCGGTGACGGTGAAATACAGGTAGTAGCGGCCATTGCGATACACCGGTTCCGGCGCCCACAGGCCGGCCTTGGGCGCGGCCACGGCGGGCAGGGCGCTAAAGGCGTCGCCGGCGGCCGTCCAGTGCACCAGGTCGGCCGAGCGGTATACCGGCATCAGGCGGAACTTCCAGGCGGCCGGATTGCTGTCGTCGCGTTCGGCAAGGCTGACCGGGTCGGTGGTGCAGTACAGGTACCACAGCGGCGGGACCGAGTGCGCGTCGCGCAAGAGGGCCGGGTCGGCGCAGTTCTCGGCCAGCGCACCATCGGCAAGGCGCAGCGCGAGGGGATTCTGGTAGCTGGCGGGGCGCGCATGGCCGGGCGGGGCGGACAAGGTCGCCAGCGCCGCCAGAGCGCATGCCAGCAGCGTGTTCACGATGGTCACCGGGCGCACGGCGCTCACGGCACCATGGTGGGACCGCGCACCACCGGCTTGCCGTCCACCCAGTCCAGCTGATCGATATACAGGAAGCGGCGCGTCCCTTGTGCGCCGCCCGCCAACCGCTCCCACGCGTGGTAGGCGATCATGGTCCGGCCGCCGGCATCGAACAGGTGCTGGTGGCCCGGGCCGATCAGGCCCGCGCCATCGGTGCGGCTGCGCAGTACCGGGCCATCGGCGGCCGCGGCGCACGGTCCCAGTGGCCCGGCGCAGGTGGCGTAACCGACCGCATAGGCGCTGCCGCCGTAGTCGTTGGCCGAATAGAACAGCAGGTGGCGGCCCTGGTGCAGGTACATGCCGGGCGCTTCGACCACCCGGCCTTCCCAACCGAGCTGGTTGGTCAGGAGGCGTACCGGCTGGCCGGTCAGCGTCAGGCCATCGGCGCGCAGTTCCTGCGCGTAGAGATGGGTCGGCATGGCGCAGCAGTTGCCGTCGCTTTTGAAGTACAGGTACAGCCGGCCGCCGGTCGCCAGCGGACTGGCGTCGATGGTGCCGCCTTCGCTCACCTGGCATACCAGCGGCGCTGCGGCGCTGTCGCGGAACGGGCCGCCCGGCGCATCGGCCACGGCGGCGCCAACGCACTGCTTGCCGCTGGCCCGGTCGCGCGCCGTGTAATACAGCACGTAGCGCTCGCCGAGTCGGATTACTTCCGGCGCCCACACGTCCGGACGATCGGCCCGGACCCAGGCGGCCAGCGTGGGCATGGCGTCGGGCAGGGCGCTCCACTGGCGCAGGTCGGCCGAGCGCGCCGTCTGCACATGGCGCCCGCCCGTATTGGTGGCGTAGGCATACCAGGTGTCGCCCGCCGACAGCACGAAAGGATCGGGGAAGTCGCCCAGCGAACTGGCGGCCGGCGCCGGCGCGGGCACGGGTACAGGTACAGGTACGGGTGCAGGTACATTCGATGCTGGCGTAGGCGGCGCGGACGCGCCGCCGCCGCTGCAGGCGCCCAGCACGAGGGTCAGCGTGAGCGTCAGCGCAAGCGCGCCCACGCGGGGGGTGGTGGCGGACATGTTGGACTCCTGGCTAGTACATGAAGCTTTGATAGCGCTCGCCGGATGGCGGCGCGGACTGTGTATCTGCGCACACGGGATTGAAGCGCAGCAGATGGGCGGCGCGCGCCGGCAGGCTTGCCAGCACGGAGCGCGGCACATCGATGTGCACTTCCGGGCGCATCAGCCAGCGCCGCGAGTAGCCCAGCACCACCATCGGGCGCGGAATATCGGTGCGGTTGGGTGTGCCGCGGTGGATCGCGCGCACGTCGCGGATCATCACGTCGCCCAGCGCCATCGGCACCGGTTCGACCGCGATGCTGCCCGCTTCGATGGCGGCCAGCGCGGCGTCGCGCGGCAGCAGCTGGGTGGCGCGGCTGGTTTCGAACACGCCGTTCTCCAGCGTCACGTCGCACAGGGGGAAGTTGACCGCCAGCTGGAACGGCGCCGTCTCTGCGCCTGTTTCCGGGAACAGGGGCGGGGTGTCCCGGTGCAGCGGCTGGTAGTCCGAGCCGCGCATGGGGGTGTCGCTGGCCAGCTGGCACAGCACCGGCTCGGGGCCGACCAGGCGGTCGACGATGCCGAGGATGTCGTCGTCGGCGAACACGGCCGGGTCGGCGAACACGCCGTCCAGCGGCAGGGTGATGTAGTGGCGCGCCGCGCCGCGGTTCGACAGTGTGGCTTGCTCCAGGTGCCTGGCCAGCAGCGGCGCGAAGGCGGCCGCCCAGGCGCGCAGCAGGCCGGGGTCGAAGTGCTGGCGCAATATGGTAATGCCGTCGCGCCGTACTTCATCGGCGTGCTGGTCCAGTTGAGTCACGCTACAGCGCGTCATGCAGGTCTCCTTGAATTTGGTATTCATTTCTTATGGAATTAATTCTACCAGAGATTATTACTAATAAATCGATAAAATTTCCTGAAACCGCTATCATGTATACTCATAGCTCTTACTAGTAAGCAAACTTGAGCGCACCCATGACCGAACCGACCCGTCCCCGCCGTCCGACCATGACCGATATCGCCAAAGAGGCCGGGGTGTCCCAGTCGACGGTGTCGCTGGTGCTCAACGATGTGCGCGGCACCCAGGTCTCCAAGCGCACGCGCGAGACGGTACTCAAGATCGCGCACGCCATCGGCTACCCGATCGACCGCCACGTGCGCAGCCCGGCACGCCAGCAGCGTAACCTGATTTTGTACCTGACCGATGAGCTGTCCACCAGTCCGCACACCATGCAGACCATCGACGGCGCCAAGGATTACGCCTGGGACCAGGATTGCCTGGTGGGGGTGTTCGCCACCCGCAGCAATCCCGACGTGGAAAGCGCGGTGCTGGCGCAGATGCTGGACAATCCGGCGCTGCTGGGGGTGATCTACTCGACCATCTTCACCCGCGCCACCAGCTTGCCGGCCGCGCTCGAGCAGGTGCCGACGGTGCTGCTGAACTGCCATACCAAGGGACGTACCCATTCCTCGGTGGTGCCGAGCGACATGCTGGGCGGCTTTGCCGCCACCATGCACCTGATCGAAGCGGGGCATCGCCGCATTGGCCTCATCAACGGCGAGAGCTGGATCGCCGCGGCCGGCGAGCGCCTCAAGGGCTACCGCCAGGCCCTGTCCACCAGCGACATTCCCTTCGATCCGGCCCTGGTGCGCGAGGGCGACTGGCAGGTCGGCAGCGGCTACGACCACGCGCTCGACCTGCTGTCGCAGCCGGGGCGCCCCAGCGCGCTGTTTTGCGCCAACGACCTGATGGCGCTGGGCGCGATCGATGCCGCGCGCAAGCTCAAGCTGGACATACCCGGCCAGCTGTCGGTGGTCGGCTATGACGACCAGGACATCGCGCGCTACACCCATCCGCCGCTGTCCACCGTGCTGCTGCCGAACTATGAAATGGGGCGCTGGGCGGCCGAGACCCTGATCGCCGAAGCGCGCGCCGAGAGCGTCGGGCGACGCACCGCCATCAAGATGGAATGCCCGCTGGTGCCGCGCGAATCGGTCGGCCCGCCGCCCGCCTGAGTCCAGTCCTCTTGTCGCATTTTTAACACGGTCGCGAAATGGTAATTGTTATGACTAATAATTTTAGATATTATTAGTTGTCCAATTCGCCGGACTTCGCGACCGCGGGTGCGTATGCCGCGGTCGTCCACCATAAAAACAGGAGACTTACGCATGATCCCATTCACCCTCCGGCCGGTGTGCGCCGCCATTTTGTTGCTGACCGCATATGCCGCCCCGGCGCTGGCGCAAAACGCCGACACTGCCGGCAGCGTGGCCGCCACGCCCGCGGCCGAACCGATCCAGACCGTCGAGGTCACCGGCCTGCGCCAGAGCATCCGCTCGGCCGAACAGATCAAGCGGCTGGCGGTGCAGGTGGTCGATTCCATCAACGCCGACGACATCGGCAAATTCCCCGACCGCGCCGCCGGCGACGCCCTGCAGCGTATCGCCGGGGTGCAGGTGGGGCGCGACCGGGGCGAGACCAACAGCGTGATCATCCGCGGCCTGCCCGATGTCTCCACCAGCTTCGACGGCAATGAAATCTTCACCGGCACCGGCCGCCGCCTGTCGTACCAGGACTTGCCGATATCCTCCATCGGCGGCCTGGACGTGTACAAGTCGGCCACCGCCAACCAGCTCGAGGGCGGCATCGCCGGCGGCGTCAACGTGCGCCTGCGCGCGCCGTTCGACTTCAAGGACAAGACCACCCTGACCGGCCACGTCGAAGGGCGCCGTTCGGTCACCCAGGGCAGCAGCGCGGCCGAGGACAAGACCAATCCCGGCGCCAGCGTCCTGTACAGCAAGCGCTGGAACAGCGGCATGGGCGAAATGGGGGTGGTGCTGGACGCGTCGTGGAACAAGCAGACCTGGACCTATCCGGTGCAGTGGAACGACCGCCCCGACCGGATCTTTTCGGTCAGCCCGGACGGCACCGCCACGCGCCTGAACGACGACCAGCCGATCGCGCCGCTCAAAGCCGGCGACCGGCTCGGCAACCTGCCGCACATCGGCGGCATCTTTAACAACGGCGAGCGTTCGCGCTCCAGCGTGCACGGCGCCTTCCAGTGGAAGATCAATCCCAAGCTGGAGTTGACCACGCAGTATCTGGGCATGGGCTACCGCGGCGAGCACGAAGTCGACTACATCTTTTCGATCGTCGGCTGGGCGCCGCGCCTGACCAACGTGGTGCTGCCGCAGGAAGGCGCCTGGTGCGCCACTAAAAACGGAGCGATCTGCCCGATCACGTCGGCGACCGCGCCGGCGGCCCAATACGGCGGCCCGTACGACTGGGACCCGTACACCGCCACCAGTACCTGGGGCGTGCAGGAACGCACCGATACCCATTACCTGAGCTTTGCGCTGGCCTACAAGGACGGCCCCTGGAACGTGGTCTCCAATGCCGCCTACTCGCGCTCCAAGTTCAGCGACGAGCGCCTGATCGTCGACCAGGGCATTCCCGGCGCCACGTCGAGCGTGTACACCTATGGCGCCGACGGTCACGGCGGCTTCAACTCGGTTACCACGCCGACCAGCAATTCGCCGCTGACCGACCCGCGCCAGTTCGTGCTGCGCGGGATGGTGGAGAGCTTCGGCCTGTCTAAGGGCGAGCAGGCACAGTGGCGCACCGACGCCACCTACCGTCTCAATGCCGGCATCTTCAACGGCCTGAACATGGGCGTGCGCCTGTCGCGCCGCGAAGTGTCCTTCCGCGGCGGCGAAGGCCAGTACGACATCAAGAGCGCGGTGCGGCCCGACCCGGTCAGCGCCTTCGGTCCCGACTTCGAGAAGCTGGTGGCCGGGGTCGACCGTCTTGGCGGACCGTTCGTCACGCCGTCGCGCGACTACCTGATCGGCCAGGCCGACAAGGTGCGCGCGTTCTACGGGGCGCCGGCCGGGCGCGTGCAGGAAGACCCGAACCGCCAGTTCGACCAGAACGAGACCACCAGCACCATCTACCTGAACGGGCGCTGGCAGACCGAGCTGATGGGCATCGACGTCAGCGGCCAGGCCGGCGCGCGCGTGGTGCGCGTGCAGCGCGATTTGAAGGGCAAGAGCCGTATCGGCAATGTGGTGTCCGACATCGACCTGTCGACGTCGGAAACGAATGTGCTGCCGAACTTTTCGGCGGTGGTCGGCTGGACCGGCAAGCTGCAGTCGCACCTGAGCGTGGGCAAGATGATCACGCGGCCGGAATTCCAGCGCCTCAATCCGGCGCTGTCGCTGATCCCACCGACCGTCAACGCGCCAGGCACTGGCTCGGCCGGCAATCCGGACCTCAAGCCGACCGAGTCGATCAACACCGATGCGACACTGGAGTACTACTTCGAGAAGAACGGCTATGCCCAAATCGCGCTGTTTCACCGCGATATCGACGGTTACCTGCAAAACTTCGAAGTACCCGAGACCATCAATGGCCAGAATTACCGCATCACCCGGCCGCGCAACTCGGGCCAGGGCTCGCTCAAGGGCGCCGAGTTCGGCATCCAGAAGTTCTTCGATTTCCTGCCTGGACCGTGGAGCAATTTCGGCGCCCAGTTCAACTACACCTGGATCGATGGCAAGAACGAAACCGAAACCAGTTTTGGCAGCGGTAAATTCGAGCGCTCCGACCTGATCGACGTGGCCAAGCAGAGCTACAACGTGGCGCTGCTGTATGAAGGCCATGGCCTGACCGGCCGCCTGGCCGCGACCCACCGCGGCAAGTACGCCGAGCAGATCGCCGAGCCGCGCTTCGGCCAGGACCGCATCGTGGCCGATTCCACGTATGTGGACCTGAGCCTGGGCTACGAGCTGACCAAGAACCTGACCTTGCAGTTCGACGCCATCAATATCACCAAGGAAAAGTACGAGAGCTACCTGGGCGATCCGCGCCGCCCGCGCGACATCCGCTACTCGCCCACCACATACGGCGTGAGCCTGCGCTTCAAGCTGTAAGCAGCGTTTCGACGCTGTTCCCGCGCTGCCGCGCCGGCCACGGACTCGCGAGTCCTCGGCCGGCGCGGCGCGCCAACCCTGCCCAGATCATTCCACCATGCCAGGAAACTATACCAATCCCGTCTACCATGGCAGCATGGCCGACCCTTTCGTGCTGCGCCACGAAGGCTTTTACTACGCCTACGGCACCGGACCCGCGGGGGCCGATGGCAAGCGCTTTCCGGTGCTGCGCTCACCCGACCTGATCGCCTGGGAGCCGCTAGGGCACGCCCTGGTGGCGCCCGGCGGGCACGATTTCTGGGCCCCCGAAGTAGCCTTCCACGCGGGCCGCTTCTACATGTACTACTCGGTGCAAGGCATCGATGACTGCGACCACCAGCTACGGGTGGCTGTCAGCGACCGGCCCGAGGGGCCGTTCCAGGACGCCGGCCGCAAGCTGGTGCCGGACCAGCCGTTTTCCATCGACGCCCATCCATTCCGCGACGCCGACGGCCAGTGGTACCTGTACTACTCGGTCGATTTTCTGGACGCGGACGGTGACCACCGGACCGGCACCGGCATCGTGGTCGACCGGATGCTCGACATGCTCACGCTGGCCGGGGAAGCGCGCGTGGTCGTGCGCCCGCATGCCGACTGGCACCTGTTCCTCAAGCAGCGCAGCATGTACGGCAAGGTCTACGACTGGCACACTGTCGAAGGCGCGGCGCTGCAGGTGCATGACGGCCGCTACTATCTGTTCTACAGCGGCGGGGCGTGGGAGCGCGACAACTACGGGGTCAGCTACGTGGTGGCCGACCATCCGCTAGGACCGTTCACGCGGCCCGAAGGGCAGGGCGACGCGCTGCTGATCCGTACCGCCCCCGGCCGGGTGATCGGCCCCGGGCATAACAGCTTTACCCTGTCGCCGGACGGCAGTCAGACCTGGATCGTGTACCACGCCTGGGATGTGGCGCGCACCGCGCGGCGCATGTGCATCGACCGCATGACATGGCAGGATGGCCGTCCGACCACGCTCGGCCCTACCTCGGACCGGCAGGAAGGCCCCGCCTAAGCTGCGTGTTGTCGGCAATACCGGCGCGGGTGCGCTGGCGCTTCAACAGATCGGCGTCAACAGCGGCTCATCGCGAAAGTGCGCCAGCAAATTGTCGATCGTCAGCTGGCCCATCGCATGGCGGGTCTCCACCGTCAGGCTGCCGACGTGTGGCGTCAGTATCACATTGTCCAGGTCACGCAATTCCACCGGCACCACGGGCTCCTGATCGAACACGTCGAGCGCGGCTGCGCCCAACGCTCCCTGCTGCAATGCCTCGATGAGCGCGGGCTGGTCGACCAGGCTGCCCCGCGCGATATTGACCAGCGTCCCTTGCGGCCCCAGCGCGTGCAGAATCGGTCCATCGATAACACCGTGGGTCTCCTCGCTGGCGCGGGCACTCAGGATCAAATAATCGCTTTCCCGCGCAAGGTCGAGCAAGCTGGCCGCGCGGGGAACCGATGTGTTTTCGACGGCGCGCGGCTGAAAGTAACGCGGTTGCATGCCCATGGGTCGCAGGCGTTCAGCGATCGCCTGTCCGATCCGCCCGAAGCCGAAGATGCCGGCGACTTTCCCTCTCACGCCGCGGCCGAGCGCCAGCGGCTCGCCGCGCTCCCAGGCCAGGGTCCGCACATGCCGGTCGAGCGCCACGATACGGCGCGATGCGGCCAGCACCAACAGCACCGCCAGATCGGCCACATCATCCGTCAACACCCTGGGCGTGTTGGTGGCCCGGATGCCGCGCATGCGCAGATGATCGAGGTCGATCTTCTCGAAGCCGACGCTATTGAGCGCCACGATCTCCAGCCGGGGCAAACAGTCCATTACGGCAGCGTCCAGGCCGATCGGTCCCACCGTCAGCACGCCGCGTATCTGTGGCCCGACCCGTGCGATATAAGCTGCCCGTTCGGATTCGGGCACTGCCCACACATGGTGACAGACAAAATTCGACGCCAGCCTTTCCATGACTGCCGGCGAGGGGCTTTTGGCAAAAACGAGAATTTCAGGATGCATGATGGGTTCGCGATCGGGTTGTTGCCGGGCCTTCCGGCGTTGTGACTGCCAAGAGCGGTGTCATTTTACCGTGCTACCGATGCGGCCGGCTCATCGGTCCGACGCTGGCAACAGCACGTTGGAACTGTGGTTGGCCGGTCGACGCGTCCGCCAGTTTGCACATTCATCTACCCATTCCGCAAAAATGCTGATAACATCGATCTGTTATCGATAACTACGAAAGCGCACATGCAGTTAGATCATCTGGTCCTCGTCATCGACGAGGGCAAGCAGGCCATGTCGCTGGTCGATACCGGAAGCAGCCAGTTCCACTGGACGTTGGCGCTGGACCAGCGCTTCCCGCTAGCGCGCCAGATGCAGCGGCTGGGCGACACGCGCGTGCTGGTGGGCTTCGACCGCGGCTACTTCGAAATCGACTGGCGCAGCGGCGAGGTGCTGTCGGTGCTCGACCGCTGGCATGACGTCAGCGCCGTGATCCGGCGCGCCGACGGCACCACGCTGGTGTGCGGCGTCGGTCTGGACGGAGCGCCCGGCGTCACTGCGCTGACGCTCGACGCCGCCGGGCAGCTGATCGGCACAGTGAGCGCGGACGGCGACTACGTGCGGTTGGTGCACGAGACCCCAGTTGGCACCTATCTGCTTTGCACCAACGACCACATTCTGGAAACCGGCCAGGCGCTGGAGCCGCTGCGGCGCTTTGCCGCGCCGGGCTTCGAGCATGCCTGGAAGGCGTTGCGCCAGGCCGACGGCAGCACCTGGGTGTCGGCCGGCTACGGCGGCTTCATGGCCGTCTTCGACAGTAGCGGGGCGCTGGCGCGCACCTTCGGCGCCCGCGAAGATCTGGACCCGAAGGTGCGGCCGTTTTTCTACGCCACCTTCGACATCCTGCCGGGCGGCGACGTGCTGGTCGCGAACTGGCAGGGCCATGGGCCGGACAACGGCCACCTGGGCCGTCAGCTGCTGCAGTTCGACAGCGCAGGCACGTTGCTGGCCAGCTGGTCGGCGCCGCAGCGGATATCGTCATTGCAGGGGCTGCTGGTCATCGAGAGCCGGCCGTTGAAGCGCTAGGAGAGCTTTCGAGCGCGCCCGGGCGCGCTTGCAGCATCAGTACAACAGTTTTAAAAAACACTGGAAGCCGAAGAATTTGCCCGTATAATTCCCTTTAAACATGTTATCGATAACTAGCGCGGCAAGTCCGGCAGGCGTCGATCAACAGAACAATAAAACCAGACTGACAGGAGAAGCAACACAATGAAAAACCAGATGCACCTGGGCTTGAAGCTCACCACCCTTGCCGTGGCAGTATTGCAAGCGTATAGCCCCGCAGCCGTGGCGCAAACCACCGACCAGACCGTGGTGGTCACGGGCATACGCGCCAGCGCCCGTTCGTCGCTGGCGATCAAGCGCGACAGTAACGAGGTGGTCGATTCGATCACCGCCGAAGACATCGGCAAGCTGCCCGATCCGAACGTCAGCGAGACCCTGACCCGCATCCCCGGCGTGCAGGGCTACCGCTACGGCGGCGAGGGCGCTTCGCCCGTCGGCGCCGGTTCCGGCGTGACCATCCGCGGCCTGTCGGGCCAGACTGCGTCGCACGTCAACGGCCGCGCCTATTTCACGGCCGGCGGGCGCGACTTCAACATCGAAGGCGCCATCCCGGCGATGATCGCCGGGGTCGACGTGTACAAGAATCCGTCGGCCGAGCACATCGAGGGCGGCATCGGCGGCTTGGTTAACATCCGCACGCGCAACCCGAGCGACTTCAAGGGCCTGACCGTATCGATGAGCGGCAACGTGCGCTACAACGATCTGGCGCGCAAATACGACCCTGAACTGTTCGGGCTGGTAGCGAACCGCTGGACCCTGGCCGACGGCAGCCGCATCGGCGTGATGGCCGCGGCCACCTACCAGACCAGCACCGGCCGTTCCGACAACAATCCGGCCAACGGCGGCGCCAACTTCAAGCGCGCCGTGCGCGCCGACAGCGCCGAGTATGCGACCCTGGCGGCCGGCAATACGGCCAACGCGGCCAGTCTGCCGCAGTCACGCTACGTCGGGCGCAACGACGTGACGTATCTGGCCAATGTGCCCGAATTGCCCACATCCGCAACGCAGGGACGCTACATGCCCAACCTGGCGGGGCTCACCCCTGCGCAGATCGGCAACGTGATGGTGGCGCCTGCGCTGACCAGCAACGTGTTCCAGGAAACCATCAGCCGCGAGCGCAAGGGCTTGAATCTGGCCGCCGACTGGCGCCTGAACAACACGCTGCGTTTTTACGCCGACGGCAATTACACCTTCTATCAGTACCACCAGGAATACCGCGGCCTGAATTCTGTCGATGGCGCCAACGTCTTGAACCTGCAGACCACGCCGTTCAACTATGACGAAGCGCTGGCCAACCGCAACCTGAATGGCGGCAGCAACGACCTGCTGCTCGACAAGCGGGTATTGAGCGGCAGCTTCCTCAATTCCACGGTCAATACGCTGGGCGGCAACGAGCTGCGGCCATTTTCCACCTGGGTGGCCGCCACCGGTGTGGAATGGAATCCGACGCCGGACCTGGCCATCAAGCTCGACTATTCATATCTGAAAGCCAAGCAGACCCGGGACAACCGCTCGGTCGCCGCCGAATCGGCGCCCGGTCTGTTCTGGACCACCGACCGCGTGGCCGACGGCGAGCCGCATCAGCTCAATTTCAGCGGGCCGGATCTGGCCAGCCCGGCTACCTACATCCTGCGCGACTATGACAACGGCAACAACGAGCGCTGGGACGATTCCGGCCAGGCGCTGGCGCTGAACGGCTCGTACGCGCTGGACCTGGGCCTGCTCAAGCGCCTGAAGTTCGGCACCCGCTACGCCGAGCAGAAGAGCGCCTACAAGAATTTCCGCTTCCTGGACCGCTGGCTGACCACCGACGGCGCGGCCCCCAACGCCACGCGCAGCAACGCGATCAATGCCGGTACCTACGGCATCACCGAGGCGTCGCCCACCAACTTCATGCGCGGCGACTCCGGCTATGCGGGCGGCTACGTGGTGTATGCGCCGCACAAGCTGACCGGCGACCAGGTGCGCGAGTTGTTCCCGAATGCCGGCATCCTGCCGGGCAGTTCGCTGGCCGAAGTCCAGCTGGACCGCCGCTACGTGGTCGAAAAAACCAAGGCGATCTATCTGGTCGGCGAGTTCGATGCGTTCGATGAGCGCCTGCGCGGCAACGTCGGGGTGCGCTATGTGCGTACCGATGGCAACGCCGTGGCACGGGTCAACGACACCACCAGCGGCACGGGCGTGCTGCGCGGCCTGGAGCGCAATATCTCGTACAGCAACACGCTGCCCACCTTCAATCTGACCTACGACATCACCAAGGACACCCTGGTGCGCTTCGGCTACGGCCGCGGCCTGTCGCGCCCGGGCTTGAACGAACTCAATCCATCGGTGACCGTCAACACCAACGAGGGCACCGGCACGGTCGGCAATCCGGACCTGCGTCCGCAGGTCGCCGACAGTCTCGATCTGTCGCTGGAACACTACTTCAGCAAGACCAACTATGTCGCCGCCGCCGTGTTCAACAAGGATATCGAGGGTTTTTTCAGCACCATCAGCCAGTGCCAGACGGTCAACGTGGCGCCGGCTTACAGCGGCAGCTTCTCCAATTCCTGCGCGGCCGGCGAGTACCGGGTCAACCGCACGGTGAATGCGGAATCCGGCTATGCACGCGGGGTCGAATTGTCGGGCCAGTATTTCTTCGACAGCAGCACCGGCTGGCTGAAAAATTACGGCCTGTCGGCCTCGTACACCTACGTGGACACGTCCAACCCGATCAATTTCGGCACCGTGGCCGCGCCGCGCATCGTCGAGACGCCCCAGCCGATGCAGTCGAAGCACAACTACAGCCTCAGCGCCATGTACGAGGACAACAAGATGTCGGCGCGCCTGGTCTACACCTGGCGCTCGCCATCGGTGCTGTTCGGCGTGTCGGCGCTGCCGATCGACGGTCGCTATATCGGTTCGTACGGCATCCTGGACGGCTCGTTCAACTATGAGCTCACCGATAACTTGACCTTGTCGCTGAATGCGTCGAATATCACCGACAAGGTGCCGGTACGCTACGTGGGCGAGCCTGACAATTTCGAGACCGGTCTGCAGCGTCAGCATTTCGCCAATGGCCGCATCTTCAGCGTCGGCCTGCGCTTCAAGTTCCAGTAAGCGGTTCGGTCGCCGATCCACCAGCTCCTTGCGGACGCTGGTGGATTTTTTCGTCTGCGCCCGTTTTTACACGTTTTACTTTTCACCACAAAGGAGACCTTATGCCACTGCGAATCACAGCGCTGGCGCTGGCGCTGGCCTGTACCTTGCCGGGCATGACCGCGCGCGCCGCGCCGGCCGAGTGGGAGCAGCCCGAAGTCGTCGCGCGCAACCGCGAGCCGATGAAAGCCACGTTCTTCAATTTCGAGTCGACCGACAAGGCGCTCGCGGGCGACAAAGAGGCCTCGCGCCGTTTCCAGTCGCTCAATGGCGAATGGGCGTTCGCCTATTCGCCGAACCCGGCCAGCCGCCCGCGCGGCTTCTTCAGAAGCGGCTTCGACGTCGCCAAGTGGGACCGCATCCAGGTGCCCGGCATGATCCAGGCCCAGGGTAAAAGTAAGGAGACGGGTAAGGACACCGGCAAGTACGGCCTGCCGATCTTCACCAACATCCAATATCCGTTTCCGGCCAACGAGCCGTTCATTCCGCACGCGCTCAACGAAGTCGGCTCGTACCGGCGCGACTTCGACCTGCCGCCCGACTGGACGGCGCGCGACGTATTCCTGCACATCGGGGCCGCCGGCGCTGCCTATTACGTCTGGGTCAACGGCGTCAAGGTCGGCTATTCGGAAGACTCCAAGCTGCCCGCCGAGTTCAACCTGACGCGCCTGCTGCGCCCGGGGCGTAACAGCATCGCCATCGAGGTGTACCGCTTCGCCGACGGCTCCTATCTGGAAGACCAGGACTTCTGGCGCGTGTCCGGCATCGAGCGCAGTGTCTACCTGTACAGCGAACCCAGGACGCGCCTGCGCGACTACAAGGTCAACGCCACCCTCGACAAGCGCTACGTGGACGGCCAGTTCGAGCTGGTGGCGGAAACCGCGGGCTTGCCGGCCACGCTGCAGGTGCGCGCACGCGTGCTGGACGGCGCGCGCGAGGTCCTGAGCCTAGCGGGCCGCACCGGCGCCGACCGGCGCGCCACCTTGCGCGGCGTGATCGCGGCGGTCAAGCCATGGTCGGCCGAGACGCCCAACCTGTACACGCTGCTGATCGAAGTGCTGGATAAGGACGGCGCGCTGGTGTCGGCCAGTGCGCAGCGCATCGGCTTTCGCAGTGTGGAAATCGCGCAAGGGGAAGTGCGCGTCAATGGCCGCCGGGTGATGATCAAGGGCGTCAACCGGCACGAGCACGATCCCCACACCTACCGCGTCATTTCGCTCGAATCGATGCGCAAGGATATCGAGCTGATGAAGCGCGCCCACGTCAATGCCGTGCGCGCCTCGCATTACCCCAACGATCCGCGCTGGTATGCGCTGGCCGACGAGTACGGGCTGTACGTGATGGACGAAGCCAATATCGAGTCGCATGGCTACATGGAGCTGGGCGACAAGGCCGGGCCGGGCAAGCGCGAACAGATCCAGCTGGGCTACAAGCCGCAGTGGCGCGCGGCGCACCTGGACCGGGTTCAGCGCATGGTCGAGCGCGACAAGAATCATCCGTCGATCATCTTCTGGTCGCTGGGTAACGAGGCGGGCACTGGTCCGAATTTCGAGGCCGCGGCGGCGTGGATACGTCAGGCCGATCCGACCCGCCTGGTCAGCTATCTGGGCCACGGTAC
>CALRYE020000101.1:0-22538 GCA_943372275.1 Janthinobacterium lividum
AATAGGGACAAGGATCCGGACGCCGCAGCAAGCTCGGAGGCGGCAAGGGTGATGGCACTGCTGGCGCGCGTGGCTTCCGGGGCACTGGTGCTCAATGCGGCCGATGCGGCTTGCGTGGCGCTGGCCGCGCAGCTGGAAGGCCAGCGTGAGGTAGTCTACTTTTCGATGGATGCGGATAATCCTGCCCTGTTGCGGCATGTCGCCGAGGGTGGCCGCGCCGTGTACCTGCACGATCACACGCTGGTGCTGGCCACGGGCATCCGCCATCAGCCGCTGCTCGATGTGCGCACCATGCCGGCGGCGCTGCAAGGCCCGGCGCGCGACAACGGGGCGGCCGCCGCCGCCGCCGCAGCGCTGATCGCGCTCGGCATGCCGGTGGCGCAGGCGGTGGAGGGATTGCAAAGCTTTCCGTCGACGGGCGCGGCCGGCCTGGCCAGCGCCGCCATGGCGATCGGGGCGCAGCACAGCCCGGTCTGAGGCCGGCACGCAGGCAGCGGGCTGCGGGTAAGTCAGGCGCTTGGGTCAGCGGTCGTGAAACAAGCGGGCGGGCTGCCAGATGCGGTTGGCCACGGCGAGCAGCAGCCCGCTGGCCACGCACAGCGCTCCCGCATACCAGCCCAGTGGCAGGGCAACGCTCAGCACCGGCCATCTGGTCATCGCGAAGACCACCACGACGACGCCGAGCACCATCCCGGCCAGCCCGGGCAGCAGCTTGACCGAATACGGCAGGCCACGCAGCAGCACGCCGAGGCTGCAGACGAACATCAGCTCGAACAGCAGCAGCCCGAGGCCCAGCAACGAGGCGCCGACACTATCCCAGCTGCGCTGCAGGCCGAAGTGCGCCACTGCCGCGAACACCAACGCCATCGCGGCCAGGATGGTGAACTGGCACGCCATGGTCCAGCGCCAGATATGGCCGGCGATGTGGCCGCGCTGCAGCCCGCCGGGCATCAGGAAGCTGCGCCAGCCGACATCGCGGGCGACCAGCGCGCCGACCATGACGAAGCCACAGGCAACCAGCAACGACAGGCGGATCAGGTCGACGCGGCCCTGATGCCAGACCGGGCGCGCGATCTGCAGCAGCGCCCACAGCGGGTACAGGTTGGCCGAGATGACGAGCAGCGCTTTTGCAATCTGCGGTACGGGTGGCGCATCCGCGTCGACGGGTGGCCGCTGCCGCCACGCCACCATCGTAAAGCGCCGTATCTGGCGCTCCGCCCGGCGCAGCAGGGGCGAGTGCGGCGCAGCAGCGTACCCGCGACAGGTTGGCAGCGCACCGGCCCCAAGCAGGGCACGGCGCAAAGTGAACATTAGGGCAAGGGGAGACGCCAGGGTGCACGCCAGCAGCGCAGCGGCTGGTGTGGCGGCGCCCACGCGCGTGAAGCGCGCTGCGTCGAGCGCCAGCCACACCATCCATGCCAACCACACGATACACAGCAGAAGCGATAGCTTGGGTTGCGCGCCATCCGTGCGCGCCAGCTTGCCGGCTGCGGCGACCAGCGCGGTCAGCGATATCAGCGCCGCGCCGTACATCGGCTGCATGCCGGCGCCGGTCCACAGAAATGCCACCGGCATGGCCGCGCACAGCAGCGCCCAGACCACGCCAATGCGCCATGCCGCCACCCGGCTCAGTTGCAGCCACAGCGCGCCAGGGGTCTGACGGCCGCTCAGCACCTGGCGCGCATGCAGCAGGCCGCCAAGGTAGACGCTGGTGACGCGCCACATGATGGCCATGGCCGCGATCACCAGCGGGCGCAACGCGTCGGCGTCGCGCGGCATCGCCTGCGGCCACACCAGCAGCAGGCTGACCCAGTAGGCAAAAAAGCAGGCCAGCAGCACCTGGCAGAGGGCAGCGCTGCGCGGGTGCACCAGCAGGGCGCCGGGGCGCGGCGCCCGGGCCGCGTCGACCGGCTCGGCGGCCATCATGCGTTGAGCTCCTCGAACAGGTCGTCGAGCTTCAGGATCCGGCCTTCCACGCTGCAGGCCGGCGCGCGGCGCGTGTCGATGAGCTGGCGGGCCGCACCGGCGCCGCGGTGCACCACCGCCGTCTGCGGCACATTGGCAGCGTCGGCGGGCACCAGCCGGACGTATTCAAGGATCGCGTCCCAGGTGTCGAACAGCTGGATGGCGCCGGACCGCAGGAACGCCACATGCGAGACCACCCGTTCCAGGTCGCTCAGAATATGGCTGGAAATGAGCGCCGTGCGCTCGTCGCGGCCTTCATGGCCGAACAGGGCGCGCATGAACTGGCGCCGGGTCAGCGGGTCGAGACTGGCCACCGGTTCGTCGAGCAGCAGCAAGTCCGGATCGTGCGCCAGTGCCAGCACCACGGCCAGCTTCTGCTTGTCGCCGAGCGAAAGGGCGGCCACCGTTTTGCCCATCGGCAGATCGAGCTTGACGCATAACGCCATACAGCGCGCTTCGTCCCAGCGCTGGTAGGCGCGGCCGATGGTGTGCAGATGATCGGTCACGGTCATCCACTCGAACAGATCGGCCGTCTGCGCCACGTAGCCCAGGCGCTGGCGCACATCGTCGGTCAGGCGCAGAGACGGGCAGCCGAGCAGGGTCGACGTGCCGCTGTCGGGCTGCGTCAAGCCTGCCAGGCAGCGCAGCAGCGATGACTTGCCGGCGCCGTTGCGTCCGACCAGGCCGACCACGGAACCGGCCGGCACGATGAGCGAAATGTCGTTCAGGATGGGGATGCCGTCGTGGCGCAGCGACAGGTGTGCGCCGGTGATGGCCGGATCAGTGCTCATGGAAGGTCTCCGTCGGGTTGCGTGGTGTCGTTCAGGCAGGCGCGAAACAGCGCCAGGGCATCGGTATCGGACAGGCCCAGCTGGTGCGCCATGCGCGCGGCACTGGCCAGGGCAGGGCGCAGCATGGCCGCTTTATCCTGCTCGCTGATGGCGCCGCCGGCCGCGCCGACGGCCATGCCCACCCCGCGCTGGCGGATCAGCAAGCCTTCGGCTTCCAGCAGGCTGTAGGCTTTGCTGACGGTCATGGGGTTGATGGCATGGTGCAGGGCGACGGCGCGCACGGACGGCAAAGCGTCGCCGGCTTGGAGCTGGCCGCTGGCGACCATGCGGCGCAGCTGCTCGACGATCTGGCGATAGATCGGCGTCGGTGCGTTGGGGGAAATGTCGAAGTCCATGTGAATTAGTGTATCACTACAATAATACACAAGGCAACCGGCTTATAACGTAGTCTGTCGCTTACCTTTCTGGGGTGCTTGCCCCGGTTTCGGACCTGATGCTGACGGCGCCGCGGTAGCGCTTATGCAGGACTGGCGATCTGGCGCGCGATGCGCTCTGCCGATTCGGGATCCACCGGGCGCAGTGCGTCGACCAGCACATTGAGCGACGTGCCGCAGGCGAACGCCACCACATCGCCTGCGTCGCACATGGCCAGCGCCTGCCGTACTGCTTCATGGACATCGTCATGCTGCTGTATGGATTTCCCATAGTGCGCGGCGTTGTCCGCAGCCTCACGCGCGCCGTCGCAGATCAGTGCCGCGGCCTGGCCGTGCGGCCGTCCCCGGCCGGCGGACTCGTAGACCACCAGCGTGTCGAACTGGCGCGCGCAGATTGCGCCGATCGCGCGCAGATCGACATCGCGGCGGTCGCCGGGCACCGTTACCACGCCCACCAGTTTGCCCGGCTCCAGCGCCCGGGCCATCTGCCCCAGCGCCGCGTAAGCGGCCTGATTGTGGGCGTAGTCGACGATCACGCGGATGCCGCGCACCTCGAACATATTCATGCGCAGCGGATTGCTGTGCGCGTCGGAGGCGAAACTGGCCAGGCCCCGCACGATTGGCGCCAGCGTAAAGCCGGCGCCCACCAGCGCCGCCGTCGCAGCCAGCGCGTTGGCGATGTTAAAGCGCGCGCGCCCGCCCGCGGTGCAGGCGATCGACGTCACGGGCATCAGCGTCTCCTCGGCGCCGTCGCGCAGCACCACGATGGCGTCGCCGCGCAGTACCACGGCGCTGCCGCCGCTCGCAACATGGCTGCACACCAGTGGATGCGTGTCGCTCATCGAAAAGTAAATCAACGCCGTTTCGCGGCGCAGTTGCGGGGCCATCGCCACGCAGTGCGGATCGTCGGCATTGAGCACCGCCGCGCCGGACGCCGCCTTCACCACCACGCTTTTGACGCTGGCCAGGTCCGCCACCGTGTCGACCCCTTCCAGCCCCAGATGGTCGTCCGACACGTTGAGCATCACGGCTACGGTGCAGTGGTCGAACGCCAGCCCGCGTTTCAGAATGCCGCCGCGGGCCGCTTCCAGTACGGCGATATCGACTTGCGGGGCGCTCAGCACCGCCCGGTGCGACCAGTAGCCGGTGCAGTCGCCGCGCATGGCCGGCACACCATCCAGAAATACGCCCTGCGTGGTGGTGCAGCCCGTGCGCAGACCGGCCAGCCGGGTGATATGGGCGATCATCAGCGTGGTGGTGGTTTTGCCGTTGGTGCCCGTCACGGCGATGATGGGTATGCGCCCCGGCTCCTGCTGCGCCGCGCCGTCTGGCGCTGCGGCGCTTTCGAAACCGGGTGCGCGCGCCAGCGCGCGCAGGCCCACGACCACGGGCGGATCGGCCAACGCCACCTGCACCACGGCATCCGGCAAGCCGATCTTGGCGGCGGCGCGCTCGGCCAGCACAGACGCCGCACGCGGCGCGTGATCAGCCGCGCCCGCCGGCGCCACGCTGGCCCGGCCCTGCAATACCGTGATCTGGCGCAGCGGCGCGCTCACAGCCCGTTCGACGATCACGCGTTCGCCCATCGCCAGGGCGACGGCACTGGCGGCGGCGATATCGTCTTCCTGTTCGTAACCGGTTGCAGGTCCCGCACCGGCCAGCGAATTGTCCAGCGAATCGGCCAGCGAATCGGCCAGCGAATGGACCAGAGTATCGGCCGGCCACACGGCAACCCCGCCGCCCAGGCGGCGCGCCACACGGCAGGCGTCGTCGATGTTGTCGACCGTGGCGCCGCGTGGAACGCCGATGCCGGCTTCTTCCAGCAGGGCGCGCGTGAGCTGGCGGTCGGCGGCGATGGCGCGTCCCAACAGGGCGGAGCCGGATGCGCCTTCCAAAAACCTGCGCTGGCGGCTGCCCCAGCCAAGTTGCAGCAAGCTGGCGTGCTCCGACACCCGCATCACCGGAATGCCCCGCGCCAGCGCCGCATCCGCGACGGCGCGCGCTACAGGCGGCAGACAGTAGCGCTGGGCCTGCGCGCGCAAAGCGTCCACGCCCGCGGCCAGATCGAACGGAGCTTCGTGCAGCAGTGTGTCGAACAGGGTGAGGGTGAGCGCCAGCGCGGCCTGGGCCACGTGCTCGATCTGGTAGGCGAACACGATGCGGCGTTCGGTGTGGCGCGATGTCAGGCAACTGTGCGTGAAAGCGCCGGGTGCTGCGCCTGCGCGTTGCTGCACCAGCGCGCAGCTGACGGCGATCAGGTCTCCCAGATCGGCCGGGCCGGAAGCGACGGCGTGGTCGCGCAGTTCCGGCAGTAGCCTGGCCACACGCGCGTGGGTAGCGTCGAGCCGGGCCGCGGTCAAGTTGGCCGCTTCGCCCAGATCGATGAGCGCCATCAGGCAAGGCACCGTGGCATACAGGTTCGCGCCCCTCAACAGGCGCTGCTGGACCAGCTTCACGCCGGGCTTCCCGGCGCTCCATGGCGCGATGCGACCAGCAGCACCGCGGCGATGCGCTCGGCGCGCCGGTACGCCGGGGTGTCGAGCTCTTCGCCGAACACGTCGGGGTCGAGCTCGTCGTACTGCCATGGCATGCCGGCGTGTTCGAGCAGGGCGACGGCCGCGTCGCGGAAAGCGTCGCGCCCCTCGACGATGGCCACGCCCGTGTACAGCAGCAGGCGCCCGCCCGGGGCCAGCCGCTCCATCGCCTGTTCGACGATGCGCAGCGACAGGCCGTCGCCCAGTTCGCCGCCGCCGTGGCGGTAAGTGCGCGCGTCCGGGTCGAGCAGGTAAGGGGGATTGGCGACAATCAGGTCGAACTGCCCGTCGACGCCATCCAGCAGATCGCTATGGCAGGTACGCAGGTTGGCGGTGCCCGCCAGCTGCGCGTTCAGCGCGGTGAGCGCCAGCGCCTTGTGATTGATGTCGGCGGCAATGACTTCGGCGCGCGGGCACGCGCGCGCGATGGCGATCGCCGCCGGTCCGGCGCCGCAGCCGATTTCCACGGCGCGGTAGACGGCGCGCGCGGCATGCAGCTGCAGGTCGGCCTTGACCGTGCGCACGAAGCGGTAGGTATCGGGTCCGAAGAAAACGGCGTCGGCGTCCGTCGTCGGAAAGGCGGAATGGAACACCAGGTGGCCTTCCAGGGTGGAGGCGCGCACCGTGCTGCGCCAGCCATCGAGGTGCGGCACGGCCACGCCGGCGCCGATCATCAGCGAGAGCAGCTGTTCGGTTGCCGCGGTTCGGCGGAATGGCCGGCTCCAGCCCAGGATGTCGCGCGCGCTGCTGCCCCAGGCGTTTTCGCCGCGCCGGTTGACGCGTTCATGGGTGGCCGGCGTCGGCGTGGTGAAGGCGTAGCCGCTGGCCAGCAAGTGGCGCCCCAGCGTGATCAGGGCGTCTTCGGCCGGCACTGGCATGGCCGGCTCGGCCGCGTTGAAGATGCCGGACTGCGCCTGCGTGGATGGCACGGGCGATTGCCCCATCATGATCCCAGCAGCCGCGAGAACATGCGCGTGGCCATCAGACCGGTGGGCGTGTGATGCAACGCCGGCGACAGGTGTTCGATCAGGATGGCCATCATCTCGTCCTTGCCGCCGCTGGCGCCCACCAGCTGCTCGAAGCGGCGCAGCGAGTTGCATTGCAGCGCGCTGTCGTTGGCCGCTGCCGCATGATGCCGGATCAGGCCGCGCGGCGTGGCACTTTGCGCCGTGCGTAAAGCGGCCGCGCCTTCCAGGTTGCGCTGGCGGGCGCGGTGGCTCATGACGCGCCGCGGCGGCTCGCCCTGCGGTGGATGCTCGATCCAGTCGCGCAGAATCTGCAGCTCGTAGGCGCTGAAGACGCCGAACATCTGGGCGCGCGCACCGGACACCAGACCCCAGAAGCGGCTCTCGGCGGCTTCCTGCCCGCGCTTGAGCCAGCCGTTGTCCTGCATGGCGGCGATAAAGCCGGGCATGTCGGCGGGATCGGCCAGCCAGTCGCTCACGCCGCGCCCGGCGATCTTGCAATAGTCGGAGTGCAGGTGCTTGCCGATCGCGCCCTTGGCTACCAGGATGCGCTGCAGTTCGGTGTCGATGTCGAACCCTTCGATGATCGAACCGGTGCTGGCGCCGATATCGTTCATGCGGTAGCCATCGACGACGCGGCGGTAAAACGCCGCCGGATCGTCGGCGCGCGCCATCAGCTGGCGCACCGCCTCGATGGCGCGGCGCGCGTGGCCGTTGGAGGCGTTATCCACCGTTACGTGCAGGGTGAAGTAATACGGGTCGATGCCCAGTTCATTCAGCTCGTACGAGGTGATCAGCAGGTGCAGCGGCAGCTGCTCGTAGCCCAGGTTATAGCCGGCCAGCTCGGGCAGGAACGTGTCGCCATGGGCGGCCAGCGCCAACTGCAGCGCGCCCTGCACAAAATGTTCGTCGGACAGGTCTTCCCATTGGTCGCAGCCGTGGCTCACCAGCAGGTTCTGATACAGCAGCACGTGGTTTTTATCGTCCACGCCGTCGCCCAGTTCTTCCAGGTAGGTGCGGATCAGACCATGGTAAGCGGCATCGCGCCAGTGTTCCAGCATGCCGAACAGCCAGGAGCCGTCGACCAGCTTGGTGGGCGCGGCGGCGCGCAGAAAGTGCAGCGCGGCCGCCTGCGTGGCGAAGTACTGGCGCGTGCCGCCCGCCTTGCGCTCGTCGAGATAGCTGCGATAGGCCTGGCCGACTGTTTCCGTATGGACGTCGCACCAGATATCGAGCTGGGCCGGATCGGCAGGCAAGTCGCAGTCCAGCTTGCGGGTGGCCGACAGCACGTCTTCGATGAAACGACGCGCTTCGGCATGCACACGGCGCGGCTCGTCGCGCAAGGCCAGAAACAGCGCCTTGGCCTGGGTGGCACGGCGTGGCGCGGCGGTCGGCACGACGAGGTGGTCAGGCATAGTGAGTAGCAAGTTGGACATGGTCATCAGCTCTGGCGATAAAACATTATTGTCCCGTCTGCACCGATTTATTGCCATCGGTTCACTGCCACCGCTTGCGTAAGAGAATGACTACGCCGAGCTTCTGCTCGGAAATCCTCGCACGCGCGCGCTGTTGTCAGGCCTGTCACGCCCGTCGTGTTTGTCCAGGCTGACGGGGCGCTCTTCATGGCCGTGGACGGTGTCGTCCCGCACCGCTTCGCGACGCACCACGACCGGCTGCGGCGCCAACGACATCGACACGTCCAGTTCGTCCAGCATCGCCATCGCGCCCAGCAGAATCGCTTGCTGCCGGTCCATGTGGATGGCGAAGCTGGGGTCCAGGACGAAGTACACGACTTCAAACTCCAGCGCGTTCTGGTCGATGCTTTTCAGATGAGCCCGGTCGAAGCGCAGCTTGTCCTGGCTTTCCACCAGCGCGCGCAGGCGCGGTGGAATGGCCTGGGCCACTGCCGCCGGGGTGCTGTGGTCGACGCGCAGGGTGAATTGCACGCGGCGCTGCTTCATGCGCTTGAAGTTGCGCACCGTGTCCTTGAGTAATTCGGAATTGGCGATGACGATCTGTTCGCCGCTGTCGGCGCGTACGCGGGTGGTCTTGAGCCCCACATGCTCGACCGTGCCGGAGAACCCGGCTACGGCAATCGCGTCGCCCACCTCGAACGGCTTGTCGACGGCGATCGACAGCGAGGCGAACAGGTCGCCCAGGATATTCTGCACGGCCAGCGCCACCGCAATGCCGCCAATGCCAAGGCTGGCGATGAAGGTCGACACGTTGATGCCCAGGTTGGACAGCACCGACAAGGCCAGCACGATCCAGATGGTGCTCTGGAAAGCCCACACCACCAGCGTGTGCGCCACCGAATCGGTGGCGTCCGTGGTGCGGGCGTGGGAACGGAAATAGCGCTGCACGCCGATGCCGATGGCCTGGTGCAAATACAGCGCCAGTTGCAGTCCGATGCCGATGAACCACAGGTGGCGCGCGCGCTCGGCCCAGGGCGAGGGCAGCTCCAGCAGTGCCAGGCCGATCAGCATGGCCGTGACCGCCACGGTCAGGTTGCTGGTCGCGGCCAGGGTTTTTTGCAGCACTTCGGCGAACGGCTTATGGGCGCTCTGCTCGGAGAGCGAGGCCAGACGCTTGCGGCACAGGGTCAGGATGGTGCGCATGACCACGTAGCTGGCCAGCGCGGCCAGGGTGGCCAGCATGGCGTTGGTGGGGTGGAATTGATACGAAGAGATGAATTGGGAAAAGCTGAAGTTGCCTGTCATAGTGGGGTCCCGCTGTGTGCTAATGGGACAGGGTCGCACACCGGCGCTCGCTGTTCTGTTCGCTATGTCACCATGCCGACCAATTGTAACCGCCGGTCCCCTGGCCGACGCGGCGTCGTCCGCACCCGCGCCTGCGAGTAGGCGGCTTCCTACGTCATGGCGTTCGCTGGGCGCATTAGCGATTCTTCGGGGTGGTTTGATACCGACTAGTAATGTTTCCTTGCCGAATTGGCAACGACGTGAAATCGCCGTGCTAGGATATTTAACAGATCGGTTGGGCTTGCCTGACCGCCATGCTGTATTTCCCATTGGAGTACACGATGCCCAGTTCCGTTACCAGTCACTGCGATTTCCTGCTCGTCGAACGCGTCAAGGCGGGCGACACCAAAGCGTATGGCCTGCTGTTCGAGAAACACCGCGGCAAGTTGCTGCAAATGATCATGGCAATCGTCCACGACCGCGCCGAGGCGGAGGATGTGGTGCAGGAAGCGTTCATCAAGGCATACCGCGCGCTGCCGACGTTCCGCGGCGAAGCGGCGTTTTTTACCTGGCTTGCCTGCATCGGCGTAAACACCGCCAAGAATTTCCTGAGCGTGCGCAAGCGCCGACTCAGTTCGGATCTGATGCCGTTCGACCCGGCCGAGCGGGAAGAGGGCGCCAGCTTGGACGAGCGTACCGATTTTGTCACGCCGGAAGACGTGTGTGCCTGCGGGGAGATGGTGGCCATTGTCGGTGCCGCGTTCGACACCATGAACGCCGACCAGCGCACGGCGATCTCGCTGCACGAGGTGGATGGCCTTAGCTATCAGGAAATCGCCGAGGCGATGGGCTCGCCCATCGGCACGGTGCGCAGCCGCATTTCGGATGCGCGCCTGACCATCGCGCGCCGGCTGGAACAGGCGGCCGGCATCCGGATGGACAAGATGGCCGCTTACAGCTCAGGGGGCGTGGCTTCCTGAGCGGCAGGCGGCGCACCTGACATTGCGATCCGCCGCTACCAGATGCGCACGCGATCCTTGGGCGCCAGATACAACTTGTCGCCCGGCTCGACCTGGAACGCGTCGTAAAACTGCGGCTGGTTTTTCAGCGTGCCATTGACCCGGAACTCGCTGGGGGAATGGTTGTCCATCTTGATCAGGGCAATCTGCTGCGCTTCGCGCATCTTGATGCGCCATACCTGCCCCCAGCCCGTAAAGAAGCGCTGGTCGCCCGTCATTCCGTCCAGCACCGGGGAAGGCTTACCGCCCAACGCGAGCTGATATGCTTTGTAGGCAATCGCCAGCCCGGCGTTGTCGGCGATGTTTTCACCCAGGGTCAGCTCGCCATTGACGGGGTAGCCGGGCAGCGGGCTGTAGGCGCCGTACTGGCTCACCAGCACCGCGGTCCTGGCCTTGAAATTCTTCTGGTCCGCGTCCGTCCACCAGTTGCGCAGGCTGCCGTCGCCATCGTATTGCGAACCCTGATCGTCGAAACCGTGGCTGATTTCGTGCCCGATGACCGCGCCGATCGCCCCGTAGTTGACCGCGTCTTCCGCCTTGGCGTCGAAGAATGGCGGCTGCAATATGGCGGCGGGAAAGACGACCTCGTTCATTTCAGGCTGGTAATACGCGTTCACCGTCTGCGGCGTCATGCCCCATTCGTCGCGGTCGATCGGCTGGCCCAGCTTGTTCAGGCTGCGCGCCGCTTCCAGCGCGCGCGAGCGCATTACGTTGCCCACCAAATCGTCACGTACCACCGTCAGTCCGGCGTAGTCCTTCCACTTGTTGGGGTAGCCGATCTTGTACTTGAATTTGGCCAACTTGACCTGGGCCTGTTGCCGGGTTTCCGGACTCATCCAGTCAAGCGTGTCGATGCTGGCCTTGAACGCTGCCAGCAGGTTCTTGACGATGGCTTCCACCCGGGCTTTGCGTTCGGCCGGGAAATGCTTTTCCACGTAGAGCTTGCCGATCGACTCGCCCAAGGCTTCCTCGACTTCGCCGACGCCCCGCTTCCAGCGCGGCTGCATGTCGGTAATGCCATGCACGACAGTACCGGCGAAGGCGAATCGCTCGGCGGCGATGGGCTTGGTCAGGAAGCGGGCGTAGCTGCTTAGCAAGCGGAACTGCAGGTAGGCGCGCAGGGTCGCGATGGGGGTTTTGTCGACCAGGTCGGCAAAGCCCGTCAGGTAGCTGGGCTGGGACACGATCACATAGTCGATCTTGGCGGAAATGCCGGCCGTGTTCAGGTAGGACTTCCAGTCATGCCCGGGCGCGAGTTCCGCCAGCTTGGCGATGGCGACCTTGTTGTAGGTTTTGGCCGGGTTGCGATTGTCCACCGCGCTCCACTGCAGGCGCGCCAGCGCCGTTTCGAAGGCGACGATAATGCGCGCGTCGGCCGCGGCGGCCTGATTGCCTGCCAGCGACAGCAGCCGTTCGATATGCTCGGCGTACCTGGCCGCCGTCGCGGCCAGCCTGGCGTCGCCGGCGTTGAGATAGTAGTCGCGGTCGGGCATGCCCAGGCCGCCCTGGACGATATCGGCCACATAGCGGGTCGATTCCTTGGCGTCCTGGTGGATGGCGTATTCGTACGGCAGGCTCACGCCCAGCCGCCCCAGCTCGGCGATCAGCGCGGGCAGCTGCGCCTTATCCTGCAGCGCCGCGACCTTGGCCAGCGTGGGGGCCAGCGGCGCCAGGCCGCGTTGTTCGATGGTTTTTTCATCCATGAAGCTGGCGTAAAAGTCGCCGATCTTGCGCGCGTCCGGCGCGGCCGCAACGGCGCCGGGCCGGGCCGCGCTCTTGGCGCAGGCCTCGATAATGGCCAGCAGCAGCGGCTGCACCTCATCTTCGAGCTTGACGAACGACCCCCATGCGGACTTGTCCGCTGGAATCTGGGTCGTCTCCAGCCACTTGCCGTTGGTATGCACGTAGAAGTCGTCCTGGGCGCGCACCGACGGCTGCGCAAACTGACGGGCGACGCCCGACGCCAGGGTGGCTTTGGCGGGTTTGACGGCAGCCGCGTGGGACAGGCCGGTAAACAGGCTCAGGATTACTGCACTTAACAAGGTTCGTTTCACGCGCGTCGACTCCGTCCATGGTTGAAAATAATTGATAAGGTTTATCTTAAATCAATTTTTCAAAAATAGCATCGGCGTGGCGCCGATAGCGTGCCTGGACGGCGGCGCTGGCGATGACGCGAGTGAGGACGCGAGGGATGACGCGAGGGATAACGCGAGGGATAACGCGAGGGATAATGCGAGGGGGAGCGGCATGATCGCGATGAACATGCCAGCGGCAGCACAGCTGCCGCATTCTCCCGAGCTTACCTGAGGATTACCTGAGGATTACCAGATGATCACGCGCTCCTTGGGTGCCAGGTACATCTTGTCGCCCGGCTTGACCTTGAAGGCATCGTAAAACGCCGGCTGATTCTTGACCGTGCCGTTGGTGCGGAACTGTTCCGGCGTATGCGGGTCGGTCTTGATCTGCACGATCTGCTGCGCTTCGCGCATCTTCAGGCGCCACGCGCCGCCCCAGCCCATGAAGAAGCGCTGGTCCCCGGTGTAACCGTCGAGCACGGGGGACTTCTTGCCGTTCAGCGAGATCTTGTAGGCCTTGTACGCAATCGCCAGGCCGGAGTTGTCGGCAATGTTTTCACCCAGGGTCAGTTCACCGTTGACGTTGTAGCCCGGCAGCGGGCTGTAGGCGCTGTACTGGCTGACCAGCATCTTGGTCTTGTCCTTGAAGTTCTTGTGGTCCGCCTCGGTCCACCAGTCGCGCAGGTTGCCGTCGCCATCGTACTGCGCGCCCTGGTCGTCGAAGCCGTGGCTGATCTCGTGCCCGATCACCGCGCCGATGGCGCCGTAGTTGGCGGCGTCGTCGGCCTTGGCGTCGAAGAACGGCGGCTGCAGGATCGCCGCCGGGAACACGATCTCGTTCAGTTCCGGGTTGTAATAGGCGTTGATGGTCTGCGGCGTCATGCCCCATTCGTCGCGGTCGATCGGTTTGCCCAGCTTGTTCACTTCGCGGTTCGATTCCAGCACGCGCGAGCGCATCACGTTGCCGACCAGGTCGTCGCGGGCGACCGTCAGCCCCGAGTAATCCTTCCACTTGTTCGGGTAGCCGATCTTGGGCGTGAACTTGGCCAGCTTGATCTGCGCCTGCTTCTTGGTTTCCGGGCTCATCCAGTCAAGCGTGTCGATGCTGCTCTTGTAGGCCGCCATCAGGTTCTTGACCAGGATTTCCATGCGCGCCTTGCGCTCGGCCGGGAAGTGTTTTTCCACATACAGCTTGCCGATCGATTCGCCCAGCGCCGCTTCCACCGCCGACACGCCGCGTTTCCAGCGCGGCTGCATTTCCTTGACGCCCGACAGCACCGTGCCGTTGAAGGCGAAGCGCTCGTCGACGAACGGCTTGGACAGAAAGCGCGCGTAGTCGGCCACCACATGCCAGTGCAGGTAGGCGCGGATGGTCTCGACCGGGGTCTTGTTGACCAGTTCGGCGAAGCCCTTCAGGTAGCTCGGCTGGCTGACAATCACGTAATTCATCTTGGCCGCGATGCCGGCGCTGTCGAGGTACGCTTTCCAGTCGTGGCCCGGCGCCAGCTCCGCCATCTTGGCGATCTCGACCTTGTTGTAGGTCTTGAGCGAGTCGCGGTTTTCCACGTTGGTCCACTGGATGCGCGCGATCTCGGTCTCGAAGGCGACGATGGCGCGGGCGTTGGCGGCGGCGTTCTTGTCGCCCGCCAGGGTCAGCATGCGCTCCACGTGGCCGGCGTACTTGGCCAGCGTCTCGGCCAGCTTGGCGTCGTCCGCTTTCAGGTAATAGTCGCGGTCGGGCAGGCCCAGGCCGCCCTGGACGATGTCGGCCACGTACTTGGTCGAATCCCTGGCGTCCTGGTGGATGCCGAAGTCGTACGGCACGCCCACGCCCAGGCGGCCCAGTTCGGCCATCAGGGGCGGCAGCTGGGCCTTGTCGGTGAACGCGGCGACCTTGGCCAAGGTGGGCGCCAGCGGCGCGATGCCCAGCTGTTCGATTCTCTTTTCATCCATAAAGCTGGCGTAGAAGTCGCCGATCTTCTGGGCGTCGGAGCCGGGATTGGTGCTGCCGGTTTTGGCCGAATTCTCGATAATGGCCAGCAGGATCGGCTGGGTTTCGTCGTGCAGCTTGCCGAACGCGCCCCAGCTGGCCTTGTCGGCCGGGATCTCGGTGTTCTTGAGCCATTTGCCGTTCAGGTGGGTGAAGAAATCATCCTGCGCGCGCACCGACCGGTCCACGTACTGCGGGGAGACGCCGGACGACAGCGCCGGCGTTTTCTGGGCCTTGACGGCGGCGGCCTGGGCGGCGCCTTGGGACAAGCCTGCGATCAGGCTCAGGGTTACTGCACTTAACAAGGTTCGTTTCACGCGTATCGACTCCGTCATGGTGGACATTCATTGATCAGGCGGACTTGTGGTCCAGGCTGGTATCGTAGCATCAAGCCCGGGGGAACCGTGAACCTGCGCATATTGTCTAAACGGTTTTTCTGATGCATATACCATGTCGCTGTCAGAATTTATCGTCGACAATCTCGAACCCATCCTCGACGAGTGGGAACGTTTCGCGGCCGACATCCCCGCCGCCCAGGGGCTCGACACGCGCGGTTTGCGCGACGACGCGCGCGGCATTCTCGAGGTCATCGCCCAGGATCTCTTGTCCAGCCAGTCCGACGAGCAGGAGGGCGCCAAATCGCGCGGCCGGGGCCCGCGGTCGCTGCGCGCCACGTTTGCATCCCTGCATGGCGTGGCGCGCGTGGCCGAAGGCTTCAACGTGAGCGAAACCATGTCCGAATACCGCGCCTTGCGCGCCAGCGTGCTGCGCCTGTGGCGCGCACCGCCCGGCGCCGACAGCCAGGCGATGGACGAACTGGTGCGCTTTAACGAAGCCGTCGACCAGGCCCTGACGGAGTCGCTGGAAGGCTTCACGGCACTGAAGGACCGCCAGAGCCGCCTGTTCGACGCGCTGCTGTCGAGTTCGCCAGACCTGAATTACATCCTGGAAGAGAACGGCCGGCTGATCTACGCCAACCGGGCCATGACGGGGCTGTTCGGCATCAAGCGCGACGAGCTGCACACGACCAATCTGTACAGCCTGTGCGGCCGCGCCGCGCCCGACTTCGAGCAGCACGTGCACCACGTGGCGGCGGCCAACACCACCTACCGGGGCGAACTGGCGCTGGATCGCCGGCCGGGCGAAGACCTCACGTTCGAATACCTGCTGGTGCCGGTGCTCGACCCGCAGGGCCATTGCGAAGCGGTGGCGGGCACGGCGCGCGATATCACCGAGCGCAAGGCGGCCGAGGACCGGGCCCGCTACAACGCCAACTACGATCAGCTGACCGATCTGGCCAACCGCAGCCTGTTCCGCGAGCGGCTGGAGCTGGAAATGCGCCACACCAACCGCACCGGCCTGCCGCTGGCGCTGCTGTTCATCGATCTGGATGGATTCAAGGGCGTCAACGACCGGCTCGGCCACGCGGCCGGCGACCAGTTGCTGCGCCAGGTGGCCCAGCGCATCAGCCATCTGGTGCGCGAAACGGACACGGTGGCGCGGCTGGGCGGCGACGAGTTCACCGTGATCCTGACCGACGTGACCCAGCTGCCCTCGGTCGAGACGCTGGCGGGCAGGGTGGTGGCCGAGCTGGCCCGGCCGTTTGCGCTGAGCGCGGCGCAGGTGTGCATTTCCAGCAGCGTGGGCATTGCCGCCTATCCGGGCGACGCCGACTCGCCCGAGGACCTGGTGCGCAATGCCGACGCGGCCATGTATGCGGCCAAGAACGCGGGGCGCAATGGCTTTCGTTTCTTTGCCAAGCTGCACGGGCCGCCGCACAAGGGGGCGTGGAAGGCGCCGGGCGCTGGACAGGGCGAGCCGTCCGGACCGCGCCCTGCGGCCGATTGACGCCTGCAGTGGCAGACTGCCGCCGGCGAGTAGCCGGTGGTGGCGCGCGCTGCGCGCTGGCGGCACGTGCATGTCTGACGGATTGCCAAATGGCTTACTTTGCAACGTTGCGAACAAGTACAATCCATCCGGGCGATGCCGTATCGTCACCGCGACTGGGCGTCAGTGCACCGTGTTCACAACCATTAAAACTCTTTTGACGACGTGCGTCGTTGCAGCCGGTCTGACCTACCTCTCGCTGCTCGTGCCGGGACGCGCCTACGTGGTCTGCAGCGATACTGGCACACCCGTCGTCTGCCCGGTGCTCGCCTACGGATTCCCGCTGCCGTTCCTTGCCGACAGTCAAGCAATCTCGCCGGTAGGCTCCGTCGCCCGTGACCCGCTGTCGTTAATGATTGGAATAGATGTGGTGTTATGGCCGCGCCTGGGCGCGTCGACCTTATGCTGGCTGGTGGTTGTGGGAGCCGGCAGCGTGGCCTGGCGGCGCGTTCGGCAGTAAGCCATCGCTCGCTCGATCAGCGGCTACGCGCGGTAAGCCACCCAGCCCCGAAAGCTCAGCCCGGCGTAGAACAGTTCGATCCCTGCAAACCCGGCCGCGCGCAGCATCGCTTCCTCTTCGTCGGGTGCGAGTTCCTGGTTTGAGGCGGCGATAAATCTGCTGCAGCGTCGCGAGGCGCTGGTCGCGGGGGATGAAGTGAAACGTCAGCAGCGACGTGGCGGCGTCGTACGGCCCCGCCGGGGCATTGCCGATGTAGCCTTCGATCAGGCGCACGCGCGCGGCATGTTGGGCAAGCGCTCGCCCGGCGACCCGCAGCATGTCGGCCGATGGGTCGATGCCGTCGAATGACCAGTCGGGTTGCGCCTCGGCGAACGCCGACAGCTCCATTCCTCCGCCGGCGCCGAGCACCAGCATCCGGCCATGGCTTGGCATGCGTTCGGCCACCAACATCGTCACCATGCGGTGCAGGCTGGCAAACCCGGGCACTTTGCGGGGCGGCCCGTCGGCGTAGGCGAGGGCGGCGGGACCGTCGAAGGCGTGGTGCTGCATGATGGTACTCCGTTGTATTGTGATGTAACTTTGTATGTTACATGGATTTGGATGGTTAGTCTCCAGTGCTTTACTAAGACACTCGCTCGAACCGGGCGACACGGGAGGTGTATGGGAATCGACGGCGCAGCGGATCACGAAATGCAATTCCCTACCGAGTTGCTGCCACTGCACGGCAGCCGAATTGTCCTCAGAGCCATGCGCGACGACGACGCTGCCGATCTGTTTGATCTGTATGGGGACCCGGAAGTGATGCGGTACACCGACGAAGACCCGTTCCCGGACCTGGTCACAGTCGGTCTGATGCTGGACAGCGTGCGCCGGCTGCTTGCCTGCGGACAGTCGCTGGAATGGGCCATCGCGTTGCGGAAGACCGGTCGCCTGGCCGGCACCTGCGGCCTGCATTCATTGGACCGGCGCTCGGGTAAGGCGGAGATGGGTTGTTTGTTGCTGCGCGCGGCGTGGGGAAAGGGATACATGGCGGAGGCAGCCGCGCTGGTGATGGACCACGCAACGCAGCGCCTAAGCTTACGCCACCTTGACGCCGATGTCGCAGCCGACAATCGACGGGCGCAGCGCTTCTTTCAAAAGCTCGGCTTTTCGCAGGTAGGCAGCGAGCGCTGGCGCATCGATCTGCCGCGCTGCGACCCGCCACCCTCAGGGGGTTGAGGCAGACGCCGCGGTGCTTGCGTCCGACGCCACCGGCGCGCCGCTGTCGGCCAGCGTGGCCACGGGCCGGGCGAACTGCTCGCGCAGGAACGTGGCGATGCGGGTCTGGGTTGCTTCCAGATAGGGAATGTTCATGTGGTCCGACTCGGGCACGATCTCGTCGCGGTGCAGCTGGCCCAGCTGGGCGACCAGCAGGTCGGTATGCGAATGCGGCACGATGTCGTCGCTGGCGGCGCGCAGCACGTAGGTCGGGGTCTTCAGCGACGGGGCATACTTGATCGACTCGAAACGGTGCTGCAGCACGAATTCGACCGGCACGGCCCGGAAGCGCCGCTTGGCGATCGCCAGAATCGAATCGTAGGGCGTGATCAGCACCAGCGAATGCGCGGGCCGCTCCAGCGCCACCTGCACCGCCACCCCCGAACCCAGGCTGCGCCCCACCACGGCGACCTTGGCCGGGTCGACCTGGCCATGCCCGGTCAGCCAGTCGAACAGCATGCGCCCGTCGTCGACCATGTGATTTTCGGCCGGGTCGCCCTGCGAGCCGCCATAGCCGCGATAATTGACCGCCAGCACGGCCATGCCGGGGAACAGCTTGCCGGCGTCGCGCGCCACCCACGATACTTCTTCCGAGCGGCCGCCGAAGTACAGCACGGCCGGGTGCGGTCCGACCACCTGCGGGGTCATCAGCCAGCCGGCCAGCTTGGTGCCGTCGGCGGCGCGCAGCACCACGGCGCGGGTGCGGTGGCCGCTGCTGCGCGGGTTAAGCACCTCGCGCTTGACGTTGGGATTGAACACCAGCTTGCGCTGGCTGGCGGCAATCGCCGCCGTCACGCCGACCCACAGGAAACTGAGCGCGCCGGCCACGCCCGCGACTTTTCGAGAATTGTTCATAAGCACTATTTTAACCACGTTCGATCCCGCGCGCGCAGGCGCCGCCGTGGCGACGGCGATCCTTGCGCAAAGTCAGGCACGGGCGTGGCTGGGATACAACGGACCGGCCTGCCGCGGCACCTGCGCCGGGGCTGGCTGGCACGTTGCTATGTGGTACTCTGTCCGCTCCAAGCTTTCAGTTACACCATGAAAAGACGTCACTCATCTGCCGAACAAGTCGCGGGCATGTCGATCGGTCTGCTGGGCCTGTTCGTCGTGCTGCGCTGGATTTTTCTCAGTAAGACCATCGAATCGCTCATTCCCGGTTCGGCCCAGATGGGGGTTGTCAGTCCGACGCTGTTCATGGCGGCCGGGTTTTGCCTGTTTTATTCGCTGCGGCGGGGCCGCCCGGCGCTCGACAGCCTGTGGGCCGTGTGCGCCGGCCTGCTGCTGGCCATGCCCTTGCTGGTGCTCTTCGAACACGTCACGGGCATTGCCATCGGCGTCGACTTCGTCCGGGTGCCGACCGCGCCCACCGCGGCCCAGCCGCATCCGGGGCGCATGGCTCCCAACAGCTGCGTCGGCTTCCTGCTGGCCGGCACGGCCCTGTACCTGATCCGCCAGCGCAGCCGCACGCGCCTGCAGGAGTGGCTGCTGACGCTGTGCGCCGGCGCCGTGGCGCTGATCGGCTTCAGCGCGCTGCTGGGATATTTCCTGAAACTCGAAGCGCTGTACCGGGTGGCCGCCTTCAACGGCATGGTGCCGCCCACGGCCGTGGGCATGTCGGTGCTGGGACTGGGGCTGTGGGGCGTGCGCAGCACCCTGCGCGACCGCAAGCATGGCAAACCGGTCGATTATGAACGCCGCATCACGGTGCGCGCCATCGGCATCGTGGCGCTGGTGGCCATGAGCGCCGGCGCGGCCGGCTTTGCCGCCATGCGCGACAGTTACGAGCAATCGATCAGCGAAAACACCATGCTGACGGCGACCACCACTGCCGCCGCGCTGGCCAATACGCTGGAAACCAGCCTGTTCTTCCCGCGCAACCTGACCACGCGGCTGTCCATCCACGATGCCTTGATCAAGCTCGACAAGGAGCGCGACGACGAAGCGGCGCGCGCCACGCTCAAGCGCGTGGGAGACAGTTTCAGCGAAGCGGGCATCAGCGCGTTCCAGTTCTACAGCGTCGATGGCGAGTTGCTCGCCAGCAGCGGCAAGTTCGTGCAATCGCAGGCGGTGGCGCGTCATCCGCTGAACCGCGCCGGGCGCAGCGCCGAACTGGTCTTTGCTGGCAATTACTATTTGTACACCGAAAGCGATGTGCGCGACGGCAACCGGGTGATCGGGCGCCTGATCGCGGAGCAAGGCATGCCCATCTTCGACCGCCTGCTGGGCGAGATCCGCGCGCGCAGCGCCTCCTCCGACATCCTGGTGTGCTCGCTGGACCAGAGCGACGCGTATTGCTCGCCGACGCGGTTCTATCCGGCGCCGTTCCGCATTCCCATGTACGGCAGCAACGGCAAGGTCAACCTGCCCATCAACCGCGCCCTGCTGGGCGGCTCCGGCGTGCAGGTGACCCAGGACCTGCGCGGCATCCCCGTGTTCGCCGGCTACACCCCGGTGGGGCAGTACGGCTTGGGCGTGGTCATCAAGAGCAATGTGGAAACCCTGTACATGCCCTTGCGCGAACGTGCCAACGTGCTGCTCATTGCCCTGGTGGTGCTGGTGGTGATGGGCGCCTCGGCGCTGCTGATCCAGGTGCGCCCCCTGCTGGCCCAGCTGGTGTCGGAGCAGCGCCGCAGCCGCGTCATCCTGGACAATTCCAACGACGCCTTCATCGCCCTGGGCAGCGACGGCTGCGTGACCGACTGGAACGGCGAAGCGGAGCGTCTGTTCGGCTGGAGCGCGGCCGAAACGCTGGGCCGGCAACTGTCGGAACTGATCATTCCGCCGGCCCGGCGCGCCGCCCACGACGCCGGGTTCGCCCAGTTCACCCGCACCGGCACCGGGCCGGTCATCAATCAGCGCGTGGAAGTGACGGCAATCTGCCGCGACGGGCGCGAAATTCCCATCGAACTGTCGGTGGCGGCGTTCCATGACGGCGATGGCTACGTGGCCAATGCGTTCGTGCGCGACATCACCGAACGGCTGCGCCTGGCCGCCGAAATCGCCGCCCGCACCACCGAGCTGGAACACGAACGCGACCGGGCCCAGGCCGCCAACCGCGCCAAGGGCGAGTTCGTGGCCAACATGAGCCACGAGCTGCGCACCCCCATGAACGCGGTGCTGGGCATGACCTATCTGCTGGCCCACAGCGACCTGGATGCCGAACAGCGCAAGAGCGTCGACATGATCCGCAGTTCCGGCCAGTCGCTGATGGGGATCATGAACGACATCCTGGACTTTTCCAAGGCCGAGGCCGGGCGCATGGAGCTGAACCAGGCGCCGTTCCAGCTGGGCGACGTGCTGGGCACGGTGGCCACCATCATGAGCGTCAACGCCGGCGACAAGAACCTGGAGCTGGCCATCGGCGTGCAGCCGCACGTGCCCATGCACCTGTTCGGCGACGCGCTGCGCCTGCAGCAGGTGCTGGTCAACCTGGTCGGCAACGCCGTCAAGTTCACCGAGGATGGCGAAGTGGTGGTGCTGGTCGACGCGCGCGCCGATGGCGACGAGCGCGTGCTGCTGGATATCGAAGTGCGCGACACCGGCATCGGCATCGACAAGGATCACCAGGCGCGCTTGTTTTCGCCGTTCACCCAGGGCGACTCGTCGACCACGCGGCGCTTCGGCGGCACCGGACTGGGGCTGACGATCTCCAAACACCTGACGGAACTGATGGGCGGCACGATCGAGCTCGACAGCGAAGCGGGCTGCGGCAGCACCTTCCGTATCCGTTTGCCCATGCGGCTGGGCGCCGCGCCGGCGCGCCAGACCGGGCCGCAACTGCGCATCCTGGTGGCCGACGACAGGCTGACCAGCCGCGACTGCCTGGCCAACGCCGTGGCCGGCGCGGGCTGGCAGGGCGACTGCGTCGACAGCGGGGCGGCCGCCATCGAGCGCCTTTCCAAGGCCGGCGCGACCGGCGGCGTTGCGCCTTACGATGCCGTGCTGCTGGACTGGCAGATGCCGGGCATGGACGGGCTGGCCACGGCGCGCGCGCTGCGCGTGGCCACGCCGGGCGCGCGCCTGCCGGTGATCCTGATGGTCAACGAATACGGCCGCGGCACGGTGACCGAGGCGGCCGATGCGCATCAGGTCGACGCCATCCTGAGCAAACCGGTCACCTCGGCCACCCTGTCCGCGGCCGTGCACGAGGTGCGCGCGCGGCTGGCGCAGGCGGGGGCCGACCGGCCGGCGCCGGCCCCGGGGCAGCCGGCCGACATCGATGGCGCCAGCGTGCGGCTCGACGGCGTGCGCCTGCTGCTGGCCGAAGACAATGAATTGAATCAGGCGGTGGCGCGCGGCATCCTGGAGCGGGTGGGCGCGAGCATCGATATCGTCGAGAACGGCGAGCTGGCGCTGGCCCGGCTGGCAGCCGCGCCCGATGCGTATGACCTGGTGCTGATGGATATACAGATGCCCGTGATGGACGGGTTCGAAGCGACCCGCGGCATCCGCGGCGCGC
>CALRYE020000102.1:0-22534 GCA_943372275.1 Janthinobacterium lividum
AGTAACGAAGCGTTGTGTTCGTTGCAGCAGAGAGGTGAGATTATGCAGCGTTTCGCAATTTTCGTCAAACTCTTTTTTACTACGTTGCCGCTTTCGCGACACCCTGATTTGCCCGCCAACTACTTGATTTCGTTAACGTTTTCTTCGGGGAGGCGAACTATAGCAAAGCCTCCCCAAGGTCGGCAAGTGTTTTTTCCAGGATCGCAAAATCCTTAGACAGAGCACTCAGTAACAAGTTCCCTTCAGCGCGTCGCGGACATGGCTAAAACCGATGCGCTCCTGCTCCATGCGTATGCGTTCACCCAGCTGATCGCTGCGTAGCGCCTCGAATAAGGCCTGCTCATCATCGGTCAGACGATGCAACTCGCCCAGGTAGCGCTTGCCCGTCTCTTCCAGCCCCCACAGGGGTCGGTGCGCATGCAGCGTGTGCGTATCCATCATCAGGGAGCGGACATGGGGGTGACTGGAACGCAGCCGGTCGAGTATCGCAAAGCCATGGGTATCGATATCGCCCCAATACACCAATTCGCGCCCGGCCAGCCAGCCGATATCGGCAATGCGCTCGATCCCATAGCCGCCGCCGAAAATCACCAGCGCCGACGCCACATCGGGAAACGCCAAAAAGTTAATCTCGTTTTCGGTAATGAACACCCGTTCGACAGAGGTGGACAACGCGGCGAACTGCGTCACCGGCACGCTCACGTCCGTCAGGCCGCCAATCGCATGCGCCGCGTCGAGTATGCGAAAGCGCAGCAGCGCCGGTTTGCTGAGCAAACCGTAGCGCGGCTCGAACAGGCGCGCGCAGGCGGTCACCGCATCGGCGGGGAGCACAAGATCGAGCAGCTCGCCCAGCAGCGGCTTGCGCGCTTCGATGAATTTGGTGTCCACACCGGGAATGTCGAGTTGGCGCAGATAGAGCCCCGGGCGCGGATGCTGCACCAGCCAGCGCAGACACATCAGTACCCGCTCCCAGGCCACTGCCTGCTCCAGCACCACCAGGGCGCGCCGCGCCAGCCAGTCGCGCAAGGCCGGGAATTCCTGCAAGGTCAGCAGCGCCAGCTGATCGAAGCGTCGCACGTCGGCGCGCCGGCCCAGCAAGCGAAACGCGTCGTCGTCACTGTCGATACAAACCTTGTCGGGCACGCGGTTACGCCCAAGCTGACGATGATTGATCTCGCGCCAGACGATGCGATAGCCCTCGCCTTCTTCCAGCGCGCGTATCCAGGCGCGCACTTCGTCGAAGCGCTCCGCCATCTGCGCCACGCTGGGCTGACGCAGCGCCAGCTCGCACGGAAACAGGCCCTCGCCTGTGACGCGCGCGCCCAGCAGGCGGCCATCGTCCCACCAGCGCTGCAAAGTGGCCCGGATGACAGCCGGCGTGGTCCAGGTGGCGGCCATCAGGCTGTGCGGGCTGCCCGCTCGGTGTGGTACTGATCGATGCTCAGGTAGCGCAGCATGGACTGCCGCCCCTCTTCACTGTGGACGAATCCGAGTCCGGCCACGTACGGTTCGATAATATGGATCTTCTGCAGCGGCGTGACGATCAGCAGCTGCAGGTTCATGCGCTTGAACAGCTCCAGTCCATAGCGCGCCGATTCATCCGAGCCGCGCCCGAACGCCTCATCGATCACCACGAAGCGGAACGAGCGTGATCGGATCACGCCCCACTCCAGCCCGAACTGATAGGCCAGGCTGGCCGCCAGCACCGTGTAGGCCAGCTTCTCTTTCTGGCCGCCGGACTTGCCGCCGGCGTCGGTGTAGTGCTCATGCTCGCTGTCGTCCTCGCGCCAGCGCTCCGACGCGGAGAACACGAACCAGTTGCGCACGTCGGTGACCTTGCGGGTCCAGCGCCGGTCCATCTCGGCACTGCCCTCGCGCCCCCGGAAGCGCTCGATGATGCGTTTGACCTGCAAGAACTTCGCTTCCGAATACTCTTCGTCGGCTGACCCGGTCAAGGAGCCCTCGGTGCACGCGCGCAGATCCTGCTGGAAGTCGCGCAGGTCGGCGTCCAGGGTGGGCTCGGCTTCAAGCGCGATGTAGCGGTTGGGGTTGTAATCGATCTGGCGCAGCGAGCCGTTGATCACGTCGATGCGCTCGCGGATGGTTTCGCGCTCGCGTTTCAACTGCGACTGGAAGCCGGCGATCTCGCGGATGGTGTTCTCGTTGAGCAGCTCCTTGAAGCGCCCGGCGAAGCGCGGCAGGTCGTCCGCCTCCAGCACCGCCAGCATCTTGTGGAACTCGGCCGCCGCGTCGATGCTCACGTCGACCTCGCGCGCGTCCAGCGGCCAGGCCCGCGTGTAGTTCTGCATGGCGCCGATGATGGCGTCGCGCAGGCGAGCGATCTTCTTGTCTTCCGCATCGATGTTGGACTGCAGCAGCTCGCGCATATCCTTTTCGCGGTTGTCGCACGACTCCACGCTCAGGGTGTGCTGACCAAACGCCTGCTGGCGCAACGAGTCCAGCAACGGGAAGTACTGCGCCCGCGCCTCGCCCGGCGTGGCGTCCAGCAGCAGCGCGCAGTCCTGATGGGCGATCTGGGCCTGCTCCAGTTTTTCGCCCAGACGGGCCTGCGCCTTGGTGGCGTCGTCCAATTCGGTTTGGGTTGCGCCCTGGGCTTGGGCCAGCTCGGCGAACTGCTGCTGCAAGGTGCGCAGCACGTCGGAGGACGCCGCCAGCGCTTCCTGCTCGCGCTGCAGCGCGTCGATGGCGCCCACCAGCGGCTTCCAGTCCAGCTCATTGAAATTGCCGAACATGGCCAACTGCTGCCAGCTGCCCAGCAGCGCGTTCTGGCTCTGCACCTGCCCCTTGAGCGAGGCGATATGGGCGCCGTGCGCCTGCACCCGCGTGGTCAGGTCGCGCTCCTGCTTGGCCAGCGCGGCGATCTTGCCCTGGTTGGTCCAGCCCAGCACATAGCGCGAGCGGTCGTCGATGCGGTGGCGGTCGTCCTTTTCGTGGCGTTCCGCCCCGCCCTTGATCTGGCCATTGCGCGTGACGGCCCGCTTCTCGCGCCGGAACTGGTCCAGCGTGTCGCAGCAGGCGTGATCGAAGCGGCGCGCCAGCTCGGCGTCGATCCACGCATAGAACGGCGACTGCGGCTTAATCGCCAGCTTGTGCGCCAGCGCCGTCGCGGCCAGGTTGCGCGGCTCCAGCGCCATCCCCGGGCGCACGCGGTAGTACACCAGGCGGCTGCCCATGTTGGTGCTGTCGACCCATTCGGCCACGGCGGCGTAATGGGCCTCGGGCACCAGCAGCGACAGGCCGAAGCCGTGCAGCAGGCGTTCGGCCGCGCCTTCCCAGGCCCGCTCCTCGTCGCGCACCTGGATCAGTTCACCGATGAACGGCAGGCTGTCGGGCAGGATGCGCAAGGCGCTGCACAATTTCTCGCGCACGTCCAGCATGGCGCTGGGGATATTCGAGCGGCGCTGGCGCAGCGACTCCAGTTCGGCGGTGATCACGCTGTATTGCCGCCCCAGCTCGCGCACGCTGACGCCTGCTTCGGTCAGGCGGTTCTGGAAGTCGTCGCGGCGCGCCACGCAGCCCTCTTTGCCTTCTTCGATGGCACGGCGGTTCGATTCGAACACGGCCGCGTCATGCGCTCCGGCCACGCCCAGCGCCTGCGCCAGCGTGTCGTACTGGGCCGCGCGCGCGGCCCGCTCGTCTTTGGAGGCCTGTAGACGACCGATATCCGACTTGATCTGCTCGATGCGGTTGCCGCCGTTGGCTGCGATGGCATGGGTGATTTCGTCGCGCTTGAGCAGCTGTTCGCGGCGCTGTTCCTGCAGGCGCGCCAGCCGGTGCGCCAGTTTGTCCAGGTCGGCCTGCAGCGTATCGATGCGCTGCGCCAGCAGCTCGCCCTTGAGATGGGCGAACCACGGCCGCAGCGCTTCGCGGCAGCCGCGCAAAATGTCGACCTGCTGCTGCAGCTGGCCGTGCCGTTCGCAGTCGGCCACCAGGGGTGTGAGCTGCTCGATCTGCAGCTTGGCTTTCATGACCGCCTCGTGCGCCCGATTCAGGTCGTCGAAGTGCGCGATCAGCGCGTCGATACGGGCCTCGACGGGGAACGCTTCGAGCATGTGGTCGCGCACGAAATCGGTCAGGTTGCCGACCGACTTCATCGACACGGTCTGGTGGAACAGGTCCATGGCCTGCTCGCTGGCGATGCCGAAGCGGCGGCGGAAGTCGGCCCCGTACGGAGGGAAGCTCTCGTGCACGGTCAGCCCGTCAAAGCCGCGCAGCTTCTTGCGCAGGTTGCCGATGTCGCTGCCGAAGCCGGCGAAGTGATCGGCCACCGTCAGCCTGGAGTCGGCCACCACGTAGAACCGTTCCGGCTGGCCGCGCGTGTCCTTGAACCAGAACACTTGCGCCAGCGTCACGTACTGGTCGAAGCCTTCGTTATAGAACACCCCGAGGATGACCGAATAGCTGTTCTGGTCCCGTAGGGCCACGGCGCGCGCGGCCATGCCGGTGTCGCCGCGCTCGGATTTGTAATTGCCCAGCACGTAGGTGCGCAGGCTGCGCTCGCGCGCGTCCGCGCCGGCCGCCTTGTTGTAGCTGATTTTCTGTGCCGGCACCAGCAGCGTGGTGAGGGCGTCAACCAGGGTCGACTTGCCGGAACCGATATCGCCTGTGAGCAGCATGTTGTCGCCGCCCGGGTGCAGGCGCCACACGCGCTCGTGGAAGGTACCCCAGTTGAACACTTCGAAATGGTGCAGGCGGAAGCCGGCCCGCTCGGCCGCGCCGCTGGCCTCGGCGGCTTCGGTAGCCTCGGCGGCTTCGGTAGCGTCGGCGGCTTCGGTAGCTTCGGCGGCATCGGGCGCATCGGCTGCGGCGGTATCGTCCACGCGCGCGGCATCGACGTCGGCGCCCTGCGCCACCTCAGCCGCATCGACGGCTTCGGCCAAGTCCTGCGGCGCGGCCAGATCCAGTTCGGTCACCTGATTCATACCGCATCCTCGGTCGCCGCGCCATGCGCCGCATACTGCGCCATGCGCTGTTCGAACTGGCTTAACCACTGCGCGTCGACGAAGGCCTTGAGGATGCGGCGCACCTCGAACTGGTGCTCCTGTCCGCGCAGTCGCTGCAGAAAGCCCAGTTCCACCACCTTGTTCAAGTGCGTATCCATGCGGTCGAGCAGGCGCGCTTCGTTGCCGGTCTGGGGCAGGAACAGACGCACCTGCTCGGTGATTTGGTCGCGCCCGATCACCAGGCGGGTCTCGCCGCCGGTGGCATCGAACTCGGCCAATTTCTTACGCAGCAGGACCAGGATCAGGCTGACCGGGTAGCTGAGCTGGCGCCGCTGCACGAGGCGCGGCAACTCCGGCTCGCCCGGCGCCAGCACCCGCTGGCGCACGTAGGCGTAGCCTTCGGCCTCGTCGAGTATCAATTCGAGCCCGATGGTGGCGCAGTAGTCGCGCACGCGCGCTTGCAGGTCCATCAGCGGCTGCCACAGGGCGGCGTCGGAGTCGCGGTACAACACGCCCTGGAACAGGCTCACGAGCAGCTGCCCCAGGCGGTTCTGGTCATTCAGGTTCGGTTCGATGGTGTGCAGTTCGGTGCTCATGCGGCGTAAATAATAAGGGGAAGCGTGGCCTGGCGCGCCTGGCCATGCTCGTCGGTCCAGGTCACCGTTTCGGTGACGTCGTCGTCGATGGCGGCATTCAGGTCGGTGGTCGCCAGTTTGAGGTAGGTGGCCACTTCGGCCAGGCCCTGCTCGATCGGGTGCTCGCGCGTCAGCGCGGCCAGCGACACCTGGCGGCGCGTCTGCAGCGCGCGGCGGATGTTGGACATCAGGCGCAGCTGGTCCACATACACCTGCTCGAACAGCGCGTTCGAGTCGATGGCCACGCCGTCGTCGTCGATGATCTTCTGGGTGATCTTCGGCTTGAACGGCGGGTTGTACAGCAAGCGGTCCATCGACAGCGCGATGGCCGGCGCCGGCTCGTCGATGTCCATGAAGGCCTTCTCGTCGATCTGGCCGCGCAGGGCCAGCGCCTTTTGCTCGATGTCGCGGATCAGCTGCATGATGCGGCGGTTTTCCAGCCACGCCTGGTCGTCCAGATACCGGCGCAGCTGGGCCGACAGGCGCGCCACGGTGCGCTGGGTGACTTCGCCCGCCTCCAGCCAATCGTAGTGGATGCGGCGCAGACGGCCATCCGGCTCCAGTTCGCGCACGGGCCCCAGCGCCAGCACCTTGTCGAGCAGGCGCGATAGTTCGTCCTGGCGCGACGGCGACATCAACAGGTCCCAGAACGCGCGGAAGCTCTTGCCTTCGTCGGTCTCGGAAATCAGGTCGCGCTGGCCGAAGATCGCCTGCAGCAGCTCGCCCTTGCTGCCGTCCCAAGTGGCGATCTGCTCGCGCACCTGCCGGTCCAGCGTGCGGAAGTTGCTGTCCACCGCGCGAAAGTCGGCCAGCAGCTCGCGCGCCGTGGAGGCCATTTGCAGGAAGCGCTCACGCACCTGGGTCGGGTCCATCAGTTCCAGGCGGCCGGCCGCGATGTCGGCGATCTCCACGTCGATGTCGGCCCTGCGCCGTTTCAGTTCGGCGATGCGGGCGCGCGGATCGAGTTCGCTGCCGTCGCTGATTTGGTGCAGCAGCGAGAACACCGTCATCAGGCGCGACTCGGTGCCGATGAAGGCGCGCTGGCCCAGCTTGCCCAGCCAGTCCATGGCCTGCTCGGTGGTGGCGGCCAGATCGTAGTGGGCCTCGTCGGCGCCGGGCGGGTAGTATTTGCGCAGCCAGCCGCGCTCGTCGGACGCCCAATCGTCCAGGTAGGCGGTGGCCGCCTTGGGAAACAGGATCTCGCCGGCCACGTCGTGCAGATGGAACAGGTAATCGTCCAGCTGGGAGGCAAGCTGCTGACGCCCCACCGAGCGCACATTGGGCGCAATGAAGCTGGCGTGCAGGAAGCTGGCGATCAGCGGCGCATGGTCCGCCGCCAGCAACCGCCATCCCGGATGGGTCCGCCGCTGGGTGACGAGTGTTTCGTAGTCCATGGTGGATAGTCAGTTTTCTGGAGAGGCGACACTCTACCACCAATCACCGGACGCTCCCGTAACACGCTCTGGGGACCGGCGACGACACCGGACAAATGTTCTTTATCGCGGCGATCACAACTGCGCGTTTTGTTGCCGCCAAGCTACAATAATTGCAATACTTATTGCGTTTGAGCAATGACTTTGTTACGCTGAACGCACTGATTCGTAAAACGCGCCGGCAAGTCGCCCGTTCGTGACCGCACTTCGCTCTGGCCCAACCTCTCTATGGAATTTTCCTCCCGCGCTTTCCAGCGCATGCAATATGTCGTCGGCATGCTGATCATGCTGACCATCGGCGTGCTCGTCTGGCATCACTTTGGCATGGAGCGCGTGATGGAGTTTTCCGCCGCCAGCGGCCGCGCGGTGGAAGTGGTGGACGACCGCATCCAGGGGGGCACCAGCGTAGGCAAACTCACCCGCCGCAAGGATGCGCTGGTGATGGATTGCGACCTGACCAAGACGTTCCAGTGGCCCTACTGCCGTATTCTGTTTACCCTCAGCCGCAACGAGCACGGTGTCAATTTTTCGGATTTCGATTCCATCAGTTTCGATCTGACCTACACCAGCCCGGGCGCGCCGCTGGCACGCCTGTTCATGCGCAATTTTGAACCGGGCTTGTCCAAGCTCGAAGACCACATGTCGCAGAAGATCAACGAGGCGCAATTCGAGGTGCCGGCTACGGGCACGGTGCGTATTCCCACCAAAGTGCTGCGCACGGCGCAGTGGTGGACGGACCTGGTACGCGCACCGTTGCTGCACACCGATATGCGCATCGATAACGTGACGACGGTCGACCTGTCGTTCGGCACCAACACGGCAATTGGACATCACCATGTCGAATTACGTTCCCTGAAATTTCACGGCAAGTGGATTACCCAGAACGACTTGCTGCTCATCATCGTGTGTGTGTGGGTTGCCGTAGCGCTGGTGTGGCTGGGTTTTGGTCTGCTGCACTACCGTTCCCAGTTCGGCCGCAGCAGCAACGAGCTGGCCATGCTCAGCCAGGTCAATCAGGCGCTGCAGCTGGAAACGCTGGAGCTGGCCGACCAGGCCTACCGCGACCCGCTGACCGGGGCCCTGAACCGCGAAGGCCTGCGCGACGCGTTGATGACACGCTGGCAAAAGAACGGCGTGCAAGACGTGATGGCGGTCGTGTTTGTGGATCTGGACCACTTCAAAAGCGTCAACGACACCCATGGCCACGACGTCGGTGACGCGGTGCTGAAAGCGTTCGCCGCGGCGGTACAGGGCGAGATCCGCTGCAGCGACAAGTTCGCGCGCTGGGGCGGCGAGGAATTCCTGATCATCTGTCCGGGCACGGGCGCGGCCGAAGCGCATGCGCTGGCCGACAAGCTGCGCCAGACGGTGGATCAGCTGGCGTGGCCGCATGGCTTGCAGATCACCGCGTCGTTCGGCATCACCACCCTGAACAAGGGCGAAGAGATCGGTGACGCCATCAAGCGCGCCGACGTGGCTCTGTACCGGGCCAAGTCGAACGGGCGCAATTGCGTGGAGATGGCCTGAGCGCTGAGCGCTGAGCGTATAGCGCCGCTGTCGCCACGCCCTGCGTGACAATCAGTACGCCAGCAAAGGCTGTGGAAACCGGATCAGCCACAGACTGAGTGGCCGTTCGATCGCGTGCCCCCGCGTCACCCTGATCGTATTTTCTGACCGACAGCCGGGTTGGTCGCTGTCGACGATCGCGCCATCGGCGCCGATCTCGCATTCGGTCACATCGGCCCCGTCGATCATCTGGCCTGCCGGCGTAAAGATCCGCGTGGCCAGCCCGAAGTCGTTGTCGTTGATGACCGCCAGCATGGCGCCGTCCACCAGCGCCAGTCCCTCGGCCTTCTCGGCTACCCAGCCGAACGCGCGCAGATCCAGCAGCACCGTTCTTTTCATCGGCACCACGCGGGTCCAGTCGGCGCCGTTCACTTGAGCCGCTTCGATGCTGCTGCGCTCCAGGTCGAATGTCTCCGGGTTGAACGCGGCAGCCGAAATATCGGTGGCGCCGTCAAGATCGAGCAGCACCAGGCGATTGAGCATAGCGCCCGCCGCCCCCGCACCCTGCTCGATGACGACGAACCTGCCGCCACCCAACGCCACGATGTCGCCCAGCTTGGCGTTACCGGTGCGGCCGTCCTGGTAATCGTCCGGGTCCAGCGGACAGGCGAACATGCGGGTCGTCGTGCCGCTATTCGGATCGAACTCGATCCAGCGCGCAAAGCGCGCGCGCCGCTCCACCTCCTTGTCGCGCGGGTCGGTCAATGGACTTTGCAGGAACGCGTGGATGGTGTCGGACTGTGCGTCATAGGTCATGCCTTCCATGCCGCGGTTGGCGCGGCGGCTGGCGAAGATGGCCGGCAAACCGCTGCCGGGCGCATAGCGCTGGCGCATCACGCCGGTGGCGGCATCGACCATCCACAGATTGGGGCCGTATTCGTCGGCGATCCACAACAGCTGGCGTTTGCTGTCGAAGGCGATGGCTTCGCTGTCGATGCCGTCGGGGTCGAACCTGGCCTTGCTGGCGGGGTCGAACGTCAGTGTGTTCAGCAGCGGCACCTCGCCCGAAAAGCCGGGAGCATCCGGCGGATGCGGCAAGCCGTTGGCATACGCGCCGGAGGGCAGCTTGAGCGGCATGACGGAGCTGATCGCCGCCGCCGCACCCACGCTGATGATGCCGACCGCAGGCACGAAAGCGGGCGCCGGGAAAATCTTGCTGTCCATGGTGCCGCCGTCAAAAGGCGACGGCACCCGCGGCCCGTCGCCGTTCGGGCCGCGATCGGTCAGGCCGTAGAATTCCAGCTCGCCCGCGGCGCTCACGCCCTTGAAGGCCAGGCCCGAGCCGAACGACGGACGGAAACCCTCCGGGAAGTCGGCCAGCGTGGCGCCCACGCTGCCCTCGTAAGGGACGGAAAAGCGGGCATCCACGGCGACGTCGAAGCGGGTGACAGTGACTGCGGTTTCCATGCTGATCCTGATCGCGATAGTGGGAGCCCTACTCTATCAGTATCAGGCCCGGCCCTGCGCGCCGGGAAAACGGTCGATGGCTTCCCACAGCCCGTTCAGGTACACGGCGCCCAGCGCGCGGTCGTACAGGCCGTAGCCCGGCTTGCCCTGCTCGCCCCAGATCATGCGGCCATGGTCGGGCCGCGCGTAGCCGTCGAAGCCGACGTCATGGTAGGCGCGCACGATGGCGGCCATGTCGAGCGAACCGTCGCAGGAACGATGACTGGTTTCGTGGAACGAGCCCTGCTCGTCGACCGCCACGTTGCGCAGGTGGCAGAACGGGATGCGGCCCATGCCGCCGAATTCGCGCACCAGCGATTCGACGTTGTTGCATAAGTCCGCGCCCAGCGAGCCGGAACACAAGGTGATGCCGTTCGACGGCGAGTCCACCGCCGTCACCAGCCGCATCAGGTCGTCGCGGTTCTTGACGATGCGCGGCAGGCCGAAAATCGGCTGGGGCGGGTCGTCCGGATGCATGGCCATGCGCAGGCCAACCTCCTCGGCCACGGGGATGATCTTCTTCAGGAAGTATTCCAGGTTCAGCCACAGCTGGTCTTCGCTGACGCCCTTGTACGAGTCCAGCAAGGCCTTCAGTTCTTCCGGCGCGTAGCTGCTGTCCCAGCCGGGCAGCGAGATGCCTTCGCTGGGGTCGATGTTCTTGACCGTGGCGGCGTCGAAGCGCAGGGTGGTCGAGCCGTCGGGCAGCTCGTGCACCATCTCGGTCCGGGTCCAGTCGAACACGGGCATGAAGTTGTAGCAGATGACGCGGATGCCGGCGGCGGCGCAGTTGCGGATGCTTTGCTGGTAATTGGCGATCAGCCGTTCGCGGCTGGGCAGGCCCAGCTTGATGTCTTCGTGCACCGGCACGCTCTCGACGACTTCGAACTTCAGGCCGGCCGCTTCCACCTTCTGCTTGAGGGCGAGGATTTTTTCCAGCGGCCAGACTTCGCCCACCTTCACGTCGTAGATCGCCGAGACGATCTGCTCCACGCCGGGTATCTGGCGAATGTACGCCAGCGGAACAGGGTCGGACTCGCCGAACCAGCGAAATGACATCTTCATGCGCTTCTCCTCTTGTTGTTCAGGTGCGGTTGAGTGCGGCCGTGCGTGCTGCTTAATACGTCTGCGCCAGGTGGCGCACGCGCACATCGGCCTCGGCCAGCGGCGCGCCGGTCCAGCCGATCACACGGGGCTGGCCGGGCAGCAGCGTGAAGGCGTTGTCCGAGAAATGGCCCGGGACGGGCGTGTCCAGACAGGTGAAAAAGCACAGCGCGTCCGCGTCGACATGCACTTCGGTACCATCTGGCCCCTGCACCACGCGCAGTCTTGGCGCGACTGCGGGCAGGTCGAACTCCTTGTAGAACCGGGTCAGATAGTCATCCGAGCCAGCATGTGCGCCGCTGCCGTCGTGCCAGCGCACCTGCAGGAATTCATCGGCCGCCAGATCGGCGCAGGGCAGCGTGACCAGCTCACGCGCAGCGCTGGCGTCCAGTTCCACTTCGCCGCTCCAGAGCGCGCGCTCGCCGCCGCGCACGCTGACCGCGGCTACGCTGACCGCCAGACCGACGCTGCCCGGCACATCGCTGACCGCCACCAGCCGCACCGACCTGGCGTCGTCAGCACCCGTTGCGGCCTGCGGTACGCTGATCACCGTCACCGGCGCGTTGAACCGGCGCGCCAGGTACTGCAGCACCTTCCAGCGTCCGCCGTACTCGATGCTGGACCACGACGCCACCGGCCAGGTGTCATTCAGCTGCCAGTACAAGGTGCCCATGCAGCGCGGCTTGAGCGAACGCCAGAAGTCGATCGCCGTCTTCATCGCCAGCGCCTGCTGGATCTGCGAGAGCAGGATCATCTGGTCGAAGTCGGCCGGAAAACGGAAGTTGCGCGTCATGGTGGCCAGGATGCGCGCATTGCCGCCGTCATTGCGCTGGTGGACTTCCATCACGGGCGACGAGACGTTGCGGTCCTGCGGCAGCGTAAAGCTGGCGACGCAATCCAGCGACGGGAACGACTGAAAGCCGAACTCGGAGCAGAAGCGCGGCTGCACGGTGCGATAGTGTTCGAACGGCTCGGCGCTGTGCCACACGTCCCAGAAGTGCATGTCGCCGCGCGTGTCGCAGTGCCAGCCGTCGGAATAGTCCAGCGCGCCCAGCGACGGCGACGAAGTCCAGAAGCGGCGCGACGGATCGTGGTCTTCCACGACGGTCTCCAGCACGCGATTGAGGCGGTCGTAGTTGACCAGGTAGCGGTCGCGGTTGGCCTTGGGCGCGTCGTACCATTCCAGCGCGCCGATCAGTTCATTGTCGCCGCACCAGAGCACCACGCAGGCGCGGTGCTGCAGGCGCTTGACCTGGTACACCGCTTCGGCCTGCACTTCGCGGATGAAGGCGCGGTCGGACGGGTACAGCATGCAGGAGAACATAAAGTCCTGCCACACCAGCAGGCCCAGTTGATCGCAGGCGTCGTAGAACCATTCTTTTTCGTAGTTACCGCCGCCCCAGACCCGCACCATGTTCATGTTGGCGGCAACGGCCGCTTGCAGTTGCGGCAGTACCGCCTCCGGCGTGATGCGGGCCGGCAGCGCATCGGCGGGTATCCAGTTGGCGCCTTTGCAGAAGATATCGCGGCCATTGACGCGGAACGTCATGGTGGTGCCCACGTCGTCTTTATCCGTCACCAGTTCGATGGTGCGCAGCCCGATGCTGCGCCGTTCGCGCATGCCGTCCAGCGTCACCGTCAACGGGTACAGCGTCTGCGCGCCCTGCCCGGCCGGCCACCACAGCTGCGGGTGGGGCACGCTGAAGGTATGGCTGTGGCGCGACTGACCGGCCTGGACTTCGATGGTGCGACGGTGCCTGACGCCGTCGAATTCGTATTCCAGCAGCGCTTCGCCACGTGCGTAGGCGAGCACCTCGACGTCCACCGTCACCTCCACGCCGCCAGCGTGGTGCAGCTGGCGCACGGCCACGTGCTCGATGATGGTCGTGGCGCGGCGCAGACTGACCTCGCCGTAGACCCCGATCGGCATCAGGCAGATATTCCAGTCCCAGCCGCCGGCGCACTGGGTCTTGCGCAGCATGTTGATCGGCAGGCGGCGGTCGGCGCCCATGGTGTACGGCAGCTCGAACGGGTGGGCCGCGTGGCGGCGCCGCGCTTCGGCGACGGCGTCGTGAAAGTGGATGCGCAGCTCGTTGGCGCCGTCCAGCAACTGCGCGGCGACCTCGAAGCGATGGCGGCGGAACTGGTTTTCCAGGCGGCCCAGCAGCGCGCCATTCAGATAGACGTCGGCGATGCAGTCGACTTCATCGAGCGTCAGTGTCCAGGGGCCTTCGCCCGGCTGCGCGTCGAAGCGGCGGCTGATGGTCCATTCGCGCTGCGCCACCCATTGCACGGCCGCTTCGTTGGCGCCGAAGTAGGGATCGGGGATCAGTGCCGCCGCGAGCAGCGCCGAGTGCACATCGCCAGGAATGCGGATCGTGCAGTCCGGCCCGCCCGGGGCGTCCAGCAAGCGCCATTCGCCATGCAGGTCGATCGACATGTCGGTGCAAGCGTCTGGCGTGGCTGGCATGGTCGGGCTTTCGCGAAGTGAATTAACTGGAAAGTCTAGCATGCTGAAGCGAGCCACCACAAACGTTATTGTTTCGCGCTCCGGTGTTTAGTGGCTGTGCTGAGAGACGATAATCGGCACAATCGTTCGTGTATAATCCTGCACTGTTGGAAGGACCATAACGGGTGCGAAATGAAGAAAGAAACGATGGTGAAAGCGCCCTTTGCCGCAGGCGTTCAGCGGGTCACGCTGAAAAGCCTGGCGAACCATCTGGGCTTGTCCATCTCGACGATTTCACGCGGGCTGAAGGGTGCGCCCGACATTGGCGCCGACACCATTGAACTGGTGCGCAAGGCGGCACGCGAATATGGTTATGTCCCCGATTTGCGCGGCGTGAAACTGCGCACGGGCCAGACCTTCACGCTGGTCTATCTCAAGGCCATTCACCCGCTCCAGGACGTGCCGGATGGCGCCGTGGTCGCGCAGATCGATGCCATTACCCGCTTTTTGCAGGACACGCCCTACCAGCTGCAAATCATGCCATGGAATCCGGCGCAGGACGATCCGCTGGAACTGCTCACGCGCATCGTGACTGGCCGCCTGGCCGATGGCGTGCTGCTCGATATGACGCAGCCGCAGGATAAGCGCGTGCTGTATTTGCTGGAAAATGACTTCCCCTTTGTTACCTTCGGCCGTACCGAGCTGTTCACGGAACATCCCTATGTGGATGCCAACAGCGAAAAGGCGGCCTACGATGCCGCCCATTATCTGCTGGCGCGCGGACACCGCCGCATTGCCATCACCGGCGCCCAGCAAATCTACACCTTCAATATGCAGCGCAAGCGCGGTTATCTGCGCGCGCTGGCAGAAGCGGGTATCGACGCCGATCCGGCCCTGATTCGCGAAGACGGCCTGAGTGCGAACAACGCCAGGCAGCTGACCAATGACATGCTGGGCGCGAGCAATCCGCCCACCGGTTTTATCTGCGTGAATGAATCGTCGGCGCTGGGCGTGATGGCCGGCATCCGCGACTGCGGCAAGCAGGTCGGCGTCGATTGCGACGTGGTCTCGCGCGCCAGCACGGCCATGAGCGATTATCTCAACCCGCCGCTGGCCACGTTGTATCTCGATACCCAACTGGTGGCCAAGGTATTCTGCGAATACCTGCTGCGCGGTATCGGGGGTGAGCCCGCCGGCGCGCTGCAGACGGTGTTCGACTGCGCGTTCAATATACCGGCTGGCGCGACGCCGGCGCCCCAGCGATAATCCACGAACCTGACACGTTTTTATTTCGTTTATTCTGCGCTTACTTGACGGAGCTTTCGCATGCCAACCAGCCCTATCCGCGTCGTCGTTTTTGGTGAATGCATGATCGAATTGCGCAACGAGTCCGACTCGCTGATGCGCCAGTCGTTCAGCGGCGACACGCTCAATACCGCAGTGTATCTGGCCCGGCTGGCGCGTGGCGATTACTCGGTCAGTTATGCCACGGCGATCGGCCTGGACGACCCCTTCAGCAATGCCATGCTGACCAACTGGGTCGCCGAAGGCATCGATACCCAATTCGTCAGCCGCCGCCGCAACGAGCTGCCGGGGATTTATACGATCCAGGTCGACCAGAAAGGCGAACGCAATTTTTCGTACTGGCGTCAGAACAGTGCTGCCCGCGCCTATTTCAGCGATGCCGCGTCGCCGCTGGAACTGGGCATCGATGCCATCGACGTGTTTTATATCAGCGGCATCAGCCTGGCCATTACGCCACCCGATGGCCGCAAGCGTTTGCTGGCGTTGATGGAAGCGCTGCGCTCGGCCGGCGCGCTGATCGTCTTCGATAATAACTATCGCGCGCGCCTGTGGGCTTCCGCCGCCGAAGCGCGGCAAACGTATAACGCCGCTTACGCCCTCGCCGATATCGGTCTGGCCACGCTTGGAGACGAGATGGAAATCGACGGGCAGACCGATGAAGCGGCGGCGATAGAATCGTTAATGGCCTCGCCCTGCAAGGAGCTGGTGGTCAAGCGCGGCGCCGATTCGACCCTGATTCGCCTGGCCGATGGCAGACGGTTCGAGATTGCCACGCAGCCGGTAGCCAACGTGGTCGACACCACCGCCGCCGGCGATTCGTTCGGCGCCGGTTATCTGGCCGAACGGCTGCGCGGGCGCGATACGCAAACGGCAGCGCAAGCCGGTAACCGTCTTGCCGCTGCCGTGATCCAGTGCCCGGGGGCGATTATCCCGCTGGAGAACATGCCTTAAAAGTTATAGCGCACGCCGCCACGGTACTGGCGCCCCAGCACATCGTACAACAGCGGATTGGCGCCGTAGGTCACGTTAGTCTGCGGCGAAGGCACGGGATCCTTGTTAGCCACATTGTCGATCTTGAAGTAGGCCGTCCATTTATCGGAGAGCTTGTAAGTCCCCCCGATATCGACGTAGAACGCGCCTTTCATCTGGTTGTCGAAGATGGTCGGGTGCACATTGGTGGCTACCGGGCAGTTGGTCTGGCACTCGATGAATTCATTGCTGTAGACGCCATCGCTGATCCAGCGCTGGGTCAGCGTCAGACTGGCTTTGTCGGTCTCCCACGATTGGCTGGCCAGCACTTTCCAGTCAGGCGTGCCGCCCTGATTGACGCCAGCCGCTTCCGAAGGAATCGTGCCGATGACGCCCGGGTCGGTGACGAAGCTCGAGGTGTGAGTACCAAGCGCGCGCAATGTCAGGCGGCCCGGCAGGCCGATGCCTTTCAGGTCCATCCGGTACGCCGCTTCGATATCGAAACCCTTGTTGCGCAATGAGGCCAGATTGAAGGCCTGCACGGTAACGTAATTACCGTTGACCGCAGGGCTGTTCAGCACCATCACATTACAGATTTCCTGATTGCCCGCCACGCACAGGTCGACTTCCTGCTGCGCTGTCAGCGATGAAATCACGCCATTGACCTTGATATCGAAAAAGTCGAGCGACGCGCTGAATCCCGGCGCCCACGACGGCTGCGTCAACACGATGCCCAGCACCGTGTTGCGTCCCAGCTCAGGGCGCAACTTGGTATTGCCTACCGTGCGCTGCTGAACGGTGACGGTATTGCCCTGATAGCTGATGACGTTGTTGGTGACCAGTTCCGCGGCATACAGCTCGCTCAGATTCGGCGCGCGCACGTCTTTCGACGTCACCGCGCGCAGGCGCCAGCCATCGAGCCCGGTTTTCCAGCTGGCTCCGACTTTCCAGCTTTCGACCGAACCGGAGGTGCTGTACTTGGTGCGGCGATCGGCCACATTGATATTCGCATCGCCCCAGGTTTCCGATTTGAGCACCGGCACGTTCAGCTCCAGGTACGCTTCCTTGACGTCGTAGGAGCCTTGCGCGTTGTGATAATTACCGGCGTACCAGTTGTTGCCGATCGAGGTATTCAGTAGCGGATCGGCGGGGTGGTCGGGCGTGTTCGGGCTGGTGGCGGACACGCCGTTGCCGTACGGGTCGCCGCGCACGACATATTGCTCCTTGCGATATTCGGCCCCGGTTGCCAGCGCCACGGGTCCCGCCCAGGTTGAAAACAGTTCGCCATTGATATTCAGGCTGGCGACATTCTGCTTTTGCACGGAATGCTGGCGCGGTCCGACAGCCGGCTCGATATAGGCCATGGCGGCCGGATCGGCAGGGTTATTGCCGATGATATTCAGCGGCTTGCAGCCGCTGGCCACCGCCACCGGATTGCGGCATGCGATGGTGCCATTCGGCAGGCGCACCGCATCGATCGATGCCAGATAGCGGGCGTTGAGCGACATGTCGTTGACGATGATATCGGTCTTGTTGGTACCGTGGGCAATGTAGGTGTCGTACTTCCATTCCTTGCCGAAGGCGTCGAAACGGCCTTCGGCGCCGATCACGAAGCGCTCCTGCTTGCGCGTCGGATGCACGTTGATATTGTTCGGGAAGATGGCGTTGGAGGTGCCGTACTTGAAGCTGGTGATGTTATTGGTGGCGCAGGCGGCCTTGATCGACGCCGGCAGGAACGGGTTATCGCACTGGATGGTCAGGTTGTCGTTCTTGGCCGCGCCGGGGTTGGGCTGGAACGACGATTCGACCTGCGCCAGATTTGCGCTGAAATACAGTTCGTGATTGTCGCTCAGATCGAAACCGACGCGCGTGTAGCCGACCTTGCGCTGCAGTTCCATTGCCAGGCTGGTGCCGGCACCGACAATGCCGCTCAAGTCGCCACCGACGCAGAACGGATTCACGCAGCCGGTGACCTGACCGGTGCCGGTGGGCACGCCGTTAGAACCATACTGGAACTTGTACGGCGCGCCGCCGTCGCCAAATGCCGTGCCCTGCAACGGACCGTTGGTGATCAGGCCGTATTTCGAGTACTGATATTGCTGCGCATGCTGGACATAGGTGTACTGTGGCTTGCCGTCGCCGGTCTGGCCGAGCGGGCGCACCAGAAACGCCGGCGAGTTATACCAGTTGCGGCCATTCGCGCCGCTTTCGCCGAAATCGGCTGCGGGTACGCCGCCTTCTTTACCGAATTCGCCACTGGCGACCACGTGCAAGCGGCCGTCCATGAATTTGCCGCCCCAGGCGGCTTGGGTAGTGACGTTGCGGTCGTCTTTATAGGTGCTCTGGCCGCCTTCCAGATTGGCCTTGAAGCCGACGAAGCGTTTGTCGGTAACGAAGTTGACGACGCCGCCGATGGCGTCGGACCCATAGGATGCGGATGCGCCGCCGGTAACCACGTCGACCCGCTTGATCAGCAGCTGGGGGAACTGGCTGACATCGGTGACACCGGTAACGTTGGCGGGCACGACACGCTGGCCGTCCAGCAACGTCAATGTGCGGATTGGCCCCAAGCCGCGCAGGCTCAGCGAGCTCAGGCCTTGGGTGCCGCTGCTGGTGCTGCCCACGCCGGTGGCGCGGCCGGTGCTGCCCTGCAGCGCGGGCAGCTCGACGATCGTGTTGAACAAATTCGGCTGTGCGCCTTTTGCCAGATCGGCAGCGCTCAGTGTGGTGGTGGGGGTTGGTTGCGTAAATCCACGCGAGGCGATGCGCGAGCCGGACACGGTGACCACGGCAGCGGGATTGACAGCCTCGACCGCCGGTGTTGTTGCCGCAGCCGCTACGGTGGCGACGGGTGTCGCCGTATCGGGGTCCACCTGGCCAGCGCCGTGTGCCCAGCCAGCCAGGGCGCTCATCACCAAAGTAGAAATTGTGGTCCGGTAAATATGTCGTGTCGCGTGCTGCATTGTCTGTCTCCCTTTTTCACTGGCCGCTTAATAGCGGTCGCAGCATGTCGTCGTTGTTATTGATGGGCAATCAGCAGGATGTCCATGCGCAGGGATTACACAAACGATTGTTTTTCGTCTGCGACCTTCCCGAGCGCCCCCGCTACATCAGGACTATGTCCTCACGTAAAGACGAGTCTAGCACGCGAAAACGCAACTACACAAACGTTAGTGGAAAAAATGTTAGCGCTAAAGCGACACTTATTGGGAATGCAGGGATTCGGAGGGTCGACCTTGGATAACAGTGAAGGGATGCAATTACCTGACACGCGCCGGTCGGGACTGAATCCCGTTCAGCGCGATTTAAGGTAACAGCTCGCCTTTGGCAGATGCGTAACCGTTTGCGGCCAGCTGCTCGCGCATCATGGCGCGGGCGCGGTGCAGCTGGCTCTTAACGGCGGGGATGGAGATCTGCAGATGTTCGGCCACTTCCGGCGCCGTCAGTTCATCCACGTCGCGCAGGATCAGAACTTCGCGGTAATCGGCCGGCAGCGCCGCCATGGCGCGGACCAGATCACGCCGCAACCCATATGGCGTAGCAGGCTGCTGCAAGGAATCGGCCATGACGTCAGTCAGTTCTTCGGTTTTACGCTGGACGCGCAGAAGCCGGTAACATTCGCGCTCGATGATCTTGAACATCCAAGCGGCCAGCGCGGCGATCATTCGCAGGGAACCGATATTGCGCTGCAGGTTCCAAAGCGCTACCTGCACCGCGTCATCGGCATCCTCGCTAGTGGCGCAAGAACGCCGGGCGAAGCGGCGCAGGTCCGGCTGCGATTGCACCAGCAGTTTTTCGATGGCATTGGCATCACCTTTGCAGGCAGCGTCTACAAGATGGCCGTCGAACTGGATCATGGGCTAGGCTTATCGAAAAATATCGCGCAGAAGGAGCTTAACTCTAGTCGAACCTAATGTGATTACTGATGTCCAATAGTGATCATGAAAATACACTGAATGCCCGTAAAGCCGCTCAAATACTGGGCGTTACCGTCAAGACGCTGCAACGCTGGGAGCGCGAGGGCAAGCTGATACCGGTTGGTCGCACGGAGACTAACCGCCGGCGTTATACCAAGGCTCAGTTGCTTGCCCACATGGGCCGGCGCTCCGCCCCGGCAGCGACGCGCACCATTGCCTATTGCCGCGTTTCGAGTTCGGCCCAGCGTCCCGACCTTGCCAATCAGCGCGCAGTGCTTGAAGAGTTTACCGCCGCCCGGGGCCTGGCGAATGTCGAATTCATCGAGGAAGTCGGCAGCGGCCTGAATTTCGAGCGGAAGCGTTTTGTTTCACTCATGGATGCGGTCGGCAGAGGTGAGGTCGCGACGCTGGTCGTGGCGCATCGCGACCGACTGACCCGCTTCGGCTTCGAGTGGTTTGCCCACTACGCAACGAGCCATGGCTGCGAACTGTTGGTGCTCATCAGCAGCGCCTGTCGCCGGAACAAGAAATGGTGCAGGACCTGATGACGATCGTGCATTGCTTTTCTTCTCGCCTGTACGGCCTGCGCAACTATCGCCGGACACTCCATGAAGCACTGGACCAAGACCATGCTGCTGGCACACCGCATCCGACTTGACCCCGACGCAGCCCAGCGCGACTATTTTGCGCGCGCTGCCGGCACCGCGCGCCGAGTCTGGAACTGGGGCCTGGCCGAGTGGCTGCGCCAGCGCGACGCCGGCGGCAAGCCGAACGCGATGGCGCTCAAGAAGCAATTCAATGCGATCAAGTACATCCACCCCGATTGGTGCGACGAGGATGGTAAGCCGTGGCTCAGGATGATGCATCGCGACTGCCACGCCCAGCCCTTTGCGCACCTGGGGCGCGCCTGGAGCCGCTACTTTGAGCAACTCAAGGCCAAGTTGCCGGCGCACCAGCCGCAGTTCAAGAAAAAGGGCCGTTGCCTTGACAGCTTCTATGTCGCCAACGACAAGTTCCGTTTGGTAGGGATGAGCATTGTGCTGCCGAAAATTGGCGGTGTCGCACTGCGCGAGACGCTACGCCTGGACGGCAAGATCATGGGGGCGACCGTGCAGCGCGAAGCGAACAACTGGTACGTGTCGGTGCAGGTCGAGCTGGCTGCCGGCGCCGCCATGCGCTCGCGCACGGGCGACGGCGTGACCGGCGTCGACCTGGGCATCAACGCTGCCGCCACGCTCAGTACCGGTGAGGCGATCGCGTCGCCCAGGCCGCTCAAGGCGGCGCTGCGCCGCCTGCGCATCAGGTCGCGCCGCGCGAGCCGCAAGTTCAAAGCCGCGAAGGCGGCTGCGGGCATCCGGGGAGCAATCCCGAAGGGCACACGGCTGCCCGTCTCGAAGAATCGGACCAAAGGAGCCCAGGCCCTGGCGCGCCTGCACGCGCGAATTGCAGCCATTCGCAGCGACTTTACCCACAAGCTGACCACTCGCCTCTGCCGTGAAAACCAAACGGTGGTGATCGAGGATTTACATGTTAAGGGCATGCTGGCCAACAGCCGGCTTGCCCGCTCCCTCAGCGACATCGGCTTTGGCCGGATCCGCACCCAGCTTGCGTACAAGGCGCGACGCTACGGAACGGCCCTGATGGTGGCCGACCGCTGGTATGCGAGCAGCAAGCTATGCTCCGGTTGTGGCGTCAAGTACGCCACGCTGGCCTTGAACGAGCGCACCTGGACGTGCCGCCAATGCGGCGCACAACACGACCGCGACCACAACGCGGCCATTAATTTACAACGGCTCGCGGCCGGCGCTGCAGACACTTGCAGCGGAAACGCGCTACCCGTGGCTAGTCGGACGGCAACGTTCGGCACTGCATCTGGCGCTGAGCCAGATGCAGACGGGAAAGTGACGCCTGTCAGGTACGAATTCGGTCAGCAGGACGGTTCGGGGCAGGAAGAGGACGCTGCGCACGTTTGCGCACGTCTTTGATAGCAGTCTAGCGTGGTTCAGCTACGCTTGGGTTTGACGTTGCGCTTGTTGTTGATGTTCTCCAGCAGGCCGAACAGCCAGCACATCGGGCAGCCGCGCAGCAGCAGGAAGGCACCCGCGACAAATGGCACTGCCAGGAACGGCTGTTCGGTTCCCAAATACATGGCGATTGCGATCAGCGCGACCGCGCCGCATCCACGTAACAGATGCACTCCTATCGATCGACTGCAAAACATGGCTTACTCCTCGTAAAAATACGACGGCGGATGGATCGGGGCGGGAACTACAGCTTGCGGCCGACAAGGGCACACATGGGGCAAAAGCCGATGAAGCCGGTGCAAACCGCGATCATGCCGGCAGCGATGGCGGACCACTTCATCCAGGCCTCTGGCGCAAACAGCAGGGCCATGCAGACAAGGCACAGGCCGATGGCGATACGGATGGCGCGTTCAATACCAAGTACGTTTTTTTGGTAAAACATTGTCGATCTCCTTGTGGGGTGAAAAGTGTTGACGCTGATAAGAGGCAGCGAAACTCGAAAAGGATTCGGCAATGTTGAAAAAAATCAGCGACGGACACGGTCAACGGAGAGAATGGCACAAGTCGTTTAAACGGCACTTTTCTCCAGACGAAAAAAAACCCCACATTTCTGCGGGGTTTTCTTCTTATAACTAGCCTGACGATAACCTACTTTCACACTGGTTGCAGCACTATCATCGGCGTAATATCGTTTCACGGTCCTGTTCGGGATGGGAAGGGGTGGT
>CALRYE020000103.1:0-22343 GCA_943372275.1 Janthinobacterium lividum
TGGCCGTGGGCGAAGCGGGCCAGCAGGAAGGCGCGCGCCGCGTCGATGTCGGCCTGTTTGCCGTAGAACTGGCGGTAGCTGTCGAACAGCGGCGCGAGCGCGTCGATATCGGCCACGACGGCCTGACGAACAGAAATAGTGTGCATGAACTCTCTCAACAGGGTAGGGCGAAGGGGCGCCGGTGGGCGCGGCGTTATTTGGCGATGCGGCCGCTGAACGGCAGCATGGCGATCAGGCTGACGGCGAAAAACAGGCCGGTCGCCATGAAAATGGTGGACAGGGCGCTGGTATGGAACAGCCCGGTCAGATAGCTGGCGCCTGCGCTGCTTAGTTCCGGCGCGCTCAGGAACGACAGCCGGTCGGCGTTGGCGGTAAATTCGGCCTGGGCGCGCTCGCTCAGGTGGCGATATTGGGCAAAACTGACGGCGACCATGATGTTGGCCACCAGCACGCGCAGCACGATGGAAATGGTGTTGCCGTTGACCATGTCCGCAGCGGGCAGTTTCGACAGCGACATGGTGATCAGCGGCGTGGAAAAAATCGCCATGCCGCAGCCTGCCACCAGGCGCGCCGCCACCAGCGCCGCCATCGAACTGTCGACCGTGAAGCGGCTCATCATGAAAAACGAGATCGCGGTCAGCAGCAGGCTGGCGATGGCCGCGTAGGGAAAGTATTGGCGCGGGAAATACTTGCCGATGAAGGGCGTGGCCAGCGCCGAGACGCCGCTGCCCAGCGACACCACCACGCCCGCTTCGAGCAGCGGCATGTGCCGGTCGAGGCGGAACCACAGGGGCAAAAATACCAGCGACGCGAAAATCAGGCCGTTGCCGATCACCAGCACGGTGGTACTGCTGGCGTACATGGCGTTGGAAAACACGTCCAGGTTGAAGATCTGGTATGCGGGAACACTGTTGAGCTTGAAAAATCCGGCGCCGATCAGCAGCGCCATGGCCAGCGCCCCCACGATCACGGGACTGTGCAGCCAGTTGTACTGTTCGCCGAAATCGAGGGCATATTGCAACAGGGCGATGCACAGGCCGAACAGGGCCAAGGTCAGCAGGCGCGGACCGATGCGTTCGATGATGGCGGGCGGGGTGAAGTCGAACGAGAGCAGCAGCAGGAACATGCTGACGGCCGTGAGCGGCACGTTCATCAGGAACAGCATGGGCCAGCCGAAATGGGCCGTGATCCAGGCGCCCACGATGGGACCGCTGACCGGCGCCAGCGAAATGGCGCTGGTGCACAGGGCAATGGCGAAGGTGGCGTTGCCGGTGCCCAGCAGGGCGATCATGATGGGAAACGAGGCAATCACGGCGATGCCGGAGCCGACCCCTTGCAACAGGCGAAACAGGATGAACAGGGCCGGGTCGGTGCTCAGCCCGCAGCCCAGCGAGGCCAGCGCGAACACCAGGCAGCCGATGGCCAGCACGAACTGGCTGGATGCGCGCTTGCTCCAGATCGAGCCGAGCGGAAACGCAATCACCACGCCGGTGCCGAACGAGGTCACGATCCACGAGGCGTGGTAGACGTCCATCATCAGGTCCGAGGCGATGTTCGACAGGGCCAGGTTGGCCACCGAGGTATCGAGCATTTGGGTGAAAATGATCAGATACAGGGCGAACGCGGCCAGTGCCGGGTGTTTCAGCAAGTTCAACGGCAGCTCCCCAGGCGCGCGCTGCTGCTGGGATAGGCCGCCATGACCTGGCCCAGGTAGCCGGCAAAGCGGCGCGCCAGCTGCTGTTCCATGTTCTCTTCGGCGCTGGCGGCGGCGGCCACGGCCACGGGCCGGCGCGCCGGGGCGGCGGCGTCGCGCCGCGCGGGCTGGCCGATTTTCACCGTTACCTTGACCGATGAGCCCAGCGGCAAGGGTGCGCTGTCCCCGGTGGGGGCGGCCAAGGTGATGAGCACGGGAATGCGCTGCGAGGTCTTGATCCAGTTCGAGTCGAGGTTGTTGCGCGGCAGCTGAGAGAACGTGGCGGCGACCGACGGCACGATCGACTGGATTACGCCGGAATAGGTCTGCTTGCCGTTGCCCACGTCGGGCACCACAGTGACCTGGTTGCCGGACGCAATGGCGGCGATGTCCGACTCCAGCACGTTGGCTTCGATGACCTGTTCTTCCTTGGGGATCAGCACCATCAGCTTGTCGCCCTTTTCCACGTACTGGCCGGTGTAGGTGAGCAACTCATAGATGTAGCCGTCGGCGGGCGCCAGCACATCGGCCGCGTAGGCCTGGTTGAAAGCGGCTTGCAGCTTGGCCACGGCGTGCTGGACCTTCGGGCGTTGCAGCACGGGCAGGCGGTTCTTGTCGGCCGAGCGGGCCAGTTCCAGTTGCGCGGCGGTGGTGTCGAGCGTGCTCATGGCCACTTCCAGCTGGCGTTTTTCCAGCATTTCGCGGGTCATCATGCCGACCTGTTCGAGCGACTTGACCCGTTGCAGGTTGCCGTCGACGAAGCCGGCATTGGTATGGGCGCGGTCCAGCGAGGTGCGCGCGCTGGCCACTTCGCGGCAAGCCTGCAGCTCGTCCTCGATGGCGATGCGCAGCAGCTCGCGGTATTCCTTCAGGCGCGCCGCGTTGTCGATGTCGCCGATATTGAACAAGCGCTCACCCTTGCGCACATAGGCCGCCCGCCTGGCCGCGTAGGTCTGGACGGTGCCATCGGTGCTGGCGGAAATTTTCAGCACGCGGCCGCTGACATACGCGTTGTCGAGCGTAATCACGTCGGCATCGTGGCGCAGCACGCCGACCACGGTGGCGACCAGGGCGGCGCCGAACAGGCCGGCGAAGGTTTTCTTGAGCACAGTCATCGGGCCGCCTCAGTGCGCTGCCGGTGCCAGCGCGTACAGCTGGCCGCTGGTTTCCATGGCGATCAGCTGCTGCTGGTCGCGCCACATGGCCGCTTCGTCGTCGTTGACCAGCCAGATGTAGCCGGGCGAACTGGTCAGCGAAATGGTTTTGCCGACTTGCTTGCCGAGCGCGGGCAGGTGGCCCAGCTTGTAGGACGCGATCTGCTGCAGGGCGGCACTGTCGGCCACGGCGCTAACGGTGCCGGCCTCGGGCGCGATCAGGTAGTGGGCAATCATGAAATTGGTGAACGTGAATTCGCGCCCGGCCTTGGCGGCAAAGGCCGGGGTGTCGACATAGGCGTCCACCGACAGGTCGATCTGGGTGACCGGAAAGCACCAGCGCAGCGCGCGCGAGGCATCGGCGCCATGCATGCGCGGGTTGACTTCCACCAGGGTGGGGCCGTCAGTGGTGAGAATGATTTCGTGGTGGGCCGAGCCGAAGCGGATGCCCAGCGCGTCGTTGACGGCCAGCGCATACTCGATCAGGCTGCGGTGCGCGGGGTCCGACGGCGACAGGTATTCGCAGTGGCGGTAAATCACCTTGCCGCATTCGGTAACTTGCTTCAGGTAACGCGTGACGTTGGTGACCACGTGCCGGCCGTTGCAGGACACGCTGTCGACCACCCATTCGCGCCCCGCCAGGTATTGCTGCAGCAAGGCATATTCGTTCACCTGGCCCAGCAGGTTGACCGCGCCGACGATGGCCGTCACGGCGGCCAGCGCCTGCTCCATGGTGTGGCATAAGGTCACGCCGTCCGAGCCGGCCGAGTTGGTCGGCTTGACGATGACGGGCCAGTCGGCGTGCGCCAGCAGCCAGGCCCTGGCCGCTTCCGGCTCGCTGACGCGGGTCTGGGCGATGGCGCGCAAGCCCTTGGCGTGCAAGGATTCCTGCATGGTGAACTTGTCGCAGCGCTGGTCGCTGGAACGGGGATCGTTGCCGGGCAGGCCCAGGCGCTGCGCCAGCCGGTCCATCAGTTCGACGCCCGTTTCCAGGCCGATCATCACGCACAGGGGCGCCAGCGGCGCCAGCTGCGCCACCAGCGCATCGAAGTTGCCGTCGTAGGCGATGGTCAGGTCGAACTTTTCGGGGTGAAACGATGGCGCGAAATCGGCCGGCACCGGGGCGCTCAACACGGCGATGCAGGCAATGCCGCGGGTGGCGAATTCGTCCGGCAGGAAGCGGCCGCCCGCGATGGGGTCGACAATAATGGCGTATTTTTTCATGGGTGGTCTCGACGTCGGCCGCTTAACGCAGCACCACGATGTTGTTGGCGTTGTTGGCCAGCAGCTGGCCGTTGACCAGGATGTTCTGGCGCACGTGGCGGGCGCATTGCATGGCTTCGCCGTAGCTGTCGCCACGCACGATGAACGCGCCGATCTGGTCCATCTGGAAGGCGGTGGACGCCAGCTTCTTGCCCAGCACGGCCGTGATCTTGCTGAATACCACGTGCTCACTCGGAAACTCGATGGTGTCGAGCACGTCCAGGCCCGGCGGCGGCATGACTTGCTGCAGTACGGCCACGCCGTGGCCCCGGTCGCTCAGATCGATGCGGGGCGCTTCGCCCAGCGTGACTCGCAGCAATTCGTCCTCGATGTCCACGCCCATGGCCGCGTTGATGGCCAGCATCACGTCGGCGCCGACGAAACGGATGTTCAGTTCCACCAGTTCGATGCGGCCGTCGTCGCTGCAGATGATTTCCGTGTGGGTGGGACCGTTGTTGACGCCCAGCTGTGCGTGGATGGCGCGCACCTTGGCGACGATCTGCTCGTGTAGCGGGTGTTTGTAGGGAAACGACAACCCCATTTCGATGGCCTCGTCGCGTTCGAGCACCGTGCGCGAGCTTAAGCCCAGCTCGGTGTACACACCGTCGACCACGAACCCTTCGACCGACATCAATTCACCCTCGGCCGCCTGTTCCAGGTAGAAACGGTTGTTCTTTTCGATAAAATGGCGCAGCAGATCCAGGCTGACCTCGGGCTTCTTGCTCCAGTTGGCGATGGCCGCATGCAGCTGTTCGAGGCTGCTGCATTTGCTCACCAGCGCGCTGCCGGCACCGTTCACGGGCTTAAAGAAATAGGTCTGGCCGGCCGGCCATTCGGTCATCTGCAGGGCGGCTTCCTGGCTGATGGTGGCCAGCGTGGTCAGGTCCGCGCCCGCCAGGGCGGTGCGCACTTTTTCCTTGTCGAGCAAGAACGCCACCCGCTCCGGCGCCAGGCCGGCAAGCTGGAAACGCTGGCGGAACAGCGCTTCGGGCATCAGGGTGATTTCAGCGGCGGCATAGCTGCCCACCACCTGGAAGCCGGCGCAGGCGTCGGCGGCCAGCTGCACGATGGCACTGTGATTGGCCCAGTTATCGATCACGATGTCGGTGTCGATATCGGCGCTGGCGCTGGCATACGGCTCGGCCAGGGTCAAAGGCAGGGTGCGGATCACGACCACGTGAAAGCCGCGGCGCTTGGCCGCCTGGATGACTTTCATGACATGGTTGATCGGCTCGAACACCACGTAGGCGGAGGGCTGCGTGGTTGGAATATTGGTCATCGGAATGTCGTCTTTGTCTCGGTTGGCGGTCGGACAGCAGGCCTGGCGCGGGGCAGCGTGCACCACAGCCGCGGCACTGCTGGAATTGAATATAGGAAATTATCTATAAATTCGCATCTTTTATAAAATATCAATGTTTTGGCAGGTTATGCAGTTCTGATATGATCGCCGTCTGTCAACAAAAAGGGTGGCCATGAATTTCAGCTTCCGGCATGTGGAGGTGTTCTGGGCGGTGATGACGACGGGCAGCGCCACGGCGGCGGCGCAACTGCTCAACACGTCGCAGCCCACCATCAGCCGCGAACTGAGCCGGTTCGAACAGGTCACTCAGCTCAGCCTGTTTAAACGGCTGCAGGGCAAGCTGGTGCCGACCGAGCAGGCGGCCATGCTGTTCGACGAAGTCCAGCGCGCCTATGTGGGGCTGGACCGGATTGCCAAGGCGGCCGATGCGATCCGCCATTTCAGCCAGGGCCAGGTGTCGATCGCCTGCCTGCCCGCCTTTTCCCATGCGCTGCTGCCGCGTGCATGCCAGCAATTCCGCGAGCGCTTTCCCGGCGTCAGCGTCAAGATCACGCCGCAGGAAAGCCCGACGCTGCAAGAGTCGCTCAGCACCCAGCGCTACCACCTGGGTCTGACCGAGGACCTGGCGGCGCCGCCCGGCACCACCATCGAAACCCTGCTGACGCTGGACGTGGTGTGCGTGTTGCCGCCCGATCATCCCTTGTGCCGGCGCAGCGACAAGGTGCTCACGCCGCATGATTTCGCCGGGCAGGATTTCGTTTATCTGGCGGCGGTCGACCCGTACCGGCAGCAGGTCGACAGCCTGTTTCATGAACTGGGGATCGAACGGCGCATGGTGGTCGAGACGCTCAGCGCCGGCGCCGTGTGCGAGACGGTCAGCCTGGGCGTGGGGATTGCCATCGTCAATCCGCTGACGGCCCTGTCATACGCCCAGACCGGCTTGCAGATCCGCCGGTTCAGCCATTCGGTGCCGTACTCGGTCAACCTGGCACGGCCGCTGTTCCGGCCCGAATCGTCGGTGGTGGCCAGCTTCGTGGAGGTGCTGAAGGCGAGCTGCCAGCGCATCCAGGCTGAGTTGCTTGCCATCACGGGTTGAGGGTGCGGGCGCGGCGGATGGGACCGCCGCGGGCGGACTCGTGGACTTGGATAGGCTAGGCTAGGCTAGCCTAGGGTAGGCTAGGCTAGGATAGGCTAGGATAGGCTAGGATAGGCTAAGCAAGGCTAAGCTAGGCTAGGGTAGGCTAGGCTACGCTAGGGCAGCGCGCTGGAGTTGCGCTTCGGCTCGCAAGGGCAGCGGGCGCGGAACCTGCCTGAACCGGCGGGTGGCGGCTTCAGTGCACGTGGCCGGTACAGAGGCGCTGGCGCTGGCCGGCTCGCACCCGGGCGCGCCGGTCGCCCATCATCACGCGCAGGTCGTGGACACGGATGCCCGTGGCCTCATGGATGCGGATCATCAGCGCGGCGCACACGCCACGCTTGCGGTGGCGCACCCTGCTGAGCATGGGCCGGGTGACGTCCAGCAAGCGCGATAGTGCAGCATCGTCCTTGAGCCGCAGACGATAGCGCAGATGATCGAGCATATGGGCGGGATCAAAATCGCCGTGCCGGATCACGATGGGGCGGGACATGGTCGTTCCTGTCATCTGAAAGCAATGCAGGTTTGACCTCGGCGGCACGCCCCAGTTGCAGGGCGCCGCGCCGATCCGCTTGCACTTTGCGCTAGCCTAAAGAACCTGGCGCCGGGAAGTGCGGCGCGAAAACAGGTAATAGCCTATGCCCACCACCGCCGTCGCCACCGCAGCCTTGCGCACCAGGCCGGCGGGATTATGCTGCCATTCCGCCTTGATACCCATTTCCCCAAACACATTGGGCACGTGGCCCCTGGCCAGATCGTCGCCTATGCCTTCGACCATGTTGACCCGGTCCGCCAGCAGCAACAGCATGAAATGGCGGATGTCGTTCTCGGTCATTTTGTAGGCCGCCCGGCGCAGCATGCCGCTCAGGCCGCGCGGTGGCTGGCCGGTGCCGAACAGGGGCGTAATGGCCGGCCGTTCGGGCGAGACGAACACTTCCGTGCGCTGGACCTGCTGTTCGGGCGCCGCCAGGGGCGCGCCGTCCAGGCGGGGCGGGGAGTGTTCCATGGGCACGGCGGGGCGGTTCTTGCGGTCCAGATCGGCGCCCCAGCCGTGGATGTGCGACATGTCGCGCGTCACCGTGCCGCCGTGGCGGTGGTCGTGGTGGTCCTGGTCGATCAAGTCCCGGGTCTGCTGGCTGAGGCCCTTGACCGGTTCCATCTGCTTGTCTGGTTCCATACGTTCTCCTTAGTGCAAGGCTAGGTGCAAAGGCCTAGGTGCAAGGCCTAGGTGCAAGCCGCGGTGCGAAACGTCGCGCAACGTAGCGATGCTCGATGCAGAGATCAGTGCAGCGTCGTGTCGATAGCGGCGCGGACCCGGCCGGCGTTAGGTGGTATCAGGATGGTCTTGATGCAATTGTCCAGCTTGCTCGAAAAGATGTGATAGGCATCGGAGACTTCTTCCAGCGGCACCCGGTGCGTGATGATCTGCTTGGGATCGATGCGCCCGGCCTGGATATGCTCGATCAGGCGCGGCAGGTGGCGCTTGACGCTGGCCTGATTCATGCGCAAGGTGAGCCCCTTGTTCAGCGCGTTGCCGATCGGCACTGCGTTGAAGGTCGGACCATATACGCCCACGATCGACACGTTGCCGCCCTTGCGCACCGAGTTGATGGCCCAGTGCAGCGCGGTGGCGGCGCCAGCCTGCAGTTTCATGTAGCGGCCCGTGAGGCTCTGGGCGGCGCTGCCGCTTGCCTCGCAGCCGACTGCGTCGATGCAGACGTCGGCGCCCAGCCAGTCGGTCATTTTCTTGATGTGCAGCGCCATATCGTCGACTTCCTTGAAATTGATGATTTCGCACTGCGCATATTTGCGCACAAAGTCGAGCCGGTACTCCACATGGTCGACCACGATGACGCGGCCCGCGCCCATCAGCCAGGCGGACTTGGCGGCAAATATACCGACCGGCCCGGCGCCGAACACCACCACCGTGTCGCCCTCGGCGATGTCGCCCATTTCAGCCGCCTGGTAGCCGGTGGGCAAGGCGTCTGTCAGCAGCACCGCATCGTCCTCGTGCAGATCGGCTGGAATGATGGTGGGGCCCACATCGGCCATGGGCACGCGCACCAGTTCCGCCTGGCCGCCGTCGTACCCTCCGGCAGTATGGGAATAGCCGTAGATCGCCCCGACGGCAGTCGCCTCGGCATTGGTGTTGTGGCAGTTTCCGTAGAGCTCGCGGTCACAGAAAAAGCACGACCCGCAGAAGATGTTGAAGGGCACCAGCACACGGTCGCCCACCCTGAGCTTGTGCACTGAACTGCCCACGTCCTCGACCACGCCGACAAATTCATGGCCGAAGGTGGTGCCCACGCGCGTGTCGGGCACCAGGCCGTGATACAGGTGCAGATCCGAGCCGCAGATGCACGCGCGGGTGACGCGCACGATGGCATCGCCAGGGTGCTCGATGACGGGATCGGATTTGTGCGCTGCGCGAACGCGGTATGGGCCGCGGTAATCCATTGCTAGCATGGCTCCCCCTGTGTGTGTGAGTTCTGGGTCAGGACTGGTTCCACGCTAATGCAAATCCATCGCGAAGGCGATACGCGCACGGTAATGAGCGCGTCTTTTCTTTCACTTTGATCCTTCGGGAAACTTCACAGCCAAGCTGAGCCACACGTGAACATGTGTTTTCCTAAATGACGAGATCTAGTCCTACAGGCGTCCATGGGTGTGTCTGATGCGGGAGTGCTGCTGGGTGCCTACGATGTGAGGATGGGTTGCTTCATCCGCCAGATATACAATTTCTTTGTGCATTACGACTATTGGTCACCAGCGTAGTTATTGAATTAGTGAAATGTTGCTATGCATAATTGAAAAGATTGTGACTTTAAACATGATGCTACGATTTCAATACGCACTGCTAAATGCGTCAATTTCCGCCGAATAAACTGTGTCTTGGGAAACGCCGTATTCGTATCTCCTACAACTAGCAATCACAGGCGGACAAGCAATGATTGGTCTGGCCAGATTCTTATTATCCGATATGCCCCGGCGGGGCTTGATATGCAATACAGCACGAATCGACATGGGTAAATTCAAGAGCGGCGAGGGAGCCGACATGGGTGGCGCAGTCAAGGCCGCCTGCAACGTGCCAGGAGGGCAGGGACGCCTGCCGATTCCGGTGCAACAACAACAGTCTGGAGGAGCGTTTAATGATTGATTTTGAGTACCCGCGGCCCCAGCTAGTACGCGACGATTGGACCTCGCTCAACGGCCAATGGCAATTTGCCTTCGACGACGCCATGCATCACAAGCTGCCGTCCGATCCGATCGACTGGACCCATGAGATCACCGTGCCGTTCGCGCCGGAATCGAACGCCAGCGGCATCGCCGATCAGGGCTTTCATCCGTCCGTGTGGTACCGCCGCGAATTCGACGTCGACCCGGGCGAAGGGCGCGTGATCCTGCATTTCGGCGCCGTCGATTATCAGGCGCAGGTATGGGTCAACGAACGCCTGGTGGCGCAGCACGAGGGCGGGCATACTCCATTTTCGGCCGACATCACAGGTGCGCTGCGCACCAGCGGCGCGCAGGTGGTGGTGGTGCAGGTCGTCGACGATCCGCACGATCTGGCCAAGCCGCGCGGCAAGCAGGACTGGTTGCGCGAGCCCCATTCGATCTGGTATCCGCGCACCACGGGCATCTGGCAGACGGTGTGGCTTGAGCGCGTTGCCGCCACCCGCATCGAACGGCTGCGCTGGACCCCGTATTTCGACGGCTACGAAATCGGCTGCGAGATCTTCGCCGTGGGCGAGATTGTCGACGACCTGTTTGTCGAGGTAAAGCTGTGGCACGGCGATAATTTGCTGTCCGACGATTATTACAAGCTGGTCGGGCACGAAGCGAACCGCAAGATTGCGTTGTCCGATCCCGGGATTGACGATTCCCGCAATGAATTGCTGTGGAGCCCGGAGCGGCCGACCCTGCTCAACGCCGAGCTGACCCTGCGCCACAACGGCAAGGTGCTCGACCGCGTCAAGTCGTACACGGCGCTGCGCTCGGTGGCGATCACGCGCGACCGGTTCATGCTCAACGGCCGCCCCTATCCCCTGAAACTGGTGCTGGACCAGGGCTACTGGCCCGACACCCTGATGACCGCGCCCAACGACGAGGCCCTGCGTCGCGACGTCGAACTGGCCAAGGCCATGGGCTTTAACGGCGTGCGCAAGCACCAGAAAATTGAAGACCCCCGCTACCTGTACTGGGCCGACCGCCTGGGCCTGCTGGTGTGGGAGGAAATGCCATCGGCCTACCGCTTCAGTCCCAAAGCGATCACGCGCCTGGTGCGCGAGTGGACCGAAGCCATCGAACGCGACTACAGCCACCCCTGCATCATCGTGTGGGTCCCGTTCAACGAGTCGTGGGGCGTGCCCAACCTGACCTCGACCCAGGCGCACCGCAACGCCGTCGAGGCTCTGTACCACCTGACGCGCACCCTCGACGGCACCCGCCCCGTGATCGGCAACGATGGCTGGGAAGCGTCGGCCACCGATATCCTGGGCATCCACGACTACGACGCCGATCCGGAACGCATCCGCGCCCGCTACGAGTCGTCCGAGCAGCGCACCTTGTTCGACCAGCGCCGGCCGGCCGGCCGCATCCTGACACTGGATGGTTTCCCGCACCGGGGCCAGCCGATCGTGCTCACCGAGTTCGGCGGCATTGCGTACGACACGGGCAAGCAGGAAGACGGCACCTGGGGCTATTCGCGCGCCGACAGTGCGGCCAGCTTTCTCGATCATTACCGGCGCTTGCTCGAAGTGGTCAATGAAACGCATCTGTTCAGCGGCTTTTGCTACACCCAGTTTGCCGACACGTTCCAGGAAGCCAATGGCTTGCTGAACGCGGACCGCACACCCAAGATTCCTTTGGAACAAATCAGCGCGGCGACGCGCAACTTCAAACCGGGACCATGACATGAACCACGACCACATGCGCGCCCGGTGCCGGACCTGCTCGAATGAGCTGGCCCGCATTCTGGCTCCGCCTTAGCTACCCGAGGCACGGGTACAACAACTATAAAAATTAAATAACTTGGATCAATGTATCAGCCCTGGATAGGGCGGAAAGGAATTCCTATGTCTACCATCATCGTGTTCTGCCACCTGCGCTGGGACTTTGTGTTTCAGCGCCCGCAGCAACTCCTGACCCGACTGGCCAAATACCATAAGATCGTCTTCATCGAGGAACCGATTTACCACGATGGTGCCAGCTTCCTCAAGAGCTATGTACCCGCGCCGAACGTGACGGTCTACCAGCCGCACACCAATGTGCAGGCGCCAGGCTTTCACGACGATCAGATTCAGGTGCTGCAGCCGCTGCTGGCCGACCTGGCGCCGCCGGGCGACAATCCGATAGTCTGGTTCTACACCCCGATGGCGCTGCCGTTGCTGCAATCGCTGCACCCGAGCCTTGTCGTCTACGACTGCATGGACGAACTGTCGGCCTTCAAAAACGCGCCGAAGCAATTGCTCCAGCGCGAAACCGCCTTGCTGGGCATTGCCGACGTGGTATTCACCGGTGGGCCGAGCTTGTACGAAGCGAAGAAAAACCGTCACGCCAACGCCCATTGCTTTTCGAGCAGCGTGGATGTCGAGCACTTCTCGCAGGCACTCGACCGCAGCAGCGCCCACCCGGAGTTCGCCTACATTCCCGGCCCGCGCCTGGGTTTTTATGGCGTCATCGACGAGCGTTTCGATGCCAGCCTGATCGAAGCGGCGGCCGATGCCCATCCTGAATGGCAACTGGTCATGGTCGGTCCTGTCGTCAAGATCGATCCGGCCAGCTTGCCCCAACGGCCCAACATCCATTATCTGGGGCAAAAAGGGTACGACGACCTGCCCAAGTTCCTGGCCGGCTGGGATGTCTGCCTATTGCCGTTCGCCCTGAACGAATCCACCAAGTTCATCAGTCCAACCAAGGTGCTGGAGTACATGGCCGCCGAGCTGCCTGCGGTCAGTACCGCCATCACCGATGTGGTGCAGCCTTATGGCGGCATCGTCGCCATTGCCAACGGCCCGCAAGAGTTCGTTGCAGCCTGCGAGCAGGCGCTCGCCATGACGCCGGAGCAACGTGCCCGGATGGTCGATCAGATGCGCGCCGTGGTGGCGCAGACGTCGTGGGACCGCACCGTGGAGCAGATGGTGGCGCTGATGCGCGATGCCGGTAATGGTGCGCGCGGCATGCGTCCCGCCACCGGCGCCGCCACCCAGGCAGGCGAGGGCACGGGCGACGCCGCCAGCGTCAACGCGCTGCGCGCCCAGACGGCATCGCAACGCTACAAGCTGGTGATCATCGGCGGTGGCCCGACCGGGCTGTCGGCGTCCTACCACTTCGGCAAGGACAGCTTGCTGCTGGACCGTAATCCGACCGCCGGCGGCTGGTGCCGTTCGATCGAAGACAAAGGTTTTACCTTCGATTATGCAGGTCACATCATGTTCTCGAACGATCCGTACGTGCTCAAGCTGTACGACAAGCTGCTGGGTTCGAACCTGCACTGGCAGAACCGCGAGGCCTGGGTCTACAGCAAGAACGTGTTCACCCGCTATCCGTTTCAAGGCGCCTTGTACGGCCTGCCGCCGCAAGTGATTACCGAGTGCATCGTCGGCGCCATTGAAGCGCGCTATGGCGCGGTGAACGAAGTGCCGAAGGTGGAGCAGGCCCCACAGTGCAGCAATGTCAAGCCGGTGGAAGACTGCTGCGCCGATGGCACGGTGGAGATTGCCAATGGCGACACCAAGGCAGCCCATACCCCTGCCGAGGCGGAACGCCCGCAGAACTTCGAACAGTTCATCTACAAGGTGTGGGGCGCCGGGATTGCCAAGCACTTCGCCATTCCCTACAACAAGAAGCTGTGGACGGTGCCACTGTCCGAAATGGAAACCTCCTGGCTGGGCGGGCGCGTGCCGCTGCCCGATCTGGCGGAGATTATCGAGGGCGCGCTGGAACCGGTCGGCAAACCCATGGGTCCGAACGCCCGGTTCGGCTATCCGCTCAGGGGGGGCTTCCAGGCCCTGGTGCAAGGCTTCCTGCCGCACATCACCGGCAAGGTCGAGAACAATGCCGAAGTGGTCAAGGTCGTGCCAAGTGAAAAGACCGTGGCGCTGGCCGACGGCCGCCGCTTCAACTACGACCACCTGATCAGCACCATGCCGCTGCCCGAGCTGGTGCGCGTGATCGGCGCGGAGGCCCCCGAGTCGGTGCGCATGGCGGCAAAGGGCTTGAACCATATTTCGATCCGTTGCGTGAATATTGGCGTCAAGCGCGAGAACATCACCGACAAACACTGGATCTACTATCCGGAGGACAGCATCTTCCACCGGATTTTCGTGCAAGGGAATGCCAGCCCCCACTGCAACGCGCCCGGCGGATTCGGCTTTACTTGCGAGATTTCCTACTCGCCATTCAAGCCGCTGCCGGTCGACGGCGACGAACTGATCAAGCGCTGCATCGCCGATGCCATCAAGGTCGGCATGATCCGCGAGGACGACGAGATCATGGTCGCCAACCAGGTCGACATGCCGTATGCCTATGTCGTCTACGATCACCAGCGCGCGCAGAACGTGGCGACCGTCAAGGAATGGCTGGCACAGCACAACATCGTGCTGTCGGGCCGTTACAGCGAATGGGAATACTACAACTCCGATCACGCTTTCATCGCCGGCAAGAAGGCGGCGGAAGCGGTGTTGGAAGCGCAATCGCGGTCAGTGGTTGAAAAGGCCGTCAAGCTGTAAAACGCCCTTTTGGCTTCTCGATAGCCCGCTTTGGCGGGCTATTTTTTCGTCGGTGCCACGCATGCCGCTGGCAATGTGCAGTTCCCGCTATCCGAGAAGACGATGAGTGAAATCAGCTTCCTTCGTTGCAGCCAGGTAGACAGGGATACGGCAGGCAGGCCAGATGTCAAAGTGCTACACTGCTTCGCTTTGCCGGCATAGCGCTGCCGCCCGATAGACCTATCCTTATCAAGACTACTCTTCATGACCGATCTCTCTGCTTTCCCGATTACGCAAAAATGGCCGGCACAGCATCCCGAACGTATTCAGCTGTATTCGCTGCCCACGCCAAATGGCGTCAAGGTATCCATCATGCTGGAGGAAACCGGGCTGGCGTATGAGCCGCATTTGGTCAGTTTCGACACCAACGACCAGACGACGCCGGAGTTCCTGTCGCTCAATCCCAACAACAAAATCCCCGCGATCATCGATCCCGATGGCCCGGAAGGCAAGCCGCTGGGTTTGTTCGAGTCGGGTGCAATCCTGATCTATTTGGCGGACAAGTCCGGCAAACTGTTGCCCCTAAGCGGCGCTGCACGTTACGAAACGATTCAGTGGCTGATGTTCCAAATGGGCGGCGTGGGTCCGATGTTTGGGCAGGTGGGTTTTTTCGTGAAATTCGCGGGCAAAGACTTTGAAGACAAGCGGCCGCGTGACCGCTACGTCGGCGAAAGCAAGCGTTTGCTGGGCGTGCTGAACCAGCGGCTCGAAGGGCGCGAGTGGATCATGGGCGATGAGTACACCATTGCAGACATTGCGATCCTGCCGTGGGTGCGTAATCTGGTGGAGAACTATGGCGCTGGCGAACTGGTGGGCATCAGCGACTTTCCCAATGTAACGCGCGTGCTGGCGTCGTTCGTGGCGCGGCCCGCCGTTGCGGCCGGTCTGGCGATTCCCGCACGACCCTGACCCACACCAGTATGGGCAGGTAAGAACGACTTTTTGAATTAACAGGATGAACGAATGAGCACAGTATTTGCAGCACCGGTATTCGACGCGACCGTAATCTACGAGGGTAATGAACTTTTCAAGGGCAAGGGTTCAGCCAGCATGTGGGCTGAAAAGCTGGCAGCCGAATTAGGCACGGAAGTAACGGTCGAGAAGATTGGCACGGGTTGGGTCCTGTGCGGCCGCGCCGATGGCGTTGATTGCCAATGGGGCATCCATGGGCAGCGTTTAAAGCGGATTGAACGCACCAAGGCGTGAGCCGGGTTGCTTGCCCAGTGAGGGCGGACGACCGGGCGACTGTGATCTTGTCGGGTGAGCACGGAGAAGGATTCACCGCGTGGGTGCGATCTTTGCAATCATGGTGCAATCTCACGAAATACGCTCACTTGGATAAATGTCGAACCGAATCACGGATGGCAGATCTCCGCTCAGATATCCAAATATTCGTCACTTTAGTTGCGTTGGCAGAGAAAAGTTTTACCTTGCGTGTGCAGACCAGAAAGGGGTAGCCGGACGATTACAGCTGCCGAAATAACAATGATTTACTTTTTCGGTTCACGCTTCGACACCTTACGGCTCTGCTGCCGCCAACATTGACGCTTACCTCTCTAATTAACCGGAAGCCGCGCCCCCGGATTTCGCCGGTTCGCTAAAATAGTAGTTTGCTTCGCGCTGTGGAATGCCCCCATCGGTGTAGCGGTCATCGCGCCATAGCAGCCGCCACGTAGTATCAAGATCAATGTTATCGGTCGACGTTTCAACTGTTATCTGCGGTGTTTTAGAATTACCATGGAGGTAATTCATTGCACCCATGATTTTAAAAGGGGGCAAAGGCGTCGCCTCGCGCGTGAACAGATTCATGAATGATACTTTGCGGTGAAGCACCTCAATGGGCTCCCAGATTCCAGAACAAGGTGTATAGCCATTTGTCCGAACGAATGTATTCTGAATCGGGTCTGGGACTTCTTCCAGTACAATCGGAAAAGATATATTCTTTAGTTCGGCTTTTAACCAATCACCATACAGAGTCAGCCCAGGTTCGCCCTGGTAACGCGGCTCTATAGTGTCCATTGAACATTCGCACCACGCCAGATGAGCATCAATGACAGCTTTCCTAAATTGACCCCACAGCGGGGTGTGAAGCTCGTCAATGCCATTTTCGCCATCGTCTATACGCGTTATCATCTTCCGCCAATGCGATAAAATATTAAATGCCATCGCAAATTCGCCGTTGGCGTCAAATCTGAATACTCGCTTGTCACCTCTGCTTAGCTTTTCCACTCCTTGTTTGCAATGCGCAAGGCCTTTCTGAATCAGCAGAAGCTCGGACTCCGGTAACGAAGTGCTTGCCGCCCATCCGAATTCCCTCGCGTCGTGCACGCTGTTTTCTGTGGCTGTTGCCCAATCTTGATAAAAACCCAGAATGCGGCGCCAAGCAGTGAGTGAACTTAGCGTTTGCAGCCAATTGAAGATCTGTTGCCGTTCAAGTTCGGATGGAATCAACACGTTGGCTCGAGGTATCGATTGATTCATGGGTGACTATTTGTGTTGTAGATTTTAAGTTTATCACTGAGCGAAAAGCAGCGGTCGGGGGAAGGTGGGGCCATGATGCGTTCGACCTCATTCATTCCAGCCGGGACGTGGATCGAAATCGACTGCGCCTGCAGTATGCAGGATTGTGAAAGTAGCGCGTCAGCGGAGCATACGCCGAACTGATCGTTTGCAACAGATCTGCGGTTATTGATTCGCCGATAACGAACTTGAAGGGACCAGAATACCCAGCGGCCGCTTAGGCCTTCCGGCTGGGCAATCGACATTCGCAACTCCCTTGTGATCGTCATTTCTTCGCCGATGAACGCAGTCAGATCCAGATCGGTCGATACGCCATCGAACACGAATCACTCATTGACGCTTCACGTCCTTTGAAGCCTCGACCATCAGCGACTCCGGCGACCTGAGCGCCTGCGCGCTGGCCAGCGCGATCAAACGCGTGTTGCCTGGCTATCTTTATTCCCCGCTCCTTACTTCGCCGTCTTTTCTACCGGTAGCAGGATGCCAGTCTGGCAGCTTTCACTTTCGAACCCCTCCTTGCCCGGAAAGTTCAGATCGGCGCATGAAAGGGTTCCGGCCAGCTTTCCAGTTTTCTCGCGCGTGTAGACATTGCGAATATTCATCTTGACCGGCCCGTCTTCGCCCGGATGCACCCCGGCCCAGTCGAAACGATAGCCGGTCGCTGTGGCCTTGACCGTGATCGGCGGATCGGCTTCAGGCATGCGGGCTCCCTTCTGGCTACCCAAGGCGGTCCACAGATTGCGCACGGTTGCCGTCTGCACATCGTACAGATAGAATTGGTTGCTCATAAAGACTTGGTTGCGGGGATATTCGAATGGTATACACACCTTTTGGAATACTGCATGGCCACTGGACGCTTCCAGTACCTGCACGATGTATTGCGGGCAGATGTTGCCTTTCGAATCCGCGCTGTTGGCCAGCTTAAAGACATGCTTGATGCCAGGCTTGGTAAATATAATGTGGCCATCCTTAGGCTGCAACCGCATCTCGAACCGGGCCGCCTTCACCACCGGCATGACTAGGGTGTCGGCTTCCTCTGCCGTGGCATCCGATGACATGACCACGTACGACCAGCGCTTCTTGTCGTCGCTGCCGGCGCGCGCTTGTTCAACAGCCGCCGCTCCCGCGCGTTCGGCCACGTCGCCGGGATTTTGAGGCGCCGTTGGGACGCTCTTGGGACGTTGCGTGGCCTCGACGACGGCCGACTTCGGAGCCGGCTCTTTGGCCTGGGAACAAGCCGACAGCAGCGACAGGGCCAGAACAGGAAGGGCAAAATGGGCAGAGATCAGTGTTTTCATGCGTTCGTACAATTCACAATATAGGGCAGGGGATCGACCCGGTTGATTAAAGGCTGGCCGGGTGTCTTGGCGATGGCAGCAACTTTTCTGACTTCGAAGTGCAAATGTGCTCCGGACGCGACCGTGACCATGTTGGTGGCATTACCGGTATTGCCAGTCTTTCCGATGATATCGCCTGCATGCACGTTGCGGACTTCGTCGCCGTCAATCATTTCGTTGAGGTGGGCGTAATAAAAATAGACAAACGTGGCATTGGGCATGGTAGCGAGCACTTTGGTTCTCTGGAAGTCCGGCAAATCGTCGATCCCTACCCTCAGTACCAGTGTATGACCGTAGTCGTTGCCGGGCTTTTGCGGGACAGCAAAGGCTCGGCCATCGGCAACGGCATAGATGCGGGTGCCGGGCACCGCAATCAGATCTATTCCCTGGTGCGCCTTTGTACCGTTTCCCCTAACCATGCCAAACTTGGCGCCATTTACGCTGGCCAGCTTAGCACTGCGGATGGTGCACACGTCGAGCGGATCACGCCACGTTGGCGCCGGCATGGCCGTTGTGGGCGCCGCCGCAGCCGGCGCAGCTGTCGCAGGAGGCGCTGAAGGCGCAGCCTCCACCGGCGGCTTGGGCGCTACGGCGGCCGGGGGAGTCACCTCTGCTGGTTTGGCCGCTGCGACCGGTGCCGGCGCGAGCTTGGCCTTGCCCTTGGCTTTGCGCGGCGCCGGACGCGCTACAGGTGGTTGCGAAGCCAGGAACGCAAAGATGTCTGCAATCGAGCGTGGTGGCTTGGAGAACTGCGCCGCATCATTGACGATGTAGCTGTTGACGTTCAGTCCTGCATCGCAGTACGAGAACAGCCAGCCCCGGTACGCGTTGAAAGCATTTCTATCGTACTGCGCGATGATGCGATCAGCCTTTTCCTCGTCGTTACCCAGCTGCCCGATCAGCTTGTTGCGCGCCCGCGTCCAAGACATCGGCGGCTCCAGGCCAACCAGCATCATGGTGCCCGCCAGACCATGCGCGACTAGAAGGGTTGGACGCTTCCAGCACCCGCACGTTGTAGTTAGGAAAGATGTTGCCTATCGAGCCTGCAGTGTTGGCCAACTTGAAGGCGTGCCTGATGCCTGGCTTGGTCAAGATGATGTGGCCATGCTTGGGCTGCAGTCGCAGCTCGAACTTAGCCGCCTTCACCAGAGACATGACCAATGTGTCCACCTCATCCGCCGTGGCATCCGATTCCATGACCATGAATAACCAGCGTTTCCTGTTGTCGTTACCGGCGCGGGCCTGTTCAACAGCAGCCTCGCCGTCGCGTTCAGCCACATCGCCGGGAATTTGAGGCGCGGCTGTAACGCTTTTAGCCTGATGCTTCGCCTCCGCGATAGGCGACAGCGTAGCCGAACCCTTGGCCTGGGAACAACCGGACAGCAGCGACAAGACCAGGACCGGAAAGGCAAAGCGAGAAAATTTGAATATTTTTATGCGTTTGTACAGATCACACTATAGGGCAGGTGGTTGACCGGTTGATTAAGGGCAGGCCGGTGTCTTGGGGATAGTAAGTTACTGCCCTGACCTTGAAAAATGCAAATGTGCTCCGGCCGCGACCGTGACCATGGCGCTGGCATGACCGGAATTGACCATCCTTCCGCTGATATCGCCTGAGCTGACGTTGCGGGCGTCGTCGCCGTCAATCGTTTCGTCAAGGTGGGTGATAAAAATGGACAAACTTGTTACCGGGCGGGGAGGCAAGCAAAATCGGTTCTTCATGTATCCCGCTACCCGCCCAACCATTTCAAATGTCCCAATCTCATAGTCCGGTAGTATAACGAAATATTAGTACGCGATGAATTGAACTTGTCATTCGCGCCTAGGCAATAGAGGCATCCACAATCTGCGATTGTGCACCATAATCAAGGCTACAGACGGAGAGCATTTTAGATTATCTGCTGATGTATCTATCTTGCTGGCGAATCATCGCAATATACTTAGCACTATCAAAGATATCAAGGCATCGCACGATGGGCATCGGTTTCCCAGATTCTTTGCTTACAATTATTCTGCTCCGAAGTTCTTTGTCGACATAACTTCGGACATGAATATAGGCGCTTTCGCTCGCATGGTCGCCTAATTGAAAATACGCCCCCATCGTTTCGCTGGCTTCAATTTTCAATGCCGGTGTATATGCTAATTCACCGACGCAATATGCCATTCCCCATTTTTTTAAGGTCTGGCGAGCATCATTAGTATTGTTTGCGCTGCCCGATGCTGAAATGCCATAGAGCAGAAGAGCCAAAACAAATTGCTTACTCATTTCAGCTCCCAGAAACTGATTTTGGTCGTTTCCGCACCAAGGCCAAAGAACATTTCGTGTTCGAAGTAGCATTTATCGCCACAGTCTGCGCCGTTCCAAAGGGTTACATGGCCGGTTGCATTACTCCATCCCGTCACCTGAAAAATCAACACTCCTTTTTTCCCAGCGAAATCCGCGCTTCTGTTTTTTCCATTTGGGATCACGATTAGATCAGGATCGCCAAAATTCGTCTGAACGAACCGCATCATGTCGTTTACGCGGAGCAGGTATATTTTTTGATCCCCACCCTTCACGCCATATTGCTTACCCTTGGCCGTCATGGTTAAGCCGCCATAATTGAAAGCACGACTTAACCGTAATGCGCACGCATTTTCATACTTTTTAGGATCTTCCAGGTAAAGCGCCTCAATGTTTCCGCCGATCAGTTTATAGACATCTGCCGCTGCGGATTTATGAGGATACTTAGCCCATACATCGGAAAATTTTGGCCGGTTAATTTTGATTGGGGCTCGTTGGTCCCCGGCGACAGCAGCAATTCGCGGCATGATTAGATTTTCCCATACAATTCAACTTGTTTGTCACTGAACACGTCTCTGATGCATCCATAACCAGACGCGTCGACAGTGATCGATACTGAGAATTTTTCTTGAGATGTTGAGCCGTCAGCATCATCGTCACATTCAATTTGGACGACGACTGATTCGCCTGCATCGTAATTTTCCGTTTCAACATGAATGTTCAGGTCGACGTAAAAGCGCGATACTGTGTTCAGCCTAGTCTCCGTGCTGCCATAACTCCAGTACACTTTTGTTACCTTCTTTGGCATATGATTTAGGGAATGGGCGGCTACAAATACTTCTTTCCTCTTTTTGTTATCGACCGGGGTAAGCGTAGAATTACCAATGGCCTTGAATTTCGTATGGGGCATGTACGGAAGCAATCTATTTATAAACTATGAAAAACGTGTTATTGCGGCTTGGCGCATACATCATACCGCTTATCGCCCAGACGTCGATCTGATGAGATGACTTGAACTTTCTTCTTTCCTGCATCATCCAAGGTAATGCAAAACTCCGCAGTGTAGGCGCTCAAATTGCTGTGCTTCGGCTTAGCGCCGACGGATACAATGTAAGGATGGAAAAGCTGAAGTGACTTCAAGCTCCTCTGACGTGTCAAAGGCGGGGCGTTTCCGTAGAGAATACATTCATTGGGCGATAGCTGCGGAGGCGAAGTGAGATCCGTTGCTACAAAATGCCAATGTTCGGGGGGCAAGGTGCGTCCACCGTCCAAAAATTTGATATCAGTTACAGCAAGCGTGTATAAAGGCAACCCATCGGTCGTCTCCACATCTAGCGGGATAGAAAAACAAGGTCTTCCGTTTTGATCCGATATTTCTGCGACGCCCAATCGCGACGTTGCGACACAGGAGGCGGAAACGGTAGCTATCAACGCAGTAATTAGAATTTTTACGGTTATAAAAGATATAAGGCGCATATTATCCTCCAGGGAGATTCGATCGGTCTTTTGGATCTGCAATGAATTTTCGCAATACTTTTCGAAATAATGCAATGTCGTTCACATGTTGCATCTGATGCAGTCTCGGCACCGCATCCCCGTAGCGCTGGAGCGCCCAGAAATCCGCAAGCAAATCTCCTTGAGCCTCCATGTTATAGTCACTAAGGAGCTTTGTCTCGTGCAAAGAATATTCATACGATAATCCGATTCGAAATGCACCTCGCAACTTAACCGGGTAGCCCAACTGATACTGCCAAACGTGTACCATTTCGTGGATGAACCAGAACGTATCTTCAAATGAACCGCTAAAGTCTTCCAAAAATCTCGTCGTATTGAAGTACATTTCTCCATTCGGCGTCATGGCGGTGTTGTCTGGCTGCATGCCGAACCA
>CALRYE020000104.1:0-22315 GCA_943372275.1 Janthinobacterium lividum
CGCTGCGCTGGCGCCGGATTCGACCATGTGCAGCAGCCTGCCCAGCGGGCCTTGGCGTTGCAGCAACGCCAGCGACGCGTCACGCGCCAGATTGAGTGCACCGACAATTTCTTCCATGGTCATGCCGAGCAGCACATCGAGCAGGCTGAACACGCCGACCATGAAGGCCAGATCCTGCTCGTCGCGCCCGCCGCCTTGCAGCTGGCACAGCGCTTCCATGTGGGCGGCGCGCAGCGCGGCGATCGGCAGCAGCGGATTGGGGCGGCCGTCTTGCTGCTGCCGTGCGTACAGCAACAGTTGCAGCCAGCGTTGCAGCTGGCGCCGGCCCAGCAGGTTGATGGCCTGGCCGAAGCTGTTGATGGGCGTGCTCGGGGCGAAGGCGGCGGAATTGACCAGCCGCAGCAGGTGGTAGGACAGGGCCGGGTCTTGTTTGAGCAGTTCTTCCAGCTCGCGCGAGTCGGCATCGCGCGCCAGCGAACCGAGCAGCGCCAGCAGGCGCGTGCGGGTGGTGCCGTCGTGCTGGGCACGGCTGCGGTCGATGGTCACGGGGCGCATGGTGGCCGCGTCGGCGGCCGTCATGATCACGCGATAGCCGCGCTCGCGCAGGGCCAGCGCGCTGGTGCGGGCGGCGGCCCCGTCGTTCAGGGCGTCGAGGGCGAAGACGACCCGGTCCGGCGGCATGCCGGCCAGCACCACCTTGTCGGGCACGGTGCAGCCGGCGGCGACTACGCAGTCGAGCGGGGCAATGGCCTTGAGAAAATCGGTGGAGCTGAACAGCTGGCGCAACTCTGCGCAGGTGTCGGGCGAGGCCGGGTCGAGTTCGAGCATCAGGGCCACCCATTGGTTGTTCGCGTTGGCCAGCGCGCGCAGCGCGACCAATGGAAACAGGGTGGAATCGGACTCGGCCATCGGGATCTTTAGTGGGAGGTGTCTCTGGATAGTAGTTGAACTAGTGATTCAAGGCAATTGCAAAGTTGCCAGGAGGCCATAAAACGACATCAGCCAGGATCGAATCTTGCGAATTGGACAGCGAACCGGATCAATTCGGCTTGCCCTTCGATACCCAGTTTGCGCTTTATATTCAATCGGTGCGTTTCAACTGTGCGCACCGACAGGTCGAGGGCGCGGGCGATCTGCTTGTTGGCTTCGCCCAGGGCCAGGTGCTGCAGCACTTCCTGCTCGCGCAGGGTCAGCTGGTTGTCTTGCACCAGTGGCCTGGCCAGCTGGCGCGCCAGTGCGGCGCTGTAATAGATGCCGCCGGACATGACGGTGTCGATAGCCAGCACGATGTCCTTGCCGGGGGCATCCTTGAGCACGTAGCCGCGCGCGCCGGCCTGCATGGCCTGGGTGACGTATTCGAGTTTGTCGTGCATGGACAGGATCAGCACGGCGATGTTGGGGAATTGATCACGGAAGCGGGCGGTGGCGTCGATGCCGCTGGTGCCGCGCATGTTGATGTCCATGAGCACCAGGTCGAGCTGGTGGGTGGCGGCCAGTTGCAGGGCTTCGTCGGCGCCGCCGGCTTCCGCGGCCACTTTCAGGTGCGGGAGCGATTCGAGGCGCGCACGCAGGCCGTCGCGCACCAGGGGGTGGTCGTCGACGAGCATGATTTGGATGGTGGGTTGGGTCATTCTGGGGTTTAGTAGTAGTTGGTTTTTATGTTTTTTCGATTGCTTGTTATTCGCCCGCCGCGAGGCTTAAAGCCACCTTTAAATGTGCCGGAGTTCCCCTGCGGAGGCGGGGCCCTATAGCACCTCGGCTCTGTGTTACGGGTTATGGGTCCTCGCCTTCGCGAGGATGACGGCTCGGGGGGTAACATTATCGGTCTGCGCTCCCGACACGCATTCGATACGCATCTGATACGCACTCGATACGCCTCATTGCCAGCTTTGACTTTATGTATCAACCATTAAATCGGCACCGTCGCCTGCACCACCGTCCCGGCGCTCGACGAGGTGATGTGCAGCTTGCCGCCAATTGCATCCATCCGCTCCATCATGTTGCGCAGGCCGATGCCGCGTTGCGGGTGATCGGCGATGTCGTCCGCGTCGAAGCCGCCCCCATCGTCGGCCACCGTCAGCATCACATTACGCTCGTTGCGCGCCAGCGTGATATCGATGTGCCCTGCCTCGGCATGCCGCTCGATATTGGTCAGCGCTTCCTGCGCGATCCTGAACAACACTGTATTGGCCACATCCGGCAACCCATCCGCACTGCCCTGCGCCGTGAACCTGGCCGGCGCGGCGCTGGTCTGCGAAAACTCGTGCGCCAGATGGTCCAGCGCCGCGGCCAGCCCCAGATCGTCCAGAATTGCCGGCCGCAAGTCGTGTGAAATGCGCCGCACCTCGCCCAGCACATCGCCCAGTTGCGCCGCCGTATGCTCGAAGCCTGCCCGCGCCTGCTCTTGCTGGGCCGCATCGCCACCCAGCCGTATCAACCCCGCCTCGATTTGCAGCTTGATCGACACCAGCCACTGGCTGATGCCGTCGTGCAAATCTCGCGACAGCCGCGCCCTCTCCTGCTCCTGCGAATCGACCACCCGCTGCGCCAGCGCCTTGAGCTTGGCGTCGGCCACGCGCAGCTCGCTGATATTGAGCGCCCACCCCGACCCGGCCACCACCAGCGTAACGAGAATGGCCAGCGCGCCAATCCACAGCATGGTGCTCTGGATATTGTATGACTGCTGGGCATCGATCTTGGCCAGTGCCGCGTCCACGTCGTCCAGATAGATGCCGGTGCCCATCATCCAGCCCCAGCGCTCCAGCGGAATCACATAACCCAGCTTGGGCGCCGGCTTACTCGCCGATGGCTTGGCCCAGATATAGCGCTCCAGACCGCCGCCCGCCCTGGCCCTCGCCAACAGGCGCTGCACGGTGGGCACGCCGTTCACATCGCGCAACTCCCACAGGTTGCGCCCCTCCAGCTCGGGCTGGCGCGGGTGCATCACGTTCATGCCGTTCATGTCGTAGACGAAAAAGTAGCCGTCGCTGCCGTAGCTGAGCGTGGCCAGAATGCGCCGCGCCTCGGCCAGCGTGGCCGCGTCGCTGCGGCCGCTGTCGTACAGGTGCGCGATCGAGCGCGAGGCCAGCGCCACGTAGTGCTTCAGCTCGGCCTCCTTGCTGGACAGAATGGCTTGCTGGATGGTGGCGCGTTGCTGCCGGGCCAGCGACGTGGCCTGGTGCTGCACGAACAGCGCCAGCGCGCACAGCGACGCGATCAGGGGTGTGATGGCGAACAGGATCACCTTTTGCCTGAGGTTCACAGCCACTCCGGTGGGCGGTACGGGGATCGGTATCGAATCATGCAGCGATTCTACGTGGCTTCGCTGCGGCCGCGCTACGTAGTACTACGTAAGCGCCTGCGTAGTGGTGCGCTTGTTGTCGATCAAACCAGCACCGATACTTTTACGCTGCAAGGAATCCAAACCGGCGTCGACCGGTCCAATCCACACACCTATTAAAAACAATGGAGGAGTCAACATGAATCGTATCGGCAAACAGCTCGGCTGGGCCGGGCTGTCGCTCGGCGGCGCCGTGGCGCTGGCCTACATCGCGCTCAAGCGCGGCGAGGCCATCAATGCAATCTGGGTGGTGGCAGCCGCCGTGTGCGTCTACCTGATCGCCTACCGTTTCTACAGCAAGTTCATCGCGGACAAGGTGCTGGCGCTCGATCCGCGCCGCCAGACCCCGGCCTACAAGTTCAACGACGGTCTCGACTACGTCCCCACCAACCGCTACGTGCTGTTCGGCCACCACTTCGCGGCCATCGCCGGCGCCGGTCCGCTGGTCGGCCCCGTGCTGGCGGCGCAGATGGGCTATCTGCCCGGCATGATGTGGATCCTGGCCGGCGTGGTCATCGCCGGCGCGGTGCAGGACTTCATGATCCTGTTTATTTCCATGCGCCGCGACGGCCGCTCGCTGGGCGATTTGATCAAATCCGAGCTGGGCGAAATACCCGGCCTGATCGCGCTACTTGGCACCTTCATGATCATGGTGATCATTCTGGCGGTGCTGGCGCTTATCGTGGTCAAGGCGCTCACCGGTTCGCCGTGGGGCAGCTTTACCGTGATGGCGACCATTCCCATTGCGCTCTTCATGGGCGTGTATTCGCGCTTCGTGCGCGTGGGCCGCATCGGCGAAGTGTCGCTGATCGGCTTTGTGCTGCTGATGCTGGCCATTATCGGCGGCCAGTACGTGCAGGCCTCGCCGGTACTCGGCCCGATGTTCACCTACACCGGCACCCAGCTGACCTGGATGCTGATCGGGTATGGCTTTGTGGCTTCCGTGATTCCCGTCTGGCTGCTGCTGGCGCCGCGCGATTATCTGTCCACCTTTCTCAAGATCGGCACCATCGTCGGTCTGGCGATCGGCATTCTGATCGTCGCGCCGGATCTGAAAATGCCGGCCGTGACCAAGTTCGTCGACGGCACCGGTCCGGTGTGGTCGGGCAGCTTGTTCCCGTTCCTGTTCATTACCATCGCGTGCGGTGCCGTGTCGGGCTTTCATGCGCTGATCGCATCGGGTACCACGCCCAAGATGATCGAGAACGAGCAGCATGCGCGCTTTATCGGTTACGGTGCCATGCTGATGGAATCGTTCGTGGCGATCATGGCGCTGGTGGCGGCATCGACCATCGAGCCAGGCATTTACTTCGCCATGAACAGCCCGGCGGCCTTGTTGGGCACCACGGCGGAATCGGCCGCGGCGGCGGTATCGCAGTGGGGCTTTTATCTGACGCCGGAAATGCTCACACAAACGGCCAAGGATGTGGGCGAGTCGAGCATCATCTCGCGTGCCGGCGGCGCGCCGACACTGGCCGTCGGCATGGCCAACATTCTGTCGAGCGCCATTGGCGGCAAGGCCATGATGGCGTTCTGGTACCACTTCGCGATTCTGTTCGAAGCATTGTTTATTCTGACCGCGGTGGATGCGGGCACGCGTGCGGGCCGCTTCATGCTGCAGGATCTGCTCGGCGCGTTTGCACCAAAACTCAAGCACACCGAATCGCTGCCGGCCAATCTGATCGCCACCTCGCTGTGCGTGGCGGCGTGGGGCTATTTTCTGTATCAGGGCGTGGTCGATCCGCTGGGCGGCATCAACACCTTGTGGCCGCTGTTCGGTATCGCCAACCAGATGCTGGCCGGGATTGCGCTGATCCTCGCCACCTGCGTGCTGTTTAAAATGAAGCGCGCGCGTTATGCATGGGTGACCATGGTGCCGACCACGTGGCTGCTGATTTGCACACTGACGGCAGGCTGGCAGAAGATCTTCCACGACAACGTGCGCATTGGTTTTGTCGCGCACGCGCAGAAGTTTCAGGCGGCGATCGATCAGGGCACGATCCTGGCGCCGGCCAAAACTATGGAAGAAATGCGCCGCATCGTGTTCAACGATTATGTGGATGCGTCGCTGGCGGGCTTCTTCATGCTGGTGGTGCTGGCGGTGCTGTTTGCCGGTATTCGCACGGCACTGGCGGCGCGGCGCAGCGGCGCACCGAGCACGCAGGAATCGGCGTTTGTTGCCGCTCCTGTCGCGCAAATATGAACAGAAATAAACGGAGATTGCCATGCTGAGCGAACTCGCGCAGGTGGGCCGGTATCTCGGGCAGAGCATGCGCCTGATGGTTGGCTTGCCTGAGTACGACACCTATCTGGCCCATATGGAAAAGACCCATCCGGATCAACCGGCCATGAGCTACGAAGAGTTTTTCAAGGAACGCCAGGAGGCCAGATATGGCGGAGCTGGCAAGCGGGGCGGCTGTTGTTAACTGTTAGCTGGCCCTATTGCTAGCTAGCTTAGTCTCAGTGGTGCGCATGACCCAAATGCGCACCACGGCAGCACATCCTTACCACTTCGCACCACCAACCGTCATCGCCCATCACTCGCCGCACCTGCACAGTGCGCGCCTTCCCCTTGTGGGAAAACACGTAATTCCGCATCTCCAAATTCCCCGTTGTTTTCTGTTTCGCCTACCCGCTTAGCTTGAGTTTAATCAAAGCTGTCAGGATTCTTTACCCGTATATTTTTCCTGCTGGAATTGCAATAGACTCCGATCAATTTTGCTGCAGGTAGTGATGCCATGCTGAACTTCGAGCGCTCAAGCCTGAACAAAAAACTGACGATCATTTCGTTATTGTCCACCGGCACCGCGCTGCTGTTCGTGTTCGTCGCCTTCACGGTCGCGTCGGTATTGAACCACCGCAAAGATGAAGGCATGCAGCTGTCGTCGTTTGCCGGCGTGATCGGCACCAACAGCGTCGACGCCCTGCTCTTCAACGACCGCAATCAGGCCCAGAACACTTTGTCCGCGCTCAAGGCCAAGGACGATATCTCCAGCGCCGCACTGTTCGACCGCCAAGGCAAGCTGTTCGCCCGCTACGTGCCGGCCGGGCGCGCCGATGTCACCGAACCGACCGCGCCCGAGCTCGATCCCGACGACGACGCCATCGCCGAAGCGAACCGCAAGGGCGGCTCGTTCTGGTCCACGCGCATGCGCCTGTACCGCCCCGTTACCAGCAACAACTATCAGGTCGGCATCGTGATGATCGAAACCGACCTGACCGCGATGTGGATGGACATCCTCAAAAGCCTGGGCGTGATCGCCACCGCCATGGGCGGCTCGCTGCTGGTGGCGTCGATGCTGGCCGGACGCTTCAAAAGCAGCATCGCCGATCCCGTTACCAAACTCATCAATGCGGCGCAGAAGGTGTCGGCCAGCCAGAATTACAACCTGTGCATCAGCCACGACCGCAACGACGAGCTGGGCACCCTGATCGACAGTTTCAACGACATGCTGGCCCAGATCGAGGGCCGCGGCGCCGCCCTCACCCACCACCGCGACGAGCTGGAGCGGCAGGTCAGCGTGCGCACCGAGCAGCTGGAAAAAGCCAAGAATGCGGCCGAAGCGGCCAGCCGCGCCAAGAGCGCATTTCTGGCCACCATGAGCCATGAAATCCGCACCCCCATGAACGGCGTGCTGGGCATGACGGAAATGCTGCTGGGAACGCAGCTGACGGAAGCCCAGCGCAACTTCACCAAGCTGGTCAAGCGCTCCGGCGAGCATCTGCTGGTGATCATCAACGACATCCTGGATTTTTCCAAGATCGAGGCCGGCAAGCTGTCGATCGAATACATCAACTTCAATCTGTGGGATCTGCTCGACGACATCAACACCATCTACACCCCGCAGGCGCAGGGCAAGGGCATCGCGCTCGACTTCGACATCGCCAACGACATTCCGATCGCCATCTGCGGCGACCCCAACCGGCTGCGCCAGATCATGGCCAACCTGCTGGGCAACGCGCTCAAGTTCACCGACAAGGGCCAGATCCTGGCCAAGGTGCAGGTCGCCAGCGAAGACAACGCCACCGTGTGCCTGCGCTTCGAGGTGCACGACACGGGCATCGGCGTCTCGCGCGAAGCGCGCACGCGCATCTTCGAAGCGTTCTCGCAGGCCGACAGCTCGACCACCCGCAAATATGGCGGCACCGGGCTGGGCCTGGCCATTTCGCGCCAGCTGGTCGAGCTGATGGGCGGGAAAATCGGCGTCGACAACGCCGTCGCGCAAGGCTCGGTGTTCTGGTTCACGGTCAGCTTCGACAAGCGCCGGGTCGATCCGGACGAGCCGGGCACGACGCTCAAGACCATCGAAGGGCTGCGCGTGCTGGTGGTCGACGAACAGCAGGAAAGCCGCGAGGAACTGGAGCAGCAGCTGGCCGACTGGCAGCTCGACTGCGAAAGCACGGCGTCGTCGATGGAAGTGATGGACCGCCTGCTGGAGGCGACCAGGAGCGGCAAGCCGTACGACGTCGCCATCCTCGACATGGAACTGAAGTGCACCAGCGGCCTGTCGCTGGCGGCCGCCATCAAGGCCAACCGCGCCATCGCCGCCACCCGGATTCTGCTGGTGAGCGACCATCGGCTGGCGGCCGACCCGGTGCAGCGCCGCAGCGCCGGCGTGGCCTATCAGCTGATCAAGCCGGCGCGCGCCGCCGACCTGTTCGAATGCGTGATGACGCGCCCGCGCGGCATGTTGATGAACGCCGCGCCCGCCGCCCTGGCCGCGCCGCTGGCCGCAGCGCTTCCGCGCGCTGCACCGGCTGCTGCGTCGGGCGACCCGGCGCAAGGCCGGCCGGCGCGCGTGCGCAGGGTGCTGCTGGCCGAGGACAATCCGGTCAACGTGGAAGTGGCAACCGCCATGCTCGACAGCCTGGGCCTGTCGGTGCACAGCGCGCGCAACGGCGAGGAAGCGCTTGCCGCCGCGCGCGAGGGCGGCTACGACATCGTGCTGATGGACTGCCAGATGCCGGTCATGGACGGCTTTGCGGCCACCGCAGCGATCCGCCGCGTCGAACAGCAGAACGGGCGCGGACGCTCGCTGCCCATTATCGCCATCACCGCCAATGCGCTGCAGGGCGACCGCGAAGCATGCCTGGCCGCCGGCATGGACGACTACCTCAGCAAACCGTTCACCCAGCAGCAGCTGGCCACCGTGATCGGCCGCTGGGTCGCCATGCCGATCGCCGCCACGGTGCGCCATGAGGACGGGCCGCCACTGCGCGCGCCGGCGCCTGCTCCGGCGCTGGCGCCGGTACGGGCGCAGGCGCTGGCGCCGGCGATGGCAGGCGCCCGGCCGCCCGTGCACACCCTGGCCACGGGCCGCATCGACAGGCCTCAGGGGCCAGCCACGCCAGCGGCGCCATCGGTCCCAGCGGCGCCGCCGATCGTCGCGCCAACCGTCAGCCCGGTACAGCGCGACGTGATCAACCGCCACGCGCTGGAGAACATCCGTGCGCTGTCCAAGGATCGCGGCGACGCCCTGGTCGCCAAGGTGGTCGCTGCCTACGTGGGCGACACGCCGCAGCATCTGCAAACGCTGCGCCAGGCCATCGCCGGCCTGGACAGCGGCAACCTGCGCAAGGTCGCGCACAGCCTCAAATCGAGCAGTGCCAACGTCGGCGCAGAAACGCTGGCGCAGATGTGCAAGGAAATGGAACACCTGGGCCGCACCGACACCACCGAAGGCGCGGCCGTCATTCTGACCGACATGGAGCAGGAATTCCAGGCAGTCCGGCATTCGCTCAGTGCCATCCTAGAGAAGGAACATTAACATGCCCACTACCCAACCCAAGCGCGGCGTCGTCCTCGTCGCCGACGACGATCCGGTGATGCGCCTCCTGATGCTGGAAATGCTCGGCCAGGTGGGCCTGGACGCCATCGAAGCCGAAGACGGCCTGCAAGCGGTGGCGCTGTATCAAAGCACCTCGCCCGACCTGATCCTGCTCGATGTCGACATGCCCAACATGGACGGCTTTTCGGCCTGCCGCGAGATCCGGCGCATCGAAACCGGCGCACCGGTGCCGATCATCATGGTCACCGGCGGCGACGACATCGAAGCGGTCACGCACGCCTATGAAGTCGGCGCCACCGACTTTGTCTCCAAGCCGATCAACTGGCCAATCCTGGGCCACCGGGTGCTCTACGTGCTGCGCGCCAGCGACGCCATCGTGCGCCTGCGCATCGCCGACGCGCACAACCGCGCCGTGCTGGCGGCGATTCCCGACACCTTTTTCCGCCTCAGCAAAGACGGCGTCTACCTCGACTACGAGGAAGGCCACGACGCCGGCGCCGCGGTGCCGCACGACGACTGTGTCGGCAAGCATATCCACCAGGTGCTGCCGCGCGAGATCGCCGAGCGCCTGCTCGAACAGATGCACGTGGTGCTGGCCACCCAGCAGATCCGCTCGGTCGACTATGAACTGATACGCGCCGGCGTGGTCCAGCACTTCGAGGCGCGCCTGGTGGCCACCGGGGCGACCGAGGTGCTGGGCCTGGTGCGCGACATCAGCGAGCGCAAACGCACCGATGAACAGATCCGCCGCCTGGCCTATTGCGACAGCCTGACGGGCATCCCCAACCGGCAGGCGTTCCTGGAGACGCTGGAGCGCGAGCTGCAGCGATCCAAGATGGGCAACAAGAAGTTCGCCGTGCTGTTCATGGACCTGGACGCCTTCAAGCGCATCAACGACACGCTCGGCCACAATGTGGGCGACAACCTGCTCAAGATCGTCTCGGAGCGGCTGCGCGAAACCATCCGCCCGAGCGACCTGGTCTCGCGCGGCGACCAGTCCAATAATCTGGCGCGGCTGGGTGGCGACGAATTCACCATCCTGATCCCGGACCTGGACCGCGTGGAAAACGCGTTGAATGTGGCGCACCGGGTCAAGGATGCGATGCGGCGCCCGTTCCTGATCGACGGCCACGAGATCTTCGTCACGGCCAGCATCGGCATCTCGCTGTTCCCGGAAGACGGCGATGACTGCGATTCGCTGCTCAAGTATGCCGACACGGCCATGTACCACGCCAAGAACTGCGGCAAGAACAACGCCAAGCTATACAGCTCGTCGCTGACCATGCAGATCATGAGCCACGTGAAGCTCGAAGTGGGCCTGCGCAAGGCGCTCAAGAACGAGGAGCTGTACCTGCTGTACCAGCCGCAGATCGACGTGAGCACGTCCGAGATCGTCGGCGTGGAAGCGCTGGTGCGCTGGCGCCATCCGGAGCGCGGCATCATCTCGCCGACCGAATTCATCCCGCTGGCCGAGGAGACCGGGCTGATTGTGCCGATCGGCGAATGGGTGCTGCGCACGGCCTGCAACCAGGCCAAGGCCTGGCAGCGGCTCACCCAGCGCTCTATCCGCATGGCGGTCAACCTGTCGGCCAAGCAGTTCAAGGACGAGAATCTGGCGCAGATCGTGCTCTCGGCGCTGCACGACACGGGGCTGGACCCGAAGATGCTGGAACTGGAGCTGACCGAGGGCACGCTGATGGACGACGCGCGCGCGACCATGGCCACGCTGGAGCAGCTGCGCGGCATCGGCGTGTATCTGTCGATCGACGACTTCGGCACCGGCTACTCGTCGATGAATTATCTGAAGCGCTTCGACGTGCGCGCGCTCAAGATCGACAAGAGCTTCATCTGCGGGCTGCCGCAGGATTCGGAAAACGCCGCCATCACGCGCGCCATCATCGCCATGGCCCATGGGCTGAAGATGGTGGTGGTGGCCGAAGGGGTGGAGACGGACGAACAGCTGGTGATGCTGGAGGAGTACGGCTGCGACATGGTGCAGGGATTCTATCTGGGCCACCCGTCGCCGCAGGAGTCGATCACGCTGATGCTCAACAAGGCGTGCGCGATGGCGCTGGCGTTGAAATAGTCAGCCGCCGACCGACGAGCGAGACGCGTTCTTCACCACAAAACGAAAAACCGCCGTGCCCGCAAAGGGCTCGGCGCCCCCGCGTGGGGAAGACGGGTCGAATGGTGTTGGTTTTAACGGGCGCCGCCATTTACCTACACCCGCTTACCTACCGCCCCGCCTGCACAAACCGCAACGTATGCACCGGCGCCCCTGGCAGCAACGGCAGCGGCTTCCCCCTCACCCACTCGGCATGCCCGCTCAGGAAGAACGGCGACAACGGATGCCCGCTCTGCCCACCCGGCATGTTGAATAACCCCTGCTCCTCGCGCCCAGGCTGCACCGCCATGCGCTCGGACGCGCCGAAGTCCTTGCCCGACACGCGCGGCATGTTCGCGTCGCCCGGCAACTGGTCCATCGGCGCCGCCAGCCAGCGCTTGAGGAACGGCGCCACCGCGGCGATCGGATGCGCAATCGCTGCGGTATTGCGCGCGCCCCAGGTGGCCTGCGCCAGCGGCTTGCCGTCCGCAGTCAGCTCCACGATCACCTGATCGATCACCGACAACTGAAACGCGCGCCAGTCCGCATGCCCCGGCGGCAGCCATGCGGCATGCTGCGTGTCGATCAGGCGCGCCACCACCACCGGCCAGCGGGTACTGGCCAGCGCCATATTGGCCCTGGCATCCACCAGCGCCAGCTCGCGATTGGCGCCGTCATACAGGGCGTCGTGCAGGCCCCACATGAAATGACGCGCCAGCCGGTAGCCGACCGACTCGACACTGGCGCGGCCACTCCAGCCGGTGGTGAGCTGCCGTAAAAATTCAGCCCGCTGCGGGTGTCCTTCGAGCGCGGCGCCGTCGAGCACCTTCACCGCCCGCTCGCGCCACTGCGCCATGAACAGGGCGCGGTCGTCCAGCGCCACGCCATATACGCCTGCCTCATCGGCCCTGGCGCCGAGCGCCGTCAGGTTGTCGCGGATCTGGCGCGTGCGCGCGCCGACGTCGAAGCCGCCGTCGCCAAGCAGCTGCGACCCCGGCCCCATCAGCTGGCGGCTGTTGGCCGTGGCCAGCTGGCCGTCCGCCGGGTTTTCGATGCGCGGGTAATCGCCATGCGCCAGCATGCCATCGAAGGTGGCGCCATCGACGATGGGAAAGCTGGTGTCCGCGCCATTCTGCGCGCGCCTGGGCACCAGCCCGGCGATGGTCCAGCCGATATTGCCCTTCGCATCGCCGGCGACGAAGTTCTGCGCCGGGATGCCGAACCCGTTGGCCGCCGTCAGCGCGTCCGCCAGCGTGTCGATCGTCTCCATCCGCCGGGGATTGAGGTTCAAAGCGGTCGGATGATGGGCCGTCCAGTGCAGCGCATAGCTGCGGCCGGCGACGTCGCGGATCGGGCCGACCGAGGATACGCGCACCTCCAGCCGCTCGACCGGCGCGCCCTTGACGAGGATGGTCTCGTGCTGCACGACGACCTTCTCCCAGCCGGCCGGCGTGCGTACCTGGTCCGGCCGCGCCGGGTCGCGGTCGAGCGCCACCAGATCGATGTAGTCGCCGTTACTGTTGGTGAAGCCCCAGGCCACGTGGCCGTTGCTGCCGGCCACCACCACCGGCACGGCGCCGGGCAGCGAGACGCCGACAATGCGCCGCAGCTTGCCGCTGGCGTCGGGGAACTGCAGCGCGAGCCGGTACCAGATGTTGGGCAGCTGATGGCCCAGGTGCATATCGTTCGAAACGATGGCCCCGCCGCCGACACTGCGGCTGCCCGCGACCACCCAGTTGTTGCTGCCCACAGCATCGATGAAGTCCACCGATGGCTGGCGTAGCGGTTGCAAGATGTCGGGCGTGGCGACGCTGCCCGCAATCGCGAGCGCGGGCTTGGCCGGACCTGGCTTGCCCCACCAGGATGGCGCGCTGTCTGGAACAGGCAGCGCGGAAGCCGCTACCGAGGGCGAGTCCAGCGGAGCATCCCATTCGGTCGCCGCCGGCAGCAGGAACGCGCGCTGCTCCGCGCTGGCGTTCTCCAGCAGCCAGCCGCGCGCCAGTTCGCGCGGTTCCTGCTTGCCCTGCAAATCAAAATACATGGCGCACACCACCAGCAGCGAGTCGGCCGCGGTCCACGCGCGCGGCCCCACGCCGATCAGGGCATATTCGAACGGTTTGGCCGACAGCGCGCCCAGGCCGGCATTCACGCCGGCCGCGTAGCGCTCGAGCATGGCGCGGTCTTGCGCTGTCATGGATTTCAGCGCCAGTTCAGCGCGGGCGCGAAAACGATGCAACCGGCGCCCCCGGTCCAGCGGCAGCGCGCGCGCGCCGAACAGTTCGGCCAGTTCGCCCCCGCCCACGCGGCGCAGCAGATCCATCTGGAAGAAGCGCTCCTGCGCATGCACGTACCCGGTGGCAAAGGCCAGATCGAGCCGGTTGATGCCGCTGATGAGGGGAACGCCGTGTGCGTCGCGCTCGACGGTGACGGGAGCGGCCACACCAGGCGCCGTGATCGTGCCGTCCAGCTGCGCCAGACTGGCGCGCACGTACAGCCACACGCCCAGCAGCGCCAGCAGCACGAGCCCGATCAGCCCCGCCAGCACCCGCACCGTCCAGACCTTGATTCCCCGACCGCGCATCGCCATCCCCCGAAGATTATGTGCCACGCATCTTGCCAGAAAACTCACGGCGGGCGCAAACTTTTGCCCGGCTCGGCGGTCAAACTATGCGACTTGCATGAAGCGTCTCGTGTAGCGTCTGAGGCAGCGTCCGTGCAGCATCGATGCAGCGTTCGTGCAGCATGGATGCAGCGTTTGTGCCGCATTCGTGCAGCGTCCATGCAGCGTCTACATAGCGTGTATTTGTTCGACAGGAGACCATGATGAGCAATGTATTTCGACACGGCATGTTGGCAGCCGCCGCGGCCGCTGCCCTGGCCGGCTGCGCCACACCGCAGGAACGGGCCGCCCGCATGCAAGCTGAGGTCGACCAGATGATGGTGGTGTACGGGCCCGCGTGCTCGCGGCTGGGCTATCCCGCCAATTCCGATCCATGGCGCAACTGCGTGCTGCAATTAAGCGTCAAGGAAGAGGTCGAGCGCAACGGCCATCCTTCGTATTACGCGGGCTATGGCCGGCGTCACTGGGCGCTGGGGGGACGCTGGGGGCCGTACTGGTAGATGCCGTTGACCGTACTCGTCGATGCCGTTGGCGATATAGCCGACGCACCCGCTTGCTTACCTGCGGGCGACTTTGCCGACGCGAACCCGTGCTGCTTCGTGCGGCCTCTCATGTGCGTGGCAAACGCGAGCTTGGTCATGGGCGTGTGCGTGCGCAGCAGGTCCTCCAGCAGGGTCTGCATGTGTTGCATCAGCGCCGGGTAGCGCGCGTCGCGGGGGTGTAACGCGAGACGCAGCAGCGGCGCCCTTTCCAGGCAACGTGCCAGCAGCGCCACCCCATAGGGCGACAGCAGCCGTCCGGCACGGTTGCGCGTGGAATACACCAGCGCTGGCGCGCGCACCAGCTGCTCGCCCCGCCACCGGTTTTGTGCGGCCCGGCTTACATCGGGAAAGTGTGGCGGATGTAACGATGGTGGATAGGCTGGCGAACTGAATATTGGCGACGAATTGAGTCGATCTGGCAAGCCGGCGTCACGTGCCGGGTGCAATACAGCTGGCGAATCAGCCGACGAGTCGTAAAGTGGGGCCGGATGCAGCACGCCTGAAATATCGGGCGGGTGTGCCGAATGCAGCACGCCAGACAAATCGGGCAGATGTGCCGGATGCAGTTCGCCTGGGAAATCGTGCGAGTGTGCCGGCTGCAGCAGGCCTGGCAAATCGTGCGAGTGCAGCACGCCTGACAAGTCGGGCAGGTGTGCCGGATGTATCAGAGCAGATAGCCCTGGCAGATGCGGCAACGTTGAGCCATGCGGCGAAACGTGTGGCAGCGTCCGCTGCGGCAAATCTGGCAAAGCCGTCGCATGAACGTCCTGGGCCGCCGCCGCGCCGGCTGGGCCACCGCCCTGCAGCCCCTGTAACAGGTGAAAATGCCGGTACGTCGTCGTATATGCAAATGGAAAGTCAGCCAGTGCGCGCCACGCTTCGCTTCCCATCAGCCACGCAGGCGCAACGAACCCTGCCGGGCTCCAGCCGCGTTCGTTAAACCACCGCAGTCCCAGCTCGATCCGGCAGCGCGCCTCGGCTGCGCTGATAGCGGCGAACTCGCCTTCGCGCTGGGTGTACACGCGGCGCACCAGGTAGTCGCGCAGCGACAAGCCGCTGGGTGCGGGATCGAGATGCGTGTAACCATGCAAGGCCAGTTCATGGCCTTGCGTCTGCAAATCGGACAACATCGCTTCGCACGGGCCCGACTGCGCCGCGCTGTCATGAAAGCGCGGCACCACCAGCCAGGTCAGCGGAATGTCCGCCACTTCCCGCACGGCGTCGAGCAAGCGCAGGCAGTCCGACCAGTTGGCGGGCGCCACGTCGTGAATCGACACGCACAGCGCGCGCTTTGCTGGGGGCATATCCGCACGCATTCTTGCATGCGCATCGGCACGCGACTCGGCACGCTTGTCGACCGGCGCCATGGTGAGCCGGTCACTCGGTCAGACACACGCGTTCGGCCTCGAGCTCGGCCCGCTCCCGCGTGGCAAGCAGGCTGGCGTAGCGCCGCATCAGCTGCGGCATGATGCGGTTCCAGTCGTATTCCTGCGCCTTGCGGCAGGCCGCCGCCGCGCTGCCCTCCAGACCACGCCGGTACAGCGTCTCGATGCCGTCGCACAACGCCTCGTAGCTGTTGGGCTCGACCAGCACGCCGGTGCTGTCGTCGACCAGTTCGGCCACCCCGCCGCCCCGCGCGGCCACCACCGGCACGCCGCAGGCCATCGCTTCCAGCACGATCAGCCCAAACGTTTCGCAGTCGCCCGGATGCACCAGCACATCGCAGCTGGCGATCAACTTGGCCAATACCCGCTGGTCGCGCTTGAAGCCCATGTAACTGATCTGCGGATAGCGCGGCAGCTCGGACCCGCCACCGATGAGGATCAGGTGATAGGGCCGGCCCAGCTGGCGCACCGCGTTGATCAGCAGCTCCAGCTTTTTTTCGCGCGTAAACCGCCCGGCATACACCAGCAACCGGGTTTCCGGCGGCAAGTGCAGGTACTGGCGCAGGCCGCCGATGCGCCGCTTGGGCGTGAAGATACCCGTGTCGATGCCCAGCGGCTGGTGCACCGCCCCACGGATGCCCATGCTGGCGAGCTGCTGCACCATCAGGTGCGACGGCGCCAGCACCAGGTCGAACTGTCGGTACAGATGGGCCAGATAGCTGCGCGCGCCACGCTTGGCCACGTCGCCGAAGCGCTGGCCGATCAGGTCGGGCAGATCGGAGTGATAGAACGCCACGGCCGGCACGCCCAGCCGCTGCTTGGCGCGCAGCGCTGCCCAGGCGCACGGCCCGGCGTCCCCCGCCTCGATCAGGTCGGGCTGCAGCTCCAGCAGCTGCCGCGTGACCACCCCGACCGAACGCGGCCACCGGTAGCCGTGCAGCCCCGGCACGCCCAGGCTGGGCACGCGCAGCACCGAGGCTTCGCCGCCTTGCGAACTGGGTACGTTGGGGCTGAGGATGGTGTGGCGCACCCGGCTGCGCTGCGCCAGCCAACGCGCCTTGGCGTTGAGATAGGTGCTGACGCCGCCGCCTTCGCTGGCGTAGAACATGGTGGTGTCGATAAGGTGCATGCTGTGTGGGTCCACGGTAGGTGAGCCCACGATAGCAGTGCACCTGTCAGGTCGTTTGCGCGCACGCAAAACGGGCAGCCGAACCAAATGGCGTGAAAACGTACGCGTCAGCGCGCCGCATCGGGTCGCGCGGCCTCGCAGCCGCGCGGGGCATGCGCCGTGGCACGGCACGGCATGGCCGGCGTGTTACAGCACGCCGCCCTCGCGCAGCGCGGCGATGTCGGCAGCGCTATAGCCGAGCTGCTGCAGAATCTCGTTGCTGTGTTCACCAAGCGCCGGACCCAGCCAGCGCGTCTGGCCCGGCGTGGCCGACAGCTTGGGTGTGACGGCCGGCAGCTTGACGGGCGTGCCGTCGGCGAACTGGTGTTGCTCGAACATGCCGCGCGCCAGATACTGCGGGTCGCTCATCATGTCGCGCACCGAGTAGATTTTCCCGGCCGGCACGTCCGCCGCCTGCAAGGTCGCCAGCGCGCCATCGATGGTCTGGGTAGCGCACCAGTCCTGGATGGCGGCGTCGATCTCGGCGGCGCGCGGCACGCGGCCGTCGTTGCGCGCCAGCTGGGCGTCGCCGGCCATGTCGATGCGGCCCATGGCCAGCATCAGGCGCTTGAAGATGGCGTCGCCATTGCCGGCGATGACGATGTTCTCGCCGTCGCCCGTGGTGTAGGTATTCGACGGCACGATGCCGGGCAGCGCGCCGCCGGTACGCTCGCGTACCACGCCGGCGTGGTCGAACTCGGGCACCAGCGACTCCATCATGTTGAAGACCGCTTCGTACAGGGCCACGTCGACCATCTGGCCTTCGCCCGCATCGCGCCCGCCGGTGGCGTCGCGGTGGCGCAGCGCGGCCAGCGCGCCGATCACGCCGTGCAGGGCGGCCACCGAGTCGCCGATCGACACGCCCACCCGCACCGGCGGGCGGTCCGGGTAGCCCGACACGTAGCGCAGGCCGCCCATCGATTCGCCGATGGCGCCAAAGCCCGGCTGGTCTTTCATCGGGCCGGTCTGGCCGAAGCCGGACAGGCGCACCATGATGATCGACGGCTTGATGGCTTTGAGCTGCTCGTAGCCGATGCCCCACTTCTCCAGCACGCCGGGGCGGTAGTTCTCGACGACGATGTCCGCTTCCAGCGCCAGCTGGCGCGCGATGGCGCGGCCACGCTCGTCCTTCATGTTCAGCGTCAGGCTCTTTTTATTGCGCGACTGGACCGACCACCACAGCGAGGTGCCGTCCTTCAGGATGCGCCACTGGCGAATCGGATCGCCACCCGCGGGCGACTCGATCTTGATCACATCGGCGCCGAATTCGCCCAGCATGCGCGCGCAGAAAGGCCCGGCGATCAGCGTACCGAGTTCGAGTACCTTGATGCCGTCCAGTGCTCCCTTGGAGATAGTCATGTGTGTGCGGTGATGGTGTAGCGGTGAAAGGAAAGCGCCCAAGCGGACGCACTGCGTGGCCGTCAGGCAGCCAGCGCCAACCTACGTGGCGCGCCGGTCCAGCATGGCGCGCGCGATCGTGCCCGCATCCACGTATTCAAGCTCGCCGCCCACGGGCACGCCGCGCGCCAGCCGGCTGACTTTCAGGCCGCGCGCCTTGAGCATCTCGCTGATGTAGTGCGCCGTGGCCTCGCCTTCGTTGGTGAAGTTGGTCGCCAGGACCACCTCCACCACAACGGCATCGGCGGCGCGCGCGATCAGCTTGTCGAGATGGATATCCTTGGGGCCGATGCCGTCCAGCGGCGACAGGCGTCCCATCAGCACGAAGTACAGGCCCTTGTAGGTCAGGGTCTGCTCGATCATCAGCTGGTCGGCGGGCGTCTCGACGACGCACAGCAGTTCGCGGTCGCGCGCCTCGTCCAGGCACAGGTCGCACACCTCGGTTTCGGCGAAGGTGTTACACAGGGCGCAGTGGTGCACCGAGTCGACCGCCTGATACAAGGCGCGCGAGAGCATGGCCGCGCCTTCGCGGTCGTGCTGCAGCAAGTGAAACGCCATGCGCTGCGCCGACTTGGGGCCGACGCCGGGCAGTCGGCGCAATGCCTCGGTCAGGAAGTCGAGCGACTTCGACATGGGTGCTTAAGCGCGCGCTGAGGGCGGATGCAATCGGGGCCGTTGCTTAGAAAGGCATCTTGAAGCCGGGCGGCAGCTGCATGCCCGAGGTCAGGCCGCCCAGCTTTTCGGCGGAGGTGGCTTCAGCCTTGCGCACGGCGTCGTTGAACGCGGCGGCGACCAGGTCTTCAAGCATGTCCTTGTCGTCGGCCAGCAGCGACGGGTCGATGGTGACGCGCTTGACGTCGTTCTTGCACGTCATGACGACCTTGACGAGGCCTGCGCCCGACTGACCTTCGACTTCCACCAGCGCCAGCGCTTCCTGGGCTTTCTTCATGTTGTCCTGCATGGCTTGCGCCTGTTTCATCAAGCCTGCGAGCTGGTTCTTCATCATGGTAGTTCTCCGAAAATCAAAAAGTTAAACGTATAGGTACAACGTGTCGGGGGCGGCGTGCCGGCGCCTGTCGGTGCTTGTCGGCGCTTGTCTGCGCTTGTCTGCGCTTGTCTGCGCTTGTCATTAGCTGATCATCACCCGATCATCAGCCGGCCATCAGGCCGTGGCGGCGGGCCGGATCGAGCCCTGCACCACGAATGCATTCATGTCGCGCATCAGCGACTGCACGAACGGGTCGGTGCCAACGGTTTCTTCGGCCGCGCGCTGGCACTGTTCGCGGTAAGCCTGCGCTTCGGCGCTGGCCGTGTACCAGACCTGGCCGATGTCGATTTCGACGTGGACCTTGGTGCCGGCGAAGCGCTCCTGCAGGCAGGCGCACAGCTTGTCGGTGTTGCCGCTGGCGCGCAGCGTGTCGATCGGCACGCGCAGGCGGAACGTGGTGACGTTGCCGTCCACGGCGCAGCTGACAAGCTCCGTCTGGAAGGCCAGTTGCTGGGCCACGCCGCGCAGGTTCAGGCAGGCCGCCAGGCCAGGCCAGTTGCCGTCCCAGTCGATCTCGGCGACCGGCGTGATGACGTAGGCCGGCTTCGGTGCGGCTGCGGCGCGCTGGGCGACCGGGGCCACCGACGTCGCTGGAGCTGCATTGGCCACCATGGCGGCCGGCGCTTCCTGCGCCACCGCGGTGTCGTCGGAAAACTCGGTGACCCATGATGGCGGGCCGTCGTCGTCTTCCTCGTATTGCGGCTGCGGCAAAGGCGGTTGCTGCAAAGGCGGTTGCTGCGGCGCGGGTGGTGCATACGCTGCGGGCTGGGGCGCGGCTGCCTGCGTGGACTGCTCCCACGGCGGCGGCGCCTTGGGCGCGGACGACGCCATCGGGGCGACTGCGGCGGGCGGGGCTGCTGGCGCGGTTGCTGGCGGGGCTGCTAGGGCTGCGGTCGGTGTGACAGCTGGTGCGGGTGCTGCAGCTGCCTCCTGATTGGACATGGCCGTGGGCCGACGCGGCGTGCCGCGCGCGCCCGAGCGGGCAGCTTCCAAAGCGGCGTTCAGGGCCGCGCGTGCCGCGCTGGCGGGCGATCCGGCCGGTGCGGTTGCTGCCGGTGCTGCAGGTGCCGCCATCGGCGCCGGCGGTGGTGCGGCCTGTTGCATCTGCGGTGCGGGTGCCTGTGCATGCGCGGTCGGGGCGCTGCTCACGGCCGGCATGGCACGCACCGGCGCCGGAGCGGGCGATGGCGATACCGGCGGCGTCGGCCGCGTCGGCACCGGCGGGCGCGCGCCCGCAGGACCGGCCGGGGCCACGCCTTCGGCGCCGCCATTGCCCGGGCGGAAAGCCAGCATGCGCAGCAAGGTCATGGTGAAGCCCGCGTATTCATCGGGAGCGAGACCAATCTCGTTGCGGCCATGGACCACGATCTGATAATACAGCTGCACTTCCTGGGCGTCGAAGGCGCCGGCCAGCCGCATGATGTCGGCGTACTCAGGCAGATCTTGCGGCACCGCCGTCGGCACGCTTTGCGCCAGTGCGATCCGGTGCAGCAGCGTGCCCAGGTCTTGCAGCGCGCCGTTGTACGACAGGCTGCGGCTGGCCATTTCGTCGGCCACGGCCATCAGGTCGGCGCCATCTTGATTCACCAGCGCGTCGAGCAGGCGCACCAGATACGACTGGTCGAGCGCGCCCAGCATGCCCTGCACCGCTTCGAGCGTGACCTCCCCCGCCGCGTAGGCGATGGCCTGGTCGGTCAGCGACAGCGCATCGCGCATGGAGCCGTGCGCACCCTGCGCCAGCAGGCGCAAGGCCGGCTGCTCGAAGGTGATGCCTTCCTGCCCGAGAATGTTGTCGAGGTGGCTGATGATGTGCCCCGGCGGCATCTGCTTGAGATTGAACTGCAGGCAGCGCGACAGCACGGTGACGGGGATCTTCTGCGGATCGGTGGTGGCCAGGATGAACTTGACGTGCGGTGGCGGCTCTTCCAGCGTCTTGAGCATGGAATTGAACGCGTGGTTGGTCAGCATGTGGACTTCGTCGATCATGTAGACCTTGAAGCGCGCGTTGGACGGCGCGTACACGGCTTGCTCGAGCAGCTGGGCCATTTCGTCCACGCCGCGGTTCGATGCCGCATCCATCTCGATATAGTCGACGAAGCGGCCGCTGTCGATGGCGGTGCAGGCTTCGCACACGCCGCAGGGCGTGGCGGTGATGCCGCCGTTGCCGTCCGGGCCGATGCAGTTGAGCGACTTGGCCAGGATCCGCGACAGCGTGGTCTTGCCCACGCCGCGGGTGCCGGTGAACAGGTAAGCATGATGCAGCCGCCCCGTTTGCAGCGCATGCGTGAGGGCACGCACGACGTGCTCCTGGCCGACGAGCGTGTCGAAGTTTTTGGGACGGTATTTGCGGGCGAGGACTTGATAGGACATGCTAGGATTTTACCGTAGAAAGCGGACGCTCGACGGGGAAACCCGGCCGGCCAAAGAGCAATTGTAGCAAGTCGCGGCCGGAAGGGACGCACCGGGGCGAGCGCGGGGTGTGCTGGCGGAATTGCTGGCGTGTTTGCTGCGTGTTGGCCGAGGGGCATTTGGACGATGCGCGGGGAGTGCTGCGGATGTCGGACGCGTGGAGCGCCGATGGGATGCAACGGTAGATCGAAAGAGGCGAGCCTGATCTGCGGCACTTATGGTTAACGGCCGTGGCTGCTTCGTTCCCGACCTGACCAGGTTAGCCATGCCACAATGCGCAGGGGCCCGCCAGCAGTGATTATAACCGACCGCGCGTGTTTTGTCGCCGTCCAGATGCGCACTGCGCATCTGGACTCCTCGCGCAGGAGGGTGTCGCAGAACACGCATTTATTTCAAAACCACTGCCATTTGCTCCGTCATCCCCGCGAAAGCGGGGACCCATGCTGAGCATGCAGCACTATGGAAGCCGGCTCAGCATGGGTTCCCGCATGCGCGGGAATGACGGTTTTGAA
>CALRYE020000105.1:0-21817 GCA_943372275.1 Janthinobacterium lividum
CTTCCATAGTGCTGCATGCTCAGCATGGGTCCCCGCTTTCGCGGGGATGACGGAGCAAATGGCAGTGGTTTTGAAATAAATGCGTGTTCTGCGACACCCTCCTTCGCGAGGACGACGGTCTCGAGGTTAGTAGTGAAAGTTGCTTCGCCTTCGCCTACACCGTTATGCTGACGCCCGCGCCTTGAGCAGGCGCGCGATATCCAGCGCAAAATACGTCAGCACCCCATCGGCACCAGCGCGCTTGAACGCCATCATCGATTCCATCATCACCTTGTCGTGATCGAGCCAGCCGTTTTGCGCGGCCGCCTTGAGCATGGCGTATTCGCCGCTGACCTGGTACGCAAACGTGGGCACCATGAACTCATCCTTCACGCGGCGCACGATGTCCAGGTACGGCATGCCCGGCTTGACCATCACCATGTCGGCGCCTTCGGCCAGATCCAGCGCCACTTCGCGCAGCGCTTCGTCGCTGTTGGCCGGGTCCATCTGGTAGGTGTTCTTGTCGCTCTTGCCCAGGTTGGCGCTGGAGCCCACCGCGTCGCGGAACGGGCCGTAGAACGCCGACGCGTACTTGGCCGAATACGCCATGATGCGGGTGTGGATGAACTGGTTTTCTTCCAGCGCACCGCGGATCGCGCCGATGCGCCCGTCCATCATGTCGGACGGCGCCACCACGTCCACGCCGGCCTCGGCCTGCGTGAGCGACTGGCGGATCAGCATGGCGATGGTCTCGTCGTTGAGCACGTAGCCGTTGGCGTCGATCAAGCCATCCTGGCCGTGGCTGGTGAACGGGTCCAGCGCCACGTCGGTCAGTACGCCCAGCTCGGGAAAGCGGCTCTTCAGGGCGCGTACGGCGCGCGGCACCAGCCCGTCCGGATTGGTCGCTTCGATCCCGTCCGGCGTCTTGAGCGAGGCGTCGATGACGGGGAACAGCGCCATCACGGGAATGCCCAGCTTGACGCATTCTTCCGCCACGCCCAGCAGCAAGTCCACCGACACCCGTTCCACGCCCGGCATCGAGGCCACGCTCTGGCGCTGGTTCACGCCGTCGAGGATGAACACCGGGTAGATCAGGTCGGACGCGGTGATGGTGTTCTCGCGCATCAGCGCGCGCGAAAACGGATCGCGGCGCATGCGGCGCATGCGCACGGCCGGGTAGGGATGGGCGACACGGGTCATGCGGGCTCCTTTATGCGTCGTCGCTGTCGACCGGGTCGACCAGCGGGGTGTTCGGATCGGCTTCCACCGGCGTCAGGCCCAGCAGGTCGATAATCTTGTCGTTGGCTTCTTCGATGCCGACCCGCTTGAGGGCCGAAAACAGCTGCACGGTGAAGGGAAAACCTTCGCCATCTTCATCGACATAACTTTCCAGCATCATGCGCGCCTGGCGCAGGGCATTGGTCGATTCGTTGCGGTTGAGCTTGTCGGCCTTGGTCAGGATGCAGTGGATCGGTTTGCCGGTCGGGGCGAACCATTCCAGCATCTGCACATCCAGTTCCGTGAACGGGCGGCGCGAATCCATGATCAGCACCAGCGCGGCGAGCTGGTCGCGGCGCTGGACGTAGTCGCCCAGCAGCTTTTGCCAGTGCAGCTTGGCCGAGCCGGACACTTCCGCGTAGCCATAGCCGGGCAGGTCGACCAGCAGCGCCTCGATTTCCTCGACGATGGTGGCATCCTTGCGGTGCTGGCCCACGTGGGCGCCGCCGATGGAAAAGTAATTGATGTGCTGGGTGCGGCCCGGTGTTTTGGAGGCGAACGCCAGCCCTTTCTGATTGGTCAGAATGTTGATGGCGGTCGATTTGCCCGCGTTCGACCGGCCGGCAAAGGCGATTTCCGGCGCCTTGGTGTCGGGCAAATCGCGCAGTTGATTGACGGTAGTAAAGAAGCGGGCTTGCCAGAGTTTAGACATGGGATGGGCAGAGAATGCAATGAATGCAATGAAAAAGGAGGCGATAACGCAAGAAAGCTATTGTACAATAAGGGGTTACGAATTGTTGCGCCGCAAAAGCTATGGCGAGCACGCAAGCACAAGAAGCTCAGCTGCTTAGTTGGTTGTAAGCCGGCTGGTTAATAAAATCGTCAGTATTGACTGTCTCAGGGTATTTGAATGAATCGTGCATTGTTAACGTCCGCAGGAGCGGCATTTGTAAAATCCATGCTGGTGGCAACGCTGGCCGTGTCCGGTTTTGCCTCGGCCGCAACCCCTGCCGCCGCGCCCGCCAAGGCCGATCCGGCCAAAGGCGCCACCCTGTACGACAGCGGCGACGCCGCGCGCAACCTGCCCGCCTGCGTCTCGTGCCACGGCGCCGCCGGCAATTCGACCATCGCCGCCAACCCGCGCCTGTCCGGCCAGATCGCCGCCTACACGCACAAGCAGCTGGTCGACTTCACCACGCCGAACCGCAACAATCCCGTCATGACCACCTACGCCAAGATGCTGTCGGACGACGAGAAGAAAAACATCGCCGCCTACCTGGCCACCACCACCCCCAAGCAGGGCGCGGCCAAGAACAAGGACACCATCGAACTGGGCAAGAAAATCTACCGCGGCGGTATCGCCGGCACGGGCGTGGCCGCCTGCGCCAGCTGCCACGGCGCCAACGGCGGCGGCATCCCGAGCCAGTATCCGCGTCTGGCCGGCCAGCACCAGGATTACACCGTCGCCCAGCTGAACCTGTTCAAGGCCGGTGGCCGCAAGAACAGCGTGCAGATGACCACCCTGGCCAAGCGCATGTCGGACGAAGAAATGAAAGCCGTGGCCGATTACATCGCCGGCCTGAAGTAAGCGGCGCCGGCGCCGCGCAAGGCGCTGCCGGTCGCACATGCGGTATCGAGGGGTGGCAGCGCGCAAGCGCCGCTGCCCTTTTTTGTTGAGAATGGCGGGCGCGTGCCCGCACCCTGGGATTGCCTACATGAGTACCGCCGGAATTGAACTGAAGACCCGCCGCCGCGGCCTGGCCGAGGTGGTCGAGCTGGTCTCGTCGATGCGCTTCGCCATCGCCATGCTGGTGATGATCGCCATCGCCTCCATCATCGGCACCGTCGTCAAGCAGGGCGACCCGATGCCCAACTACATCAACCAGTTCGGCCCGTTCTGGTACGAGGTGTTCGCCAAGCTGGGCCTGTACGCCATCTATTCGGCCTGGTGGTTCATCCTGATCCTGCTGTTCCTGATTGCCTCGACCTCGTTCTGCATCATCCGCAACGGCCCGAAAATGATGCGCGACATGCGCAGCTGGAAGGAAAACGTGCGCGAGGTGTCGCTGCGTAACTTCCACCACAAGGCCGAGTGGCAGCAAGGCCTGTCGCGCCCGGCGCTGGCCCAGCAGACCGCGGCCCGCCTGGCCGACTTCGGCTATTCGGCCAAAATCGTCGACAAGCCCAACGGCACGCTGGTGGCCGCCAAGAAGGGCGCGGCCAACAAGTTCGGCTACATCTTCGCCCACGGCGCCATCATCATCATCCTGGTGGGCGGCTCGCTCGACTCGGATTTGCCCATCCAGTTCCAGGAATGGTTCATGGGCAAGCAAGCCTTCGGCGGCAGCGGCGTCATCGCCGAGATTCCCGCCAAGCACAGGCTGGGGCTGGGCAACCCGACTTACCGGGGCAATACCATGATCGCCGAGGGCCAGGCCAGCGATGTGGCCGTGATTCCGCGCGCCAATGGCGTATTGATCCAGGCGCTGCCGTTCACCATCCAGCTGAAGAAATTCATCATCGACTTCTACTCGACCGGCATGCCCAAGCTGTTCGCCAGCGAAGTGGTGGTGCGCGATCACGAGACCGGCAAGACGTTCGAAGCGACCATCAAGGTCAACGAGCCGCTGATCTACAAGGGCGTGGCGGTGTACCAGTCCAGCTTCGAAGACGGCGGCACCGAGCTCAAGCTGACCGGCTTCCCCATGGCCGGCACGGGCACGGCCAGCTTTGCCATCGGCGGCGAAGTCAACGCGGCCACGCCTTTGAAGAGCGGCGCCGACACCTATTCGGTCGAATGGTCGGGCTTTCGCCCGTTCAACGTGGAAAACATGGGTAGCCAGGATGCCCGCTCGGTGGCCAAGGGCAGTTCGCTGAGCGACGAGCTGGCGGTGACTCTCAGCAAGCATTCCGGTTCGGCCGGCAAGAACGCCAACAACAAGGACTTGAAGAACGTCGGCCCCAGCGTGCAGTACAAGCTGCGCGACAAGGAAGGGCAGGCGCGCGAATTCCAGAATTACATGCAGCCGGTGACGGTCGACGGCGCCGAAGTGTTTCTGGCGGGCGTGCGCGCCAATCCCAACGATCCGTTCAGCTACCTGCGCATCCCGGCCGACGACGACCATACCGTCAAGGAATGGATGCGCCTGCGCGCCGCGCTGGCCGACCCGCTGCTGCGTACCCAGGCCGCCGAGCGCTATGCGCGCCGCGCCATGCCGTCGGCGTCCGCCGCCAATACGCCACTGACCGACCAGCTGCGCGAGTCGGCCGCGCGCAGCCTCGGCATCTTTGCCGGCGAAGCAGGGCAGGGCGGCTATCTGGGTGTGTCGGGCTTTCTGGAAAAGATTCCCAAGGCCGAGCAGGAAAAGGCCGCCAACATCTTCATGAAGATCCTCAACGGCACCATGTGGGAACTGTGGCAGGCGGCGCGCGCGCGCGACGGCCTGGCGCCGTCGACGGCGGACGAGAACCATGCGCGCTTTCTGCAGCTGGCCACGAATGCCCTGTCGGACAGCTTTTTCTATGGCGCACCGGTGTATTTGCAGCTGGATGAATTCGTCGAGGTCAAGGCGTCGGTGCTGCAGGTGACCCGCTCGCCGGGCAAGATCGTCGTGTATATCGGCTGCGTGTTCCTGGTGCTGGGCGTGTTCGCCATGTTTTACATCCGCGAACGCCGCCTATGGGTGTGGATCCGCGACGCGGCGCCGGGCGAAGGCGACGCCGCCGGCCAGGGCGCGCACGCGCTGATGGCCATGAGCACCCAGCGCAAGACGCTCGACTTCGAGCGCGAATTCGAGGTTTTGAAAACCAAATTGCCGCAATCGGCGTAAGCTGCGGGCAGGCCCAGCTTACGCGACAGAACCCACGGCCAAAGCACGCAGGCTTGAAGCACGCAACGGTAGCAATCGGTAGCAATCGCAGCAACAGGAGAATGCAATGAACGACGCAACCCATACCGCCCCGCACCTTGGCGCGGACCCGCAAACCTACCGCCAGGCGCCGGGCTACTTCCAGCGCCTGGGCGCGCTCGACTGGATCTTCGCCGTCGCGCTGCTGGCCGCATGCACGTTCGCGCTGGTGCGCTTCGGCGCCTACATGGATATTTACGAGAAAGTCATCCTGATGCTGTGCGCGCCGACCTTCGCCGCGCTGGGCTGGCACTGGAAACCGGTGCGCTGGCTGATGCCCGTCATCGCGCTGCTGACCTTTTACTCGATCAGCCTGTACGCCGGCAATCTGGACATGGCGAACAAGAAATTCTTCCTCAAGTACATGCTGTCGAGCCAGTCGGCCATCTTGTGGATGAGCACCCTGTTCGTGTTTTCTACCGTGTTTTATTGGATTGGGCTGGCCGCGCGCTCGGACTTCGGCAGCGCCATCGGCTCGCGCCTGTGCTGGACCGCCGTGGTGCTCGGCTTTACCGGCATGATGGTGCGCTGGTACGAGAGCTACCTGATCGGCGCCGACGTGGGCCACATTCCCGTATCGAACCTGTACGAAGTGTTCATCCTGTTCGCCATGATCACGGCGCTGTTCTACCTGTATTACGAGCAGCACTACCGCACCCGCCAGCTGGGCGCCTTCGTGCTGCCGATCATCGCCGCCGCCGTCACCTTCCTGCTGTGGTACACCGTCACGCGCGACGCCGCCGACATTACCCCGTTGGTGCCGGCCCTGCAAAGCTGGTGGATGAAGATCCACGTGCCGGCCAACTTCATCGGCTACGGTACCTTCGCGCTGGCCGCCATGGTCGGTACGGCCTACCTGCTCAAGTCGCACGGCTACCTGGTCGACCGTCTGCCGTCGCTGGAAGTGCTCGACGACGTGATGTACAAGTCCATCTCGGTCGGCTTCGCGTTCTTCACCGTGGCCACCATCCTGGGCGCGCTGTGGGCCGCCGAAGCATGGGGCGGCTACTGGTCGTGGGATCCGAAGGAAACCTGGGCCCTGATCGTCTGGCTGAACTACGCGGCCTGGCTGCACATGCGCCTGATGAGCGGGCTGCGCGGCCGCATGGCGGCCTGGTGGGCGCTGGTGGGCTTGCTGGTGACCACCTTCGCTTTCCTGGGTGTCAATATGTTCCTGTCGGGACTGCACTCGTACGGCAAGCTGTAAGACTTTTGCGATTCAAGCATGGCGGGCAAGTAGTTAAAGTCTGGGTTAAGATTGTTTGACTAGAATCACATCGATGCTACGGAAACTGTTCCGTGCCGAGCGATATAACCCGGAGCCGCCATGCTGATCAAACGCAGTCCCAACGGAATCGATCTTCCGTATTCGTCCGAGATCACCCCCCAGCATGTGTACGAAGAACGGCGCCGCTTCATCAAGCAGATGGCCGCCGGCGCCGCCGTGGGCGGTGCGCTGTGGGAAATGGCCAACCGCGAAGCGTTCGCGCAAACGGCGCCCGCCACCAAGCTGGCCGCCAAGCGCAATGCCGGCTACTCGGTGACGGAAAACCAGACGGATTTTAAAGACGCGTCCAGCTACAACAACTTCTACGAGTTCGGCACCGACAAGTCGGAGCCGGCCGTTAACGCCCATACCCTCAAGACCCGTCCGTGGACGGTGTCGATCGAAGGCGAGGTCAAGAAACCCATGACGCTCGACATCGACAGCCTGCTCAAGCTGGCGCCGCTGGAAGAGCGCGTCTACCGCCTGCGCTGCGTGGAAGGCTGGTCGATGGTGATTCCGTGGGTGGGCTACTCGCTGTCCGAGCTGATCAAGAAGGTCGAGCCGACCGGCAACGCCAAGTTTGTCGAATTCGTCACCTTGGCCGACCGCAAGCAGATGCCGGGCGTGAGCAGCCGCGTGCTCAACTGGCCGTATGTGGAAGGCTTGCGCATGGACGAAGCCATGCACCCGCTGGCGCTGCTGACCCTGGGCATGTATGGCCAGACCTTGCCGAACCAGAACGGCGCGCCCGTGCGCCTCGTGGTGCCCTGGAAATACGGTTTCAAGTCGGCCAAGTCGATCGTCAAGATCCGCTTCGTCAAGGAGATGCCGCGCACGGCCTGGAACGTGTCGGCCCCGTCCGAGTACGGCTTTTATTCCAACGTCAATCCCGCGGTCGATCACCCGCGCTGGTCGCAGGCCAGCGAGCGCCGCATCGGCGAAGACGGGTTCTTCCAGAAAAAGCGCAAGACGCTGATGTTCAACGGCTACTCCGACGTGGCGTCGCTGTACACCGGCATGGACCTGAAGAAGAATTTCTAAAGCCATGGCCTTCGCCCCCACCCCGCGCCAGCTCAGCGTCATCAAGGTGCTGCTGTTCGTGCTGGCGCTGGTTCCCGTGGCGCGCATGGTGGTCCTGACGGCGACCGGGCAACTGGTCGAGCCGCTCGAATTCATCACGCGCGGCACTGGCGACTGGGTGCTGTATTTTCTCTGCATCACGCTGGCGGTGACGCCCTTGCGCCGCCTGACCGGCTGGAACTGGCTGGTCAAGCTGCGCCGCATGATCGGGCTGTTCGCGTTCTTCTATGCGTTCCTGCACTTCACCACGTTCCTGTGGTTCGACCATTTCTTCGACGTGCCGGCCATGCTGGTCGACGTGGTCAAGCGGCCGTTCATCCTGGTGGGCTTCATCGCGTTTGTATTGCTGATCCCGCTGGCGGTGACCAGCACCAACGGCATGATCAAGCGCCTCGGCGGCAAGCGCTGGCAGTGGCTGCACCGGTTGATCTACGTGGTCGCGCCGCTGGGTATCCTGCACTTCTGGTGGATGAAGGCGGGCAAGAACGACTTTCAGGAGCCGATCATCTTCGGGGCGATCGTGGCCTTGCTGCTGGGGATGCGGGTGTACTGGAACTGGAGCCGCAAGCGCGTGGCTGCGGCGGCGCAAACGACGTGACGTGTCACATTGGAATTGACCAGGTCAACGCGGGCGATGTTATCTCAAGTGAAGAGGTCGAGGCGGAGCGCATCGCCCGGCGTGAAGAGATGCGGCGGGAGGTTGACGATGCTGCCAGTTCGCGTACCGCCGCTATCAAGCCACTACGAGCTACCTAAGCGCGCCTCCAGCGCAAACAAATCGGCCGCATTCTCGCGCTGGCGCACCACGTGCACCTTGGCGCCATCGACCATCACTTCGGCAGCGCGGCCGCGGGTGTTGTAGTTCGACGCCATGGCAAAACCATATGCGCCGGCCTGCATGATCGCCAGCACGTCGCCGGGCGCCACCGCCAGATCACGGTCGCGCGCCAGCCAGTCGCCCGACTCGCACACCGGGCCGACCACGTCGTACGTCACCGCGCCGGCGCCGTTGGCCTCGTTGAGCGGCTTGACGTCCATCCAGGCCTGGTACAGGGCCGGGCGCATCAGGTCGTTCATGGCCGCGTCGACGATGCAGAAGTTTTTCTCTTCACCGGGCTTCAGGTATTCCACGCTGGTGAGCAGCACGCCGGTATCGCCCACGATCGAGCGGCCCGGTTCGAAAATCACCTTGATCGGCGCGCCGTCGTACTTTTCCGCGCGCCATTGGTCGATGCGGGCGAACACGCGGCCCACGTAGGCGGCCGTCGGCACCGGCTCGCCGTCACCGTAATTGATGCCCAGCCCGCCGCCCATGTCCAGGTGGTGCAGGTGGATGTCGTGCGCGCGCAGGGCGTCGATCAGATCGATCAGGCGCTCGAGCGACTCGAGCAGGGGCGCGTCGTCGAGCAGCTGCGAGCCGATGTGGCAATCCACGCCGGCAACCTCCAGATGCGGCAGCGCGGCGGCGGCCTGATAGGTGGCGATGGCGTCGTCGTAGGCCACGCCGAACTTGTTGGCTTTCAGGCCCGTGGAAATATAAGGGTGGGTCTTGGCGTCCACGTTCGGGTTGACGCGCAGCGACACGCGCGCGCGCTTGCCCACTTCGCCGGCCACCGCGTTCAAGCGGTGCAGTTCGGGAATCGATTCAACGTTGAAGCACAGGATGTCGTGCGACAGCGCCAGCCGCATTTCCGCCGCGCTCTTGCCTACGCCCGAAAAAATCACCTTGGACGGGTCGCCCCCGGCGGCCAGCACGCGCAGCAGTTCGCCGGCCGAGACGATGTCGAAGCCGGCGCCTTCGCGCGCCAGCAAGTCGAGAATGGCGAGGTTGGAATTGGCTTTCATGGCGTAGCACACCAGCGCGTCGCGGCCCTTGCAGGCGTCGGCGTAAGCGTGGAAGTTGGCCAGCAAGCCCGCTTTCGAGTACACGTAGGTGGGGGTGCCATACTGTGCTGCGATGTGGGACAGGGACGTGCTTTCGGCGTGCAGGACGCCGTCTTGGTAAGTGAACATGAGTTACAGCTTTATTTTATAAGAATGGTTATTGCGCGGCGGGGGACGACGCGGACGGCAGATGGGGAGGAACGGGCACCGGCGCCTGCTTGGCGGGCGGTTTGGGCATGTACAGCGGGCCGGTCTGGCCGCAGCCTGTCAGGGCCAGGGTCGTGGCCAGCGTAGTGGCCAGAACGCAGGCCAACACGGTCAGCCGCGCGGCGGCGGCACCGGTATTACGCGCAAGAGAGGACTTCACGATTAGAATCACGGTTTATTCAAGACTTGGGAGTGTAGCATGATGAGCGAAACCGAATTCCTGGAGCAGGCTGAAACGACGCTCAACGCGATCGAAGCGGCGCTCGACCGGCTCAACGACGAAGACGTGATCGACGTCGAATGCAAGCGCAGCGGCAACGTGCTGGAAATCGAGTTCATCGACAACGGTTCCAAGATCATCGTGAACAGCCAGGCGCCCATGCAGGAGCTGTGGGTGGCGGCCAAGGCAGGCGGCTACCACTACAAGCGCGTCGACGGGCAGTGGATCAATACGCGCGATGGGTCGGAACTGTTCGCCGCCTTGTCGGAGCTGGCCGGCGGGCAGGGCGGGGCGACGATTACGCTGGCGGCGTAAGGTCCACGCACTCCATCTGCGCTGGGACAGCTGTCCGTCACTGCATCAATTACTCGGTGCTGCCCCATCAGCGTCTGTTGACGTACCCGCCACCTGCCCGATCACCCGCCGCAGGCATGCCTTGGGATCATCGACCATCGCCGGGGCGCGCCACGCAACGATGCCATCGGGGCGGACCAAGCACGCGCCATCGGCGCCGTGGCCGAAGCGCTGGTTGAACGCCTGCTCCGGTTCGATCACGATATCGATGCCGACGTGCACAATCTCCATCGCCATCCCGGGCTGCGCCACGACCTCTCGTGCCGCCGCGACCCAACGATGGTCTTGGGTAATGAGCACCAGGTCGCGGGTGAACATGTCCAGTGTCGACAGCGTCTGGGTTCCCGCGCGCACCCACAGATGCGGCGCGCGGGTGCCGGGCTGGCCCGCCCAGTCGTCCGGATGGGCTGCGGGCGGCAGCGCCGGGCCGGCGCCGATGACTGCGCGCGAGCGCAGCAGTTGGCCCAGCTCCATCGCTTCGTTGCCATACAGCGGCTCGGTGGCAAGCTCGCGCGCCAGTGCGGCGTCCACCGACGCGGCGTAGTCCGGGCGCGCAAAGGTTTGCTGATGGCGCAGCCAGCCGATGGGCTGGCGTTCGTCGTGATAGGTGTCCAGCAGGCATGGCGGCGACCGCCCGTCGACGACGCGGGCCAGCTTCCAGGCGAGGTTGTAGACGTCGTCGATGCCGGTATTGGCGCCGAAGCCGCCCCGGGTGGGCGGCAGCTGATGGGCGGCGTCGCCGGCCAGGAAGATCCGCCCTTGGCTGTAGCGCTCTGCAATCAAACCGGCCAGCTCCCAGCGTCCCGTGGCCAGCACCTCGAACGCCATGTCGCGTCCCAGCGCCGCGCGCACCGCTGCGTGCAGTTCGGCCTCGGAGTGCTCGCGGTCGTCGTCGAACATCACCACCCAGCGCCCGTCGCCGTAGGTGGTCAGGAAGCCCTTGAAACCGGGCTGCTCGATCTGGAATTGCTGCACCCCGCGCGCCAGGTAAGTTTCGGCTTCGGGGCAGCGAAACAGCACGCTGCGCAGCGTGCGCAAGTGGCCGGCGCCGCGGCGCGGGATGCCCAGCGCGGTGCGGATCGAACTACCGGCCCCGTCGGCGGCGATCAGGTAATCCGCGCGGATCGCATACGGGGCGGCGCTGTCGCGCGGGCGCACCTGCACCGTAACGCCGGCGGCGTCCTGCGCGAACGCCAGCATCTCGACGCCCGTGCGCAGGTCGGCGCCGTGCCCGTGCGCGGCGGCGCGCAAGATGGGTTCGAGTTTGTCCTGTGCGATGGCCGCGCCGGTGCAGGGCGAGGCGGTGCCCGTGCGCTCGGCCGTCTGTCCCGGCGTCCACGCACTTTCGGCATGCCAGAGGCCGGCCAGGCTGTCGGCCCGGACCCGGCGCAGGCGCGTGCCCGGCGCCGCCTGCGGAATCTGGTCGGCAATGCCGACCGCCCGGAAATACTCCAGCGTCCGCTCTGTAAAACCGGTGGCGCGTGGATGGACGGCGCTGCCGCGATGCTTGTCAATCAGGATGGCCGGCACTCCGCGCCACGCCAGAAACAGCGCCGCGGACAAGCCGACCAGGCTGCCGCCGACGATCAGAACGGGGGTGTGACGTAAGACAGGTGTGACAGCTGAGACAGCTGAAACAGATGAGACAGGTGAGACAGGTGAGTGTTGCATGGTTCGTCCTTTTCGAAAATGCCGCAGGCACGGCAAAGGACGTGGCACTTCCCGCTGCAAAATGGAACCGGACGGACGAATGGCAAAGGCGACCAATTCCGGGCGACGGGAAGAGGGCGCACGCCCGCCTTCCGTCGTGGTCCGCGGCCCTGGCGGGCTGGAATTGTTCCCTCGCTGGCGCGAGGGCTGACCGGGGCTTACCACGCCGGTCCACCTTTTTCGACAAGGTCGAGCATAGACCAAAATGCTCGCCGCTGCAATTGGCTGGTCAGCAATGCGCGACGCGAGCGCATTGCGACAGGACCGCCAGCGGTTCAGTCCTGATCCGGTGGCGTATCGATCGCGGCCTGCTTGGCTTGCGCGAGGTTCACGTCGGTACCGCCCGAAGTGGCCTGGGTGGGTACCGCCGGCGCGGCGGCCGGCATGGGCTCCTCCTTGCGCGAGCCGAAGGTCAGCGCATACGCCCAGGTGAATTCCGCGCCCATCAGGAAGATCTGGGCCGAATAATAGATCCACACTAACACCACAACCAGCGAGCCGGCCGCGCCGAACCCGGAGGTCACGCCGCTCTTGCCGATGTACAGCCCGATCAGGAATTTGCCCACAGTGAACAGCACCGCCGTTACCGTGGCGCCGATCCACACATCGGACCAGGCGACTTTTGCGCGCGGCATGATTTTGTAAATCATGGCGAACATGATGATGGCGAAGACCAGCCCGATCAGGGCGTTGATGACCTGACCCAGCAGCTCCCAGTTGGCGAACATGGGTCCGAACAGCTTGCCCATGCCAGCCAGCGCGGCGCTGGCCACCAGCGACACCATCAGCAGGAATCCAATCCCGAGGATCATGCCGAAGGAGAGCAGGCGGGCGCGCAGCAGGTTCCAGACGCCGCTGTGCTGGCGTTTCGGCGCGCGCCAGATGCGGTCCAGCGCGTCCTGCAGTTCGGCGAACACCGTGGTGGCGCCCACCAGCAGCAGCACGCCGCCGATGAGGGTGGCGGTGATACCTTCGGATGGCTTGCTAACGCTTTGCAACAAGCCCTGCACCGCCTCGGCGCCTTGCCGGCCCATCAGCCCCTCCAACTGCCCCATGATCTCGCCGCGCGCCGCGTCCACGCCGAACACCAGGCCCGCCACCGAGATGACGATCAGCAGCAGGGGGGCGATGGAGAACATGGTGTAATAGGCCAGCGCCGCACCCATGCTCTGGGCGTAATCGTCCAGCCAGGAAGAGCCGGCAGCCTTAATCAATATCCAAATGTTTTTCACTCGTACGCTCCAATGTCTTGTCGGCTTGCCGCTGGGGCCTGCAGGTACAGTGCCATCCGTGGATCATCTGACAATCAAGGTGGCGCGTCTGTGCGACATGGAACATAAAGTGGATCTCAGCTTCGCAGATCTCAACTTCGCGAATCTTAGCTTCGCGACTCTCAGCTTCGGTCCACGATCCCGGAAATGTGTGCGCCATCGAAGGCGAATTCGGATTCGCCGCTCAGCTCCAGCAGCGTGCCGGCGCGGGGGCCGTCCGGAATGTCGACGGCCAGCCGGCCGCGGTAGGCGATCTGCACGAGGACCGTGCCGGTCTGGTGGGTGAGAGCGGTGATGCGTTGTTCGCGTTCGGAAAACATGGTCGAGGCCTGCTGCGCCAGCTGGCGGAACGCGTCGATGCCGGATGCCTCGGCCGTCAGCTGGCCGCCCGACCAGTTTTCAAAGCGCACCGCGGGTGACAGCAGCGCCACCATGCCGTCCACATCGAATGCATTATAGGCAGTGATGTATTGCCCGATGACCTGTTCCCGCTCGCTAGCTTGCATCTGCATTCCTCCCAGTTGAATCACGTCACGATCTAATCACGTCACGATCATGGCTGCGTCAGAACAGCTCGTTCTTGACCGCATCCTTGGCTTTTTCCTCGGCCGGCGTGGCCCTTGCGCCCACGTCCAGGCTCTGCACGCCCGTGCCCGGCGGGTTCTCGGCGTAATAATATTCTTCGCCCACATGCACCAGACCGCCCGGCACCACGCGCTCTTCGATCGGCACGTTCTTGAGCGCCTTGTTCATGTAGCCGATCCAGATCGGCAGCGCCAGGCCGCCGCCGGTTTCCTTGTTGCCCAGGTTCTTGGGCTGGTCGTAGCCCATCCACGCGATACCGACGATCTTGTTCTGGTAGCCGGCGAACCAGGCGTCGATGGAGTCGTTGGTGGTGCCGGTCTTGCCGGAGATATCCGTGCGCTTCAGGCTCAGCGCCTTGGTGGCGGTGCCGAAGCGCACCACGTCTTTGAGCATGCTGTCGACCAGGAAGGCATTGCGCGCGTCGATCACGCGGTTGGTTTCGATGCCGGCCCGGTCGGGCGTGGCCTGCGACAGGATCTTGCCGTTGGAATCGGTCACCTTGCTGATCAGATAGGGGCTGACGCGGTAGCCGCCGTTGGCGAACACGGCATAGGCACCGGCCAGCTGCAGCGGCGTGGTCGCGCCCGCGCCCAGCGCCAGGGTCAGGTAGGGCGGGTTTTTTTCCGGCTCGAACCCGAAGCGGGTGGTGTATTCCTGCCCGTACTTGGCGCCGATCTTGTTGAGGATGCGGATCGACACCATGTTCTTCGACTTGGTCAGGCCGCGCCGCATCGACATCGGCCCTTCGTACTTGCCGTCGTAATTCTTCGGCTCCCACGCCTGCCCGCCGGTCTGGCCGGCGTCGAACGAGATGGGCGCGTCGTTGATGATGGTGGCCGGCGACAGGCCCCGTTCCAGCGACGCCGAATAGATGAACGGCTTGAACGACGAGCCGGGCTGGCGCCACGCTTGCGTCACGTGGTTGAACTTGTTGCGGTTGAAGTCGAACCCGCCCACCAGCGCGCGGATGGCGCCGTCTTCGGTGTCGGCCGCCACGAACGCCGACTCGACTTCCGGCATCTGCGTCACGCTCCATTCGGCCTCTTCGTCGCGCACCACGCGGATCACGGCGCCGCGCTTGACGCGGCGGTTGGGCGCGGCCTTGGCCGACAGCCAGCTCGACGCGAAGCCCAGGCCCTTGCCGCTGATCTTGATTTCTTCGCCGGAGGCGGTCACCGCGGTGACCAGGGTCGGCGAGCTGGACAGCACCATGGCGGCCACGATGTCGTCGCTGTCCGGGTGTTCGGCCAGTTCGGCTTCGATGGCTTCGTCGGCGTCTTCCTTGGCCTTGGGAATGTCGATATAGGCTTCCGGGCCGCGGTACGGGTGGCGCCGTTCGTATTCCATCACGCCGCGGCGCAGCGCCAGGTAGGCCGCATCCTGATCGGCCTTGGTGATGGTGGTGAACACGTTCAGGCCGCGCGTGTAGGTTTCTTCCTTGAATTGTTCGTACACCAGCTGGCGCGCCATCTCGGCCACGTACTCGGCGTGAATGCCGAATTCGCCGCTGTCGGACTTGATGCGCAGGCGCTCGTCCTTCGCTTCGGCGAACTGGGCGTCGTTGATGTAGCCCAGCAGGTGCATGCGCTGCAGGATGTATTGCTGGCGCGTCTTGGCGCGCTTGGGGTTGACCACCGGATTGTAGGCCGACGGCGCCTTGGGCAGGCCGGCCAGCATGGCCGCTTCGGCCACGGTGATGTCCTTCAGATCCTTGCCAAAATAAATCTGGGCGGCCGAGGCGAAGCCGAACGCGCGCTGGCCCAGGTAGATCTGGTTCATGTAGACCTCGAGGATCTGGTCCTTGGTCAGGTTCTGCTCGATCTTCCACGCCAGCAGCACCTCGTACGCCTTGCGCTTCAAGGTTTGCTCGCTGGAGAGGAAGAAGTTGCGCGCCACCTGCTGGGTGATGGTCGAGGCGCCCTGCTTGGCGCCGCCGGTGGCGTTATGAATGGCCGCGCGCAAAATGCCCAGGTAGTCGACCCCGTTGTGCTGGTAAAAGCCGGCGTCTTCGATCGACAGCACGGCCTTCTTCATCACGTCGGGAATATCCTTGATGTGCACCAGGTTGCGGCGCTCTTCGCCGAACTCGCCGATCAGCACGTTGTCGGCGGAAAAAATCCGCAGCGGCATCTTGGGGCGGTAGTCGGTCAGCGTGTCCAGCGCCGGCAGGTTGGGGTAGGCCATGGCCAGCGCGAACACCACGATGAGCAAGCCCACCAGTGCGGTACCGACGGCGCCGCCCAGCACCCACAACAAAATGCGCTTGGGCGAACGGGGGGAGGCTTTGGGGTCGGGTTTTTTGGCGGCCATGGATGACGACTTCTTTCAGTTTATTAACGGAATGATTATAAAGCACGGGGTCTGCCTGCGGCGCACCGGCGGGGGGCGTTGGCCGATTGCCGACGCCGTTCAGAAACCGCTCCAGCGTGCCGCTAACTCAGAGTTGGCGTACCGTTGGCGTACCCGTTGGCGTACGGGCAGCGGCGCTGCCGCCAGCGCCGTGTGACCCTGCCGACAACATACATGTCAGCAGGTTCACACAGTGTCGCATTCATGCCTCTGGACAAAATATTACAATGCAGAAATACCTTTACCGGCATCAAATCTGTTGCTACGATTTAATGTATTGCCTCACGTAAAGGGGGTAAATAGCGGTTTTCATAACGTATTTTCCCCTCGCGGGCCGGTTTCAATATTCGTTCTGCAACGCATCTTTCTAGCAAGCAACGATCAGTAGGTGAGGAGTCGCTCGTGATCAATCTTGGTTCCCTGTTCGGCCAGTCCTTCCCCCCGTTGCTGGGGATGGATATCAGCACCTCGGGCGTGCGCCTGGTCGAGCTGACCGTGGTGGGCAAGGGCGAGCTGCGCCTGGAACGCTACGCGGCCGAACCGCTGCCGCGCGGCGCCGTGGTCGACGGCAACATCGAAAACATCGAGCAAGTCTCCGAAGCGATGCGCCGGGTGTGGAAGAAAAGCGGCACCCGCGTCAAGCTGGTCGCGCTGGGCATGCCGCCCGCTTCCGTGATCACCAAGAAAATCATCCTGCCGGCCGGCTTGTCGGAAGACCAGCTGGAAGTGCAGGTCGAATCGGAAGCCAGCCAGTACATCCCGTTCGCGCTCGATGAAGTGAGCCTGGATTTCGACCTGATCGGCCCGGCCGCCAGTTCCCCCGACGATATCGAAGTCATGCTGGCCGCCTCGCGCCGCGAGAAAGTCGAAGACCGCGTGGCGATCGCCGAAGCGGCCGGCCTGACCGCCACGATCATGGATATCGAATCGTACGCCGCGCGCGCGGCGCTCGACCGGGTCATCGCCCAGAACCTGAAAACCAACGCCGGCCAGATTGTCGCCCTGTTCCAGATCGGCGCGCAAGTGACGCACATTTCCGTCATGCTCGACGGCGACACCATCTACGAGCGCGAGCAACCCTTCGGCGGCAACCAGCTCACGCAAGACATCGTGCGCGCCTACGGCATGTCGTTCGACGAGGCCGACGCCAAGAAGAAGTCGGGCGAGCTGCCGGCCAACTATCCGGACGAGCTGCTCAATCCCTTCCTGGAAAGCGCCGCCCTGGAAGTGACGCGCGCGATCCAGTTCTTTTATACCTCCACGCCGTACACCCGCATCGACCAGCTGTTCCTGGCCGGCGGCTGCGCGCTGATCCCGGGCCTGCTCGACATGGTTGCCAGCCGCACCAAGATTTCCAGTGCCGTGGTCTCGCCCTTCAAGGGCATGTCGCTGGGGCCGTCGGTGCGCGAACAGCAGCTGCGCGCCGAGGCGCCGGCGTATCTGGTGGCCTGCGGGCTGGCCCTGCGGAGATTTGGCTGATGATCAAGATTAACCTGCTGCCTCACCGCGAGGCCAAGCGCAAGCAAAAGAAATCCGCCTTCGTCGCCCTGATGACCCTGGCGGCCATCGTCGGCGTGCTGGTGGTGATGATGGTGGGCGGCTACAACGCGCGCCAGATCGCCATCCAGAACGAGCGCAACGCCATCATCAGCAGCGCCAACGCGGAGCTGGACAAGAAGATTGCCGCCATCGCCACCCTGAAGCAGGAGATCGAAGCGCTCAAGGCGCGCCAGCAGGCCGTCGAGGATTTGCAGGGCGACCGCAACCAGCCGGTGTACCTGCTCGACGAACTGGTCAAGCAGACCCCGCCGGGCGTCTACCTGAAAGGCTTCAAGCAGGATGGCCAGCGCGTGGTGCTGTCGGGCTACGCCCAGTCGCAGGAGCGGGTGGCCGAACTGCTGCGCAACCTGTCGGGCAACTCGCCCTGGCTGGAGCGCCCCGATCTGACCGAAGTCAAGGCCGTGCTGCTGGCCCAGAGCAAGAGCGGGCGCAAGGTGGTCGAGTTCACCCTGGCCGTGGGCATCCAGCGTCCGCGCGACAAGGATGCCGCCGCGGCCGCTGCCGCCGCGGCCGCCGCCAAGGCGGGCAAGCGGGGCGTCATCGTCACCACCGTGCCCGCCGCTCCCGCGCCGCAGTAGCACGCCAGCCAACCGGATCACCATGAACATCGACCTCAAAGACCTCTCCGCCTCGCTCAGCGCCCAGTTCGACGGCCTGTCGGGCCGCCCGCCCGGCCAGTGGCCGCTGGCCCCGCGCATCCTGTGCGGCATCGGCGTGATGCTGGCCGTGATCGGCGCCGGCTATTTCGCCTACTGGAGCGGCCAGTTCGAGGAGCACGACGCGCTGATCGCGCGCGAAGGCACGCTCAAGGAAGAATACCGCACCAAGATGGCCTCGGCCATCAACCTCGACGCCCTGCAGGCGCAGCGCCAGCAGGTCGACCTGTACGTGGAACGCCTGCAAAAGCAGCTGCCCAGCAAGGCCGAGATGGCCGCGCTGCTGTCCGACATCAACCAGGCGGGCCTGGGACGCGGGCTGCAGTTCGAGCTGTTCAAGCCGGGCCAGGTGGTGGTCAAGGATTACTACGCCGAGCTGCCCATCGACATCAAGGTCACCGGCAGCTACCACGACCTGGGCGCATTCGCCGGCGACATGGCCAACCTGCCGCGCATCGTCACGCTCAACAACATGGCCCTGACCAGCAAAGACGGCGTGCTCACGCTGGACGCGGTGGCCAAGACGTTCCGCTACCTCGATCCGGAAGAAGCGGCCGCCGCGCGCAAGGCCAAGGCCGAGCGCGACAAGAAGGCCAAGGACAAGGGAGCGGCCAAATGATCCTTCAATCCATTCGCCTCAAGCCGCTCCTCATGGCGCCTTTGCTGCTGGGCCTGCTCGCAGGCTGCAGCGACAGCGACGTCAAGGAAGTCAATTCCTGGATGGACCAGATCAAGCGCGACACCAAGCCCCAGGTGACGCCGCTGACCGAGCCGAAAACCTTCATTCCCTTCGCCTACACGGCGCGCGACGAGGTCGACCCGTACAACGCCAGCAAGCTGCTGGGCGAACTGGCGCGCGCGGCCGAGAAGGAAGACAGCCCGTTCAAGCCGGACAGCAAGCGTCCCAAGGAATTTCTTGAAAGCTTCCCGCTCGACACCATGCGCATGGTGGGCACGATGCAAAAAAGCGGGGTCAATTACGGCCTGCTGCAAATCGACCGGTCGGTGCACCAGGTCAAAGTCGGGCAACGCCTGGGCCAGAACTACGGCCAGGTGACCAGCGTGACCGAAACGGTCATCGCTATCAAGGAAACGGTGCAGGATGCCGGCGGCGAATGGGTGGAACGCACCTCGCAGCTGGAGCTGCAAGAAAGCAAGGAGCTCAAAAAATGATCGCATTGAACTTGAACGGCCCCGCCGCCCTGTTGGGCACGGTACTTCGCCTGGGCGCCATGATCGCCCTGGTGGCCGGCGCGCGCGCCGTGACCGCCCAGGAGCTCAACGCGATCGAATCGATCACGGCGCACCAGCAAGGCTCCAACGTGGTGGTCAACGTGGCGCTGAAGAACGCTCCCGCCAAGCTGCCGATCGGCTTTTCGATCACCAATCCGACCCGCATCGCGCTCGACTTCGGCGCCACCGCCAACGGCACCGGCAAGAGCACCCAGGACATCAACCTGGGCGACGTGCGCGCCGCCAACGTGGTGCAGGCGGGCGAACGCACGCGCCTGGTGCTCAATCTGAAGCGCGCCCTCAATTATGCAACGGCCATCGACGGCAAGTCCGTCATCGTCACCGTCGAAGGCTCGGGTGCGGTGGCCCAGGCGGTCGACAGCGCCGGCCTGCCGGTGCTGGCCGCCCCGGCTGCGGCGCGCGCCGGCGCGCCGGCCGCGCGGCAACTGCTGCGCGATCTGGACTTCCGCCGCGGCGCCAACGGCGAAGGCCGCGTGGTGGTCGACCTGCCCAACAGCCAGGTCGGCGTCGACGTGCGCCAGGTGGGCAACACGGTGGTGGTCGATTTCCTCCGCACGGGCTTGCCGGAAACCTTGCGCCGCCGCCTGGACGTGACCGATTTCGGCACGCCCGTGTCGCTGATCACCACCGTGCCGCAGGGCGACAACGTGCGCCTGACGGTCGAGGCGCGCGGCCTGTGGGAGCAGTCGGTCTACCAGAGCGACACCCAGCTGGTCATCGACGTCAAGCCGATCAAGGAAGACCCCAACAAGCTGACCCAGGGCACCCAGGGCTACCGCGGCGAGAAACTGTCGTTCAATTTCCAGAACGTGGAAGTGCGCGCGGCGCTGCAAGCCATTGCCGATATTTCCGGCCTGAACATCATCACCAGCGATTCGGTCAGCGGCAACCTGACCTTGCGCCTGAAAGATGTGCCGTGGGACCAGGCGCTCGACGTGGTGCTGCAGGCCAAGGGCCTGGACATGCGCAAGAACGGCACGGTGCTGTGGATCGCGCCCAAGGATGAACTGCTGACCAAGGAAAAGCTGGAACTGGAGCAGCGCGCCCAGATCGCCGACCTCGAGCCGCTGCGCTCGGAAATCTTTCAGCTCAATTACCAGAAGGCCGAATCGTTCCGCAGCGTGTTCGGCATCGACGGCGGCAGCGGCGGCGGCGGTGGCGCCGACGCCGCCGGCGGCGCCCCGGCCACGCCCGGCGCCGGCTCGTCCGGCAACACCAACCGCCTGCTGTCGCGCCGCGGCAGCGCCATCATCGACGCCCGCACCAACCAGCTGTTCGTCACCGACATCCCGTCCAAGATCGAGGACGTGCGTAAGCTCATCCTCAAGACCGACATCGCCTCCAAGCAGGTGCTGGTGGAAGCGCGCCTGGTCGAAGCCAACGACGGCTTCGCCCGCAACCTGGGCGCCAAGATCGGCTTTGCCGACCTGCGCAACCTGCGCGGCGGCGACGCCGGCTACGCCGTGCGCGGCAACGAGCGTGTCGCCATCGGCGGCAACCTGGTCGGGGTCGGTCAGGTCACCGGCCAGACCCCGGATACGGGCGACGCCTACACCAACACCACCTTGCTCAACCTGCCGGCGGCCGGCATCAACGGCTCCTCGGCGGCGTCGCTGGCGGCCAGCCTGTTCTCGGCCGCGGCCAACCGCTTCCTGAACCTGGAACTGTCGGCGCTGGAAGCGGACGGGCGCGGCAAGATCATCTCCAGCCCGCGCGTGGTCACCGAAGACAAGAACATCGCCGTCATCGAGCAGGGCATCGAACTGCCGTACCAGGTCGCCACCAGCAGCGGGGCCACCTCGATCGCCTGGAAAAAGGCCAACCTGCGCCTGGAAGTGACGCCGCAGATCACTCCGGACGGCAACGTGGTGCTGGAAGTCCACGTCAACAAGGATTCCAAGGGCGACGAGACGCGCGCCGGTTTCGCCATCAACACCCAGCACGTGATGACCAAGGTAATGGTCGAAAACGGCGGCACGGTGGTGTTGGGCGGCATTTACCAGCAGTCCGAAACCAACAATGTGACCAAGGTGCCGCTGCTGGGCGACCTGCCGGTGATCGGCAACCTGTTCAAAAGCACCTCGCGGACCAACAACAAGACCGAATTACTGGTATTTATTACGCCCAAGATCGTCGCCGACCGCCTGTCGACACGCTGAGCGGTCACGCCACGCCTACTTACCATCCACTGATGATCAGGACTTAACATGCTGCCCACCCCCACCTTTCGCCAACGCACCCACGCGCCCCAACTTCGTCTGCTGAGCACCACCTGCCTGCTGCTGGCCCTTGCCGCCTGCGGCGGCGGCGGCGGC
>CALRYE020000106.1:0-21690 GCA_943372275.1 Janthinobacterium lividum
GACGGCAGCAAGCTCGTGACCGTCCACAACCCTATTCCCTGACCGAAGGAGACGCGATGATACCGGGTCAATACCTGCTGGAAGACGGCGAGATCACCTTAAACGAAGGCCGCGCCACCCGCACCATGGTGGTGGCCAACAGCGGCGACCGGCCGATCCAGGTCGGCTCGCATTTTCACTTTTTCGAAGTGAATACGGCGCTCAAATTTGCCCGCAGCGATGCGATCGGCATGCGCCTCAATATCGCCGCCGGCACCGCCGTCCGGTTCGAGCCGGGCCAGCAGCGCACCGTGGAACTGGTGGCGCTGGCCGGCGACCGGATCGTCTATGGATTCAATGCACTGGTCTCGGGCCAGCTGCCACCGCACGGAGACAAGCACTGATGCCGACCATTTCACGCCAGGCTTACGCCGACATGTACGGCCCCACCACGGGCGATCGCATCCGGCTGGCCGACACCGACCTGTATATCGAAATCGAACGCGACTACGCCATCTACGGCGAAGAAGTCAAATTCGGCGGCGGTAAAGTGATCCGCGACGGCATGGGCCAGTCGCAGCGCCTGCACGCCGAGGTCATGGACACGGTGATCACCAACGCCGTCATCGTCGATCACTGGGGCATCGTCAAGGCAGACATCGGCCTGAAAAACGGCCTGATCGCCGCCATCGGCAAGGCCGGCAACCCGGACATCCAGCCCGGGGTGACGATGTCCATCGGCGGGGCCACCGAGATCATCGCGGGCGAAGGCATGATCGTCACCGCCGGCGGGGTCGACACGCACATCCACTTCATCTGCCCGCAGCAGATCGAGGAAGCCCTGATGAGCGGCGTGACTACCATGATGGGCGGCGGCACCGGCCCGGCCGTGGGCACGGCCGCCACCACCTGCACGCCGGGCCCATGGCATTTGCACTCCATGCTGGGCGCGGCCGACGCATTTCCCATGAACCTGGGCTTCATGGGCAAGGGCAATGTCAGCCTGCCCGGCCCGCTGGAAGAGCAGATCCTGGCCGGCGCCATCGGCCTGAAGCTGCATGAAGACTGGGGCAGCACGCCGGCGGCCATCGACAACTGCCTTGATGTGGCCGAGCGCTTCGACATCCAGGTGGCGCTGCACTCGGACACCCTCAACGAAGGCGGCTTTCTGGAGACCACGCTGGCCGCGTTCAAGGACCGCACCATCCACACCTTCCACACCGAAGGCGCCGGGGGCGGGCACGCGCCCGACATCATCGCCGCGGTGGGACAGGAGAACGTGCTGCCGTCGTCCACCAATCCGACCCGCCCGTTCACCGTCAATACGCTCGACGAACACCTGGACATGCTGATGGTGTGCCATCACCTCGATCCGTCGATTGCCGAAGACGTGGCGTTCGCCGAGTCGCGCATCCGCCGCGAGACCATCGCCGCCGAAGACATTCTGCACGACCTGGGCGCCATTTCCATGATGTCGTCCGACTCGCAGGCCATGGGCCGGGTCGGTGAAGTGATCATGCGCACCTGGCAGACGGCGCACAAGATGAAGCAGCAGCGCGGCCCGCTGGCGCCCGACAGTTCGCGCAGCGACAACTTCCGCGTCAAGCGCTACATCGCCAAGTACACCATCAACCCGGCCATCACGCACGGCGTCTCGCACGTGGTCGGCTCGCTGGAAGTGGGCAAGATCGCCGACATCGTGCTGTGGAAGCCGGCCTTTTTCGGCGTCAAGCCGTCGATGATACTCAAGGGCGGCATGATCGCCGCGGCCCAGATGGGCGACCCCAACGCGTCGATTCCAACGCCGCAGCCGGTGCATTACCGGATGATGTTCGGCGCCTTTGGCGGCGGCCTGAAAAAGTCGTTCACCTTCGTTTCGCAGGCCGCGTACGACGCCGGCATCGGCAAGCAGCTGGGGCTGAACAAGACCTTGATACCGATCCGCGCCACGCGCGGCCTGCGCAAGCGCGACATGATCCACAACGGCGCCACGCCGCACATGGACGTGGACCCGGAAACGTATGAGGTGCGCGCCGACGGGCAGCTGCTGGTGTGCGAAGCGGCGGTGGTGCTGCCGATGGCGCAGCGCTATTTTTTGTTTTAAAAGCGCTTGTTTTAAGAGCGCTTGTTTTAAAAAAAACGATATATGACTTATCCGAATCCGAGTTGAGGGAACCATGCTGACACTGCATACCAAGATAGAAGGGAGCGCCCCGGTCGACGGCGAACTGGTGCTGCCTTACGACCAGCGCGAAAAATGCCGCCTGCGCGCGCGCCTGACGTCCGGCGAGGAAGTCGCGCTGTTTACCGTGCGCGGCACCGTGCTGCGCGACGGCGACCTGCTCACTGGCGAAGACAAGCGCGTGGTGCGCGTGGTGGCGGCCAGCGAGCCGACCTACGTGGTGCGCTGCGACACGCCGTTCATGCTGGCGCGCTGCGCGTTCCACCTGGGGAACCGGCACACGCAGACGCAGATCGGCGACGGTTTCCTGCGCATCCGCGTCGATCCGATCCTGAAGGGGATGGTCGAGGGACTTGGCGCCCATGTGGAGCAGGAGAGCGCGCCGTTCGAACCGGAGTCCGGCGCGTACTCCGGCGGCGGGCACGGGCATGGCCACGGCCACGGCAGCGACAGCCTGCTGGCGCCCGTGCCGCTGCGCCAGAAGATCCACCGCCCTGGCGACCCGGCCGAATCATGAACGCTGCCGCGCTGCTGCACCTGCTGCAGTTCGCAAGTCCCGCCTTGCCGATCGGCGGCTACAGCTATTCGCAGGCGCTGGAAGCGGCGCTCGAAAGCGGCATCGTGCACGACGCCGACACGGCGCGCGTGTGGATCGTGCGCCACCTGCATGAAGTGATGGCGCAGTGGGATGCGCCGCTGCTGTGGCGCTTGCTCAAGGCCTTCGAGGCTGGCGACGACAGCGCCGTGCAGCTGTGGAGCGAGCGCTTCCTGGCCTCGCGCGAAACGGCGGAATTTCGCGCCGAGACCATTCAGATGGGCTTTTCGCTCACGCGCCTGATCGCCGAACTGGGCGTGGCCGACGTCAAGCCGCTGGGCGACGAAGTGTCGCTGCCGGCCGCCTTTGCCTGCGCCGTGTCGGCATTGGAGGTGCCGCACGAGGAAGCGCTGTTGGCGATGCTGTTTTCGTGGGTCGAGAACCAGGTGCTGGTGTGCGTCAAGTCGGTGCCGCTGGGGCAGGTGGCCGGGCAGCGCATGCTGCTGTCGCTGCGGCCCGAGCTGGAGGCGGCCGCCGAGCATGCGCGCACCGTCAGCGACGACGCCATGTCGAACTGGTCGCCGGGGCTGGCCATGCTGTCGATGCGCCACGAGGTGCAGCACGGGCGGCTGTACCGATCCTGAAAGGGCTGGCAATCTGTCAGCCCATGCCGAAAAATCATTCAACAGTACTGGAAACTACATGACTTCAAATCCCCTGCGCGTCGGTATCGGCGGCCCGGTTGGTTCCGGCAAAACGGCGCTGTGCGAAAAGCTGTGCATGGCCATGCGCGACGACTACGACATGGCTGTCATCACCAACGACATCTACACCCGCGAGGACATGGAGATCCTGTTGCGCGCCAATGCGCTGCCGGCCGAGCGGCTGATGGGCGTGGAGACGGGCGGCTGCCCGCACACGGCCATTCGCGAAGATGCCTCGATCAACCTGGAAGCCATCTCGCGCATGCAGGCCGATTTTCCCGACCTGGACCTGATCCTGATCGAGTCCGGTGGCGACAACCTGGCCGCCACCTTCAGCCCCGAGTTGTCGGACTTGACGCTGTACGTGATCGATGTGGCCGGCGGCGAGAAGATTCCGCGCAAGGGCGGCCCGGGCATCACCCGTTCCGATCTGCTGATCATCAACAAGACCGACCTGGCGCCGCACGTGGGCGCCAATCTGGACATCATGGCGCAGGACGCCAAGCGCCAGCGCGGCGAGCGGCCGTTCTTGTTCACCAACCTGCGCAGCGGCGACGGGGTGGCGGCGGTGGTGGCATTCATCCGGCAGCAGGGTTTGCTGGATGCGGACACCAGCCGGCCCTGATCGACGGGTTCCCAAGCCGTTGTACTCAGGCCCGCTGCGGTGCGCTTCGCACCAGGTTGGCGGATCCTCCAGGCGGGCCTTGGCGGCACCGGCTTGGTGCAGGTTTGCCGCAAGCCGGTGCGAGATTCCCGTGCACCCCGCGGCGTCGCCATCCCTGATGCTCGATATGCTGCTGGCATTGCGATTGCTTATAGAGTGGTAGCCGTCGCCATCGACGGCGTCCATCAATCGACAGAGGAACAGCACGATGAATCGCGAAGAAGTCACCGACCTGATCGTTACACGCAAGGTAATGAAGAAGTACACCTGGGCCCAACTGGCTGAGATCGTCGGTCACAGCAAGGAATGGAGCACCGCTGCGCTGCTCGGCCAGATGACGCTGACCGAACAACAAGCCAGAGCCGTCGGCGAAGCGCTCGACCTGCCGGCCGAAGCTGTCGCCCAATTGCAGATTGTGCCTTACAAAGGCTCGCTGCCAACGCCCGTGCCGACCGATCCGCTCATCTACCGCTTCTATGAACTGATCAGCGTGTACGGCACCACCTTCAAGTCTCTGATCAACGAGGAGTTCGGCGACGGCATCATGAGCGCGATCGACTTCAATATGGACCTGACGCGCGAGAACGATCCGAAGGGCGACCGGGTCCGCATCGTGATGAGCGGCAAATTCCTGCCATATAAAACGTACTAAGAGAACACTTTCTAAGAGCAGGGCTCGCAAGACAATGTGGCGTGAATCGATGCCATCGGTGTCGATGCGATCGGTGCGTCGGCGCGAGCCGGGGGCGTGTTGCTTTAAACAGACGTCGCCCCGCGCAGACGCGCTGTCATCAAGCTGTCATCAAGCGCTGGCAGCATGGACACAATAAAATCAATAATAAAGGAGACCATAACATGTTGAAGATGCTGCTTACCCCCGTCAATGCTTACCGCGCCCGGCGCTTTTGCGACACCTCACGCAACCGCATGGCGCTGGCCGATATCCCCTCCGGGCTTTACCCCTGCTGGAAAAGTACGGCGCACCTCGAATTCGAAGGCATCCCACGGGATGCCTTTTTTTTCGCCGTCGCCGCCGATGCGCTGCTGACGTTCTTCGGCTGCGTGCGGCCCGGTAGCCAGGCGTGCGCCTTGCCGTCGAAGGCGGCCGACTCGGTGTGGCACGCCTGGCTGCGCATGTCGCCGGCCAGCCTGGACGCCTTCTGCGAGAAGCACTTCGGCGGGACGATCCCGCACCTGGAAACGGCAGCGATGCCGGTGCCGATGGGCGTCGGACTGGCCAACTGCCTGGTGGCGGCCAGGAAGCGCGAAGGCATCAATCCCGAGGGGCCGGAACTTCCCAAGCTGTTTGCCGCCGACCGCAGGCTGCGCATGCCGGACGGTTACGCCTACGTCGTGGTACGCGGCCAGATCGAGTGCTCGCGCATCGACAGTCGCGGTGTTCCGGGATTCCCCGGATTGCCCCAGTCCGCCCTGGCGCCGACTGCGCTGCTGGCGGCAGGGCTGATCGGCCAGTCCGACTACGCGCGCCACGAGGAACTGATGCAGCAGCGCCAGCGCGGCGACGGCAGCGGCTGCGGGTCAAGCGGCGCGTCCTGCGGCAGCGTCAGCTGCGACGGGGGTGGCGGAGGCGGGGGAGATGGCAGCAGCTGTGGCGGCGGCGGCTGCGGTGGCGGTGGCGGGGGAGATTAACCACTCGGCTACGCGTATTTTCTTTGAGGACCGTTGCCGCAATGCCGCGCAACTGCCGCGTTTTCACCACTCGCTCCGACCTGTTGATCATTAACGAATAAACCTGCTTCCATAAGTGGGCGCCGAGGTGAACGTGATGACGAAGGAATAGCCTATCCACTTCATGTGTCACGGGCGCAATCTGCTGAGCGATTTCGCGCGGGATGCAAGGCGCTCATGGCGAACCAAGGTACCGCCAATTTGACGAATGTCGAACCCTGCTGCTCGTTGACGCAATATATTTATTATCTTATTTATAACAAAAAGCACTACCGTCAGCCAAGAGGTGACGATAGCCCGTTAGTGATTTTCGCCGCAGGAGGTAACAATGACCGAAGAGGAATACAAGCGCGAGTGGGAGTCGTTTCAAGCAATCATAAACAGTCTGGAGAAGTCGGTAAAAGCGCATCGCACTTTCTTGGACGGATGGTTGTACAACGTCGGCACCGTGGCTACCCTGTCTGCTGACAGCGGCAGTCACCGTATTATCTGGAAAGGTCGTTGAAGTATTTGATCCGTGGGTTCCACCCATGCTCTCCGCCGCAGCGGGGCTTTTTGTTGCTCTTGAACGCTCGCTTGGTTTCGGCCAGCGATGGCGCTTCCACACCGAAATGAAGGCGGGGTACATCACAGTCATCGACATGATCAACTTCTATTTTGCAATCCCGACAGAAGAAATGGCTCAGCGCGTGAAGCTGCGGGCCGAAATTTGGCAATCCCTCAATGCTCTGCGGCGTCGCGAGTCTGCAATACCGAACTCCGGTGGAGCTGTAACTGGTTCCAGTTAACTCTACTTTTCGTTCCTCTTGAACGTCTGGTATATCGGCGACAATTGCGCGCTAGCCGCTTTCTCTGGTTGGGTGCAGTTGATGCGCGCCAAGCCGCAGGCTGGCTCACTATAAACGGAGTAACGCTGCCGCCTAGAAGACGGATCTGGACCAAACAAACATAGCCGAGGTGCTGGCGCGCTCGCGTCCATAAGGCAAGTACCGTCGACGTCAAGTTTCAACCAGGCGCGCCAGACAACTGCTACGATAACCCCGTGCAGGCCGGGCTGGCGGTGCTATTCGACGACGGTCACTAGCAACGCGCCACGTTCTCGTCCGTCACGGTGAGCCGCCCCCTGCAATCAAACTCTCGTCACGGCTGCGGCAAGCGGGGCGCAATCACGGTGCGAATCGCGATACAGGAAAAACTATTACTGGTAATATTAATTCTCTGCTGTCAGCCAGCGTTCCCACAAAGGACGACAACGTGGATCACCCCCGCCCGCAACTCCGGCGTACCCAATGGCTCAATCTCGATGGGCCATGGCAAGCCATGCTAGACGATGACGCCGTCTATTACGAACCGGCCACCGTGCCGTTCGACCGCACCATCACTGTTCCATTTCCTCCCGAAGCCAAAGCCAGCGGCCTGCACGATCAGGGCTTCCGGCGCCGCGTGTGGTATCGCCGCGTGGTCGGCCTCGACGACGACTTGCACCCCAATTCCGACGAGCGCCTGATGCTGCACTTCGGCGCCGTCAACCACCGCGCCCGCGTGTGGATCAACGGCAGTTTCGCGATCGAACACAAGGGCGGGCACAGCCCGTTCTCCATCGACGTGACGCGCTACCTCGACGGCCCGGGCCTGGAAATCGTGGTCCAGGCCGAAGACGACCCGCACGACATGCACAAGGTGCGCGGCAAGATGGACTGGGAGCTCGAACCCCATTCCATCTGGTACCCGCGCACCACTGGCATCTGGCGCACCGTGTGGCTGGAAAAAGTGGCCTACTCGCATATCTCGCGCCTGCGCTGGACCGCCGACGTGGCCTCGTGGCAGATCCGGCTCGACGCCGACGTGTCGCACATGCCGCAGGACGCCACCGTCAACGTCACGCTGCGGCTGGGCGAGCGGGTGCTGGTGTCCGACCGCTGCTTGCTGACCGGCCAGCGCCTGTCGCGCATCTTCCAGCTGCCCGATCCGGGCATCGACGACGCCCGCGCGCACTGGATGTGGAGCCCCGAAAGCCCGCAGCTGATCGGCGCCGAGATCTCGCTGCACGCGGCCGACGGCCTGGTGCTGGACCACGTGACCAGCTACACGGCGCTGCGCACGGTGGGGGTGGAAGGCGAGCGCTTCCTGCTCAACAGCCGCCCCTACTACATGCGCATGGTGCTCGACCAGGGTTACTGGCCCGACAGCCTGATGGTGGCCTCGTCCGAGCAGCTGCGCGACGATGTACTGCTGATCAAGCGGCTGGGCTTCAATGGCGCGCGCAAGCACCAGAAGTCGGAAGACCCGCGCTGGCTGTACTGGTGCGACGTGCTGGGCCTGTGCGTGTGGGCCGAAATGCCGTCGGCGTATGGCTTCTCCAGCGAAACCGTGCACGGCGTGGTGGAGGAGTGGAAGGAGCTGGTCGAGCGCGACGTGTCACACCCGTGCATTGTGGCCTGGGTGCCGACCAACGAGTCGTGGGGTGTGCCGGAGCTCATGTACGACCGGCGCCAGGTCGACTTCGTGCGCGCGTTGTACCACCTCACACGCGCGCTGGACGGCTCGCGCCCCGTGGTCGGCAACGACGGCTGGGAGATGCCGTGCGGCGACTTCGTCAACGTCCACGATTACCACGCCGATCCGGAAGAACTGTACAGCCGCTACGGCACCCGAGAACACCTGGCCTATACGCTGGAGCACGTGCGCCCGGCGCGCCGGCGCCTGGTCATCGACGGCTTCACTGGCCTGAACAAACCGCTGTTCCTGTCCGAGTTCGGCGGCATCGCCTGCATGGACGACAAGGACCCCAAGGGCTGGGGCTATTCGATCGCAAAAGATGGCGACGAACTGCTGGCGCGCTACACCACGCTGATGGCGGCGATCCACCGCTGCAAGCCGCTCTCGGGCTTTTGCTACACCCAGCTGACCGACACCTTTTTGGAAAAGAACGGCCTGCTGACCGAGCTGCGCGTGCCCAAGGCGCCCATCGAACTGCTGGCGCGCGCCACCCGCGGGCCGGAAGCGAGCTTGCACGACTGGTATGTCGATCCGCTGGGGCACAGCGAGACCTGGCGCGATAAGCGCGGCGAGGAAGTGCCGCTGGAATGGATGCGGGTGGGCGGCATCGCCGACGCGCTGGCGCACGAAGTGGTGATGGCGCCGGGCAGTCCGGGGCCGGAAGACCTGCCAGGCACCGTCGGACCGCCCGGCCGGGTGGTCCACACGCCGTAGCGCAGGCTGGGGCAGGAAGCGTTTGACACCTGAAGGCATTCGCCAGGGTGTTCGCCGCCGGCGGCGTACCGCGCTGGCTGTTTAACAGCGCGCTGGTGGCGCTGCTGGGCACGGTCATCGCATCGTCACCAGCCTGATGGCCGCGTTCGGGTCTACACGTCTACACGTCTACACGTCTACACGTCAGCGCGTCTACGCGTCTCGCCGCTGCGCGTTCGCGGGCGCCAGCTCCTGTTCGCCATGGCCATGCCGGCCTTGCCGCAGCGGGCGGCCATACGGCACCGGCGTGCCTGCGCCTGTCCCGCTGAGAGTTGCCGTTGGCAACGGTTTAGTGATATGTTGCCTTGGCTCTCAACTACTTTCCGGCACACCATGACCGCCACCCGCCGTCCCACCATGACCGATATCGCCAAACAGGCGGGGGTGTCGCAATCGACCGTGTCGCTGGTGCTCAACGATGTGCCGGGCAGTAAAGTGTCCGTCGCCACGCGCGACGCGGTGCTGCGCATCGCCAGGACGATCGGCTATCCGCTCACGCGCCAGCGGCGCGGCGCCGGTCCGCACGAACGGCGCCTGATCGTCTACCTGACCGATGAACTGTCCACCAGCCCGCACACCATGCAGACCATCGACGGCGCCAGCAACGCCGCCTGGGACCATGACTGCCTGCTGGCGGTGTTCGCCGGACGCAGCGAGCCGCAGCTGGAAGCGGCGATCCTGGCGCAGATGCTGGCCGATCCCGCGCTGCTCGGGGTGATCTACGCGACCATCTTCACGCGCGCGGCGATCCTGCCGCCGGCGCTGGCCAAGGCCAACACGCCCACGGTGCTGCTGAACTGCCACGCCAAGGAGTGCGGCCATGCCTCGGTGCTGCCCAGCGAGGTGTTGGGCGGGTACGCCGCCACCATGCACCTGATCGAAGCGGGCCACCGGCGCATCGGCTTCATCAACGGCGAAACCTGGCTGGAAGCGGCGACCGGGCGCGCCAAGGGCTACCGCCAGGCGCTGTCCACGGCCGACATTGCCTACGATCCGGCGCTGGTGCGGGCCGGCGACTGGCAGGTGGCCAACGGCTACGAGCACGCCATGTCGCTGCTGTCCCAGCCCAATCCGCCCACGGCGCTGTTCTGCGCCAACGATCTGATGGCCGTCGGTGCCATCGACGCGGCGCGCGAGCTGAAGCTGGAGGTGCCGCGCCAACTGTCGATCGTGGGCTACGACGACCAGGATCTGGCGCGCTACACCCATCCGCCACTGACCACGGTGCTGCTGCCCAATTACGAGATGGGACGCTGGGCTGCCGAGACGCTGATCGCCCAGGTGCTGCCCGGCGCGCCGGCGCGGCGCAACAACATCAAGATGGATTGCCCGCTGGTGCCGCGCGATTCCGTTGCAAAAGCGCCCCCCTTGTCGACATTGAGCGCAGCAGGTGCCTAGAACGGCCCTTGCAGCACCTTGGTCAGGCGGTCGAGATTGACCGGCTTGACGAAATGCTCGTCGAATCCCGCCGCCTTGGCCGTGGCGATGTCGTTCGGCTGGCCGTACCCCGTCAGGGCGATCAGCGTGGCGGCGGCGCCGGCCGGCTGGGCGCGCAGGGCGCGAGCCAGCTGGTAGCCGTCCATGTCGGGCAAGCCGATATCGAGAATGAACACGTCCGGCGCCAGCGCGCGGGCGGCATCCAGCGCCGCATGGCTGGTCGTGCACACCTTGACCTTATGTCCCAGCGCTTGCAGCAATGAGGCCAGCGACTCGCCCGCATCCTGATTGTCGTCGACCACCATGATGGAGCGTGGTTGTACACGGGGCGCGGTGGCCGGCAGGATGGCCGCCGAGTCGTCCCGCGCGGCGTCGTCCGGCAGGCGTGGCAATTCGACCACGAGCGTGCTGCCCTTTCCCAGGCCTGCGCTGCGTGCTTGCACGCGCCCGCCGTGCATCTCGACGATGCTGCGCACCAGCGCCAGGCCCAGTCCCAGGCCGCCCTGCGCGCGGTCGGGCGTGCGCTCGCCCTGGCTGAACAGATCGAATACCTTGGGCAGCAGTTCAGGCTTCATGCCTACGCCGTTGTCGTCGACGCAGATGGTCACAAAGTCGTGGTCGACCTCCATCGCCAGCGTGATCTGGCCGCCCGCAGGGGTATATTTGGCCGCGTTGTTCAAGACGTTGACGAAGGCCTGCACCAGCCGGGTACTGTCGCCGTGCACCAGCACGTGGCTAGACGCCATGCGCGAGACGAACTCGTGGCTGCGCGCTTCGATCAGCGGGCGCGCCTGCTCGATGGCGGCGGCGATCACCAGCTTGATGTCGATATCGTCCTTCTGCAGTTCGATCAGGCCGCGCGTGACGCGCGACACATCCAGCAGGTCGTCCACCAGTTCGACCATGTGGGCGGCCTGGCGCGAAATGATCTTGCTGGCCTTGCGCACCCGCTGTTCGTCATGGGCGAACAGTTCCAGCAGCTGCGCGCCGGTGGTGATGGGCGCCAGCGGGTTGCGCAGTTCGTGCGCCAGCATGGCCAAAAATTCATCCTTGCGGTGATTCGACTCGCGCAGATTCTCCTCGTCCCGTTTGCGGTCGGTGATATCGCGCGAGATGCCCAGCAGGCCGACGATGCGGTCGCTATCGTCGCGGTAGGGTACTTTCCAGGACAGCCAGGTGCGCTCCTGGCCGTCGGGCATGGGCACCCGCTCCTCGACTTCTTCGGGCGTACCCGAGTCCATCACGCGCCGGTCGTTGTCCATGACGGCGCGGGCGGCTTCGGCGTCGCCCAGCAGATCGGCATCGGTGTTACCCAGCACCTGGTCCAGCGGTTTGCCGATCAGGGTCAAGGTGGCCGGGTTGGCGAACAGCATGCGCCCGTCGCGGTCCTTGGCGAAGATAACGTCCGACGAGGTGTCGCTGATCGCCTTGATCAGCGCCGTGTTTTTGCGCAGCGCGTCGTCGGCACGGCGCTGCGCGGTCACGTCGCGAAACGCCACGGTCAGCTCGTTGGCCGACGGGTAGCAATGGCATTCGAGCCAGATATCCAGCGGCGCCGGGTAATACTCGCAGAAATGGACCGGCTCTCCGGTGGCCATGGCCGCGTGATACCCGTCGTAGAAACGCGTGCCCACCGATTTCGGGAACAGCTCCCAGACGCACCCTCCCAGCATGTCCTCCACCGCCATGCCCACCATGGCCGCGGCGCGGTCGCTCACCAGCGTGTAGCGCCAGTCCCGGTCGAGCACCAGCAGCCCGTCCGTGATGCTGTCGATGGTGCGGCGCAGTGTGGCATTGGCACGGCGCAGGTTCTCTTCGCTGCGCGCCAGGGCTTGCTCCATGCGCGCGGTGGCCGTCACGTTGCGCACGATGACGACCAGGGATGCGGGTTCGCCATCGCCAGCGCCTTCCGCCCGCACGGTTTCGCCTTCCCAGCAGGCGTTCGGGTCGGACGGTATGGCCGAGTGGTAGCGTTCGATGCGCCAGGGCGTGCCGGTGCGTAGCACGTCCAGCATGTGCTGCATGGTGCCGGCGTAATGCGCATCGAAAAAGACGTCGCAGAAGCGCTGGCCCAGCATCGGGATGTCAGGGCTGATTGCCTGATAGGCGCGATTGACAAAGATGAAGCGCATCTCCGGTCCGTGCAGGATCGCCACGCAGGTGTCGACCGCGTTGACCGCAGTGGCGAGCAGCGCGGCGGGCATCGGGTCGGCCTGGGCCGGGGCTGGATCGGAGTGCATGAATGCGGATGAATGTTGCGTCAAGGTTAGGTTGCTAAGTATATGGCAATCCACCGTGATCGGCTTTTTCGCTCGCGCGCATCACTGCGCTCACCAAGGCAGACATTTTTGCAATACTATGTAAACTACCATTTTTTAACCGATTGAAGGAGCAGAGATGAGCGACACCGACGTCAGTTTTACCCTCACGCGTGAGTTCGACGCGCCGCGCGAACTGGTGTTCCGCACCATGACCGAGACCGAGCACCTGCAGAAATGGTGGGGGCCGGCCGGCTGCACGATCGAAGTGCTGCGCAATGAGCCGCGCGCGGGCGGGCAGTTCTTGTACTGTATGCGCTTCGCACCGGGCGCCGAGATGTATGGCTTGTTCGACTATCTGGAGATTGCAGCGCCGGAGCGGCTGGTGTTCGTGAACGGTTTTTCCGACGCCGAAGGGAACCGGATCAGCCACCCGATGGCGCCGACCTGGCCGCTGGAGGTGAGCAACACCATCACGTTGACCGAGGAGGGTGGCAAGACCCGGATGACGCTGGTGTCGACGCCGAAGGACGCGGGCGAGATCGAGCTGCAGACCTTCAAGTCCGGGCACGCGTCGATGGAGCAGGGGTTCGGCGGGATGTATGGCTTATATGAGCAGTATCTGGCGAAGCTGTAAGAATGTATCGCACGAAGTGACGCTATTCCAGCTACTGTCAGTAGCACCGTGTCCCCGCGCAGGCGGACCCATGCCGTCTCTGTGCAGCGGTGGCATGGGTCCTCGCCTGCGCGAGGACGGCTAGTTCAGGGCGGTGGTGGAATAGGGGCGTCGTTGCTACGCCCGTATTTGCCGATTGCGCCGATTGCGCCGATTACGCCGATTACTCCGATTACGCCGTCAGCGCCGGATAGTCGGTGTAGCCTTCGGCCGTCGCGCCATAGAACTTGTCCGGGCGCGCCGCGTTCAGTGGCGCGCTGTTTTTCAGGCGGCGCGGCAGGTCGGGGTTGGCGATGAACCACTGGCCGAACGCCACCGCGTCGGCTTCGCCCGATTCCACCAGCGCGCTGGCGCTGTCCTTGGTCAGCTTTTCATTGGCGATGTAGACGCCGCCGAATTGCTGCTTCAGGTACGGTCCCAGACGGTCTTCGCCCAGGCCTTCGCGGGCGCAGATGAACGCGATGCCGCGTTTACCCAACTCGCGCGCCACGTAGCCGAAGGTGGCTTTCAGGTCCGAGTCGCCCATGTCGTGCGCATCGGCGCGTGGCGACAGGTGCACGCCCACGCGGCCGGCGCCCCACACCTCGATGCAGGCGTCGGTCACTTCCAGCATCAGGCGGGCGCGGTTTTCGATCGAGCCGCCGTAGATGTCGGTGCGCTTGTTGCTGCTGTCTTGCAGGAACTGGTCGAGCAGGTAGCCGTTGGCGCCGTGGACTTCCACGCCGTCGAAACCGGCCGCCTTGGCGTTTTCGGCGCCCTTGCGGTAGGCCGCCACCACGCCGGCGATTTCGTCAAGCTCCAGCGCGCGCGGCACCGGATAGGGGCGCTCTGGGCGCAGCAGGCTGACGTGGCCCTTGGCCGCGATCGCGCTCGGCGCCACCGGTGCGTCGCCATCGAGCAGCGACGGGTCCGAGATGCGGCCCACGTGCCACAGCTGCAGCACGATGGTGCCGCCGGCGCGGTGCACCGCATCGGTGGTCAGCTTCCAGCCTTCGACCTGCTCGTCCGACCAGATGCCCGGCGTGTCGGCGTAGCCCACGCCCTGCGCGGTGACCGAGGTCGCTTCCGACAGGATCATGCCGGCGCTGGCGCGCTGCACGTAGTAGTGCGCCATCAGCTCGTTGGGCACGCGGGCGCCGCCGATGGCGCGTGCGCGCGTCAGCGGAGCCATGATGATGCGGTTGTTCAGCTGGAGGTCGCCAATGGTGATCGGGTCGAAAATGGTAGTCATGCAGGTCCTTTTAAAGTTCATTCAGATGATCGAGGAACGCCTTGATGGTGTCCTCGTTACGCTTGTAGAAGATCCATTGGCCGACCTTGTGCGACGTCACCAGACCAGCCTTTTGCAGACTGGCCAGGTGCGCCGACACGGTCGACTGCGACAATCCGGTGCGCGCGTCGATCAGTCCCGCGCACACACCCACGTCGAAGCCATAGTGCTGCTGCTCGAAGTAGGCATGCGGTTCCTTGAGCCACGCCAGAATCTGGCGCCGCACAGGGTTGGCCAACGACTTATGGATGGCATCGAATTGCATATTGGGTCTTTCCGAATCTAATATCGTCATCTTACGATATATTTTAAAAGGCTGCCGAGGCCGGCCCGATTTGCAGGCGCAAGGCCGGCGCTGGCCTCAGCGGACAGAACATCAGCGCGACAGAACATCAGCGCGACAAAACATCAGCGCGACAAATAATGCAGCGCCAGTGCGAGCAAGGCCGGCACGGTCTGGAACAACACGATCACGCGCTTGACCGTGAGCGCGCCCCACACGCCTGCCACGGCGATGCACAGCAGGCCATACACGATGAACGCGTGCGCCACCGCCGGGTCGGGATGCAGCAGGCCGGTGGCCAGCGCCGCCACCAGGAAGCCGTTGTAGCAGCCCTGGTTGGACATGGCCGGAGCCATGATCTCGGCTTTTTCCGCCGTCAGCCCGAATACGCGCCGCCCGCGCGTCTTGAACAGCACCGTCTCGAGGACGACAAAATACACATGCAACAGCAGGTTCAGGACGATCAGTACGGTGGCGGCAATGGCCATGAAGTGGCTCCTCGGGGTGATGGGATATGCAGGCGGACGGTGCGCGCCGCGATGGCGCATCCGCCAGTGTAACGCAGGGTCCGGTGCTATACTGTGGTCACATTTTTTCTCCAGCAGGGACGACCCTGCCTTTGTGCGGAGGATGGCCTGGACGACCAGCCAATCGGGGGAAGCGCCTATGTCCTGGATTTTTTTGATCGCGGCCGGCTTGCTGGAAGTCGCCTGGGCCATCGGCCTGAAATACACCCATGGTTTCACCCGTCTCATCCCGTCGTTGCTGACACTGACGGCGATGCTCGGCAGTATCGGCATGCTCGGGTTGGCGCTGCGCCATCTGCCGCTGGGTACGTCCTACGCCGTGTGGACCGGCATCGGCACCGTGGGCACGGCGATCTACGGCATGGCCATGCTGGGCGAGCCGGCCGGCGCAATGCGCCTGGCCTGCATCGCCATGATTGTCGGTGGCATCCTGGGCTTGAAGCTGCTGACGCCGGGTTGATGCGCTTGCTGGCTTACGCCTCGCGCTCGAACGCGGGGTTAGTCCGGGTCATGTAGAACCACTCTTCGTTCAGCTTCGATTCCGGATCCGGAAACAGAATGCGTCCATCGAACGGCGCCAGTACCGGCGTGCCGTTGGCGCGTGTGCCGATCAGCTCATTGCAAGCGACCGCGTCGAAGCTGTCCCAGTCGCGGCTGAAGCGGTCGTCGTCGTGCAGTTTGTCCGTCACCTCTACCATCGACAGCGCTTCCATGGCCTCCAGTGCGACCGGCTGCGGATCGGGCGCGGCGATCAGCCCGAGATGGGCGAGGGTGTTCATCACCGCCTGGTAGGCCACTTGCGGCGCTGCCGGATCCAGATGATTGCCGCATTCGAGCGTCAGGGCGTAGCCGCCCGTGCTGCGCATGTATTCGGTGGTGCCCATGCCATAGCGCAGTACCTGTTCCCGTTCGGCCGGATCGCTGGCGGCCAGGCGGCGCTGCACCCCGGCGCCATAAGTCGCCAGCCAGCCGTCGACGAAGCGGCGCACGCCGAGCCGGCGCGCCATGGCCCGCTCCGCCGCCGCGTGCGCGAACGGTTCCAGGCTTCCCGTGTTGTCGCGCGGGCCGACCATCACGAACGGCTCGCCCCGGCCGCTGAACGAATGCAGGTCGAGCAGCACGTCGTGGCGCGCCAGCAAAGGGCACAGCCAGTTGGCCACGCGGTCTTCGAAGTCGCGCGGCGCCGTGTTGGGGAACAGGTTGCGGTTCAGATTGCGCTCGCCGGCGCGCTGCCCGAGCGAGTAGGCCAGCGGATTGGTCACCGGGACCAGGGTGACGCTGCCGCTGGCAAGCACCAGCGCACCGCTGTCGAACTGCCCGATCAGGCGCAGGATGGCCTCGGTGCCGCAGGTTTCGTTGCCGTGCACGGCGCCCGTGACGATCAGGCGCGGGCCGGGCGCGAGGGCGGTGTATTCGACCGATTTGAACTGGATTGGGTGTGCAGTCTGCATGGGGTGACCGGAATAAGGCGGGGATGCCAATTCTAGCGGAATTGCTGGCGCGCGCGCTCTGCGCCGTGGCATCATCTGCGCTCGCTGGCTTCTTCTCTTTTATCCCGCCCCGGAATGCATCCTACCGTCAGCCCTACCACAGGCCACACCGCTGGCCACACCGCCGGCCACGCCCGTAACTGCGGCCTCGACACCCTGCGCGCGCTGGCCATCGTGCTGGTGGTGCTGCACCACTACGTGCTGTTCGTCAGCGGCGAGGAGACCTTCGGCGCCATCGGCACGGTGGGCTGGATCGGGGTGGACCTGTTCTTCGCCTTGTCCGGCTACCTGATCGGCAACCAGATCTTCGGCGAGCTCAATCGCACCGGCAGTCTGGCGCTGGGACGCTTTTATGCGCGCCGCCTGCTGCGCACACTGCCCAATTTTTACGTCGTGCTGGCGCTGTACTTTTTGTGGCCGTGGTTCCGGGCCGGGCTGGAACTGCCGCCCCTGTGGCGCTTCATCACCTTCACGCAGAATATCAACCTGCAGGCCGGCACGGCGTTTTCGCATGCCTGGTCGCTGTGTATCGAAGAGCAGTTCTATCTGCTGCTGCCGGCGGCGGCGCTGCTGCTGGCGCCCATGCGCCGCTCGCTGCGCTGGAGCTGGGCGGCGATCGCGCTGGTGCTGGCCGGCGGCATGCTGGCGCGCGGCTGGATCTGGCACGACCTGGTGGACGGCAACGCGCGCGCCAGCGCCAACTACTTCAAGTACATCTATTACTCGTCCCTGTGCCGCGTCGACGAACTGGTGGCCGGGGTGGCGCTGGCGCTGCTGAAGAATTATCACGTAGAACTGTGGCGCCGCCTGAGCGCCCACGGCAACGTGGCGCTGGCGGCCGGGCTGGCGATCACGCTGGCCACGTGCGCGCGTTTCATCGACGAGCGCATGGGCGCCGGGGTCACGCTGCTGGGCTATCCCATGCTGGCGCTGGGGTTCGCTCTGCTGATCGTGGCGGCGCTGAGCGACCATTCCGTGCTGCGCAAGGTGCGCATTCCCGGCGCCGAAAGCCTGGCGGTGTGGTCGTATGCGATCTACCTGACGCACAAGCAGATCTGCATCCTGGCCAACGCCGAGCTGCAGGCCATCGGGCTGCAACCGGACCAGCCACGCTCGATCGCCATCATGCTGGCCCTGTCGGTGCTGGTGGGGTATGCGCTGTACCGCTGCGTGGAAACGCCGTTCATGCGCTTGCGCGACAGGATCGCCCCGTAAGCACCGCGTGAGCGCTGTGTCAGGCGACGGTGCTCAGATGTCGATCACGCCGAACGCCGACGGCACCGCGTTCAGGAACGCCAGCACCGCGCGCGGGTCGCCGTCGTAGTCGGTGATCACGCGGCGCAGGCCCGGCATGGCTTCCATCGTGTGCGGGCTGCGGTAGGCATTCACCAGCAGCGCCACCAGATCGGTCGGCGCGCTGGTGGAACGGCGCAAACGGCTGTCGATCACGTTCAGCAACTCTTGCTGCATGCGCGGGGTCGGGTTGGCGATGTAAGCGAAGATCGACGGCGTGTTGGCAATGGACTGGCACAGCGAACGCTCGATCTGGTCCGGCTTGAGGTCGGACGCGATGTCGAAATACGCCGGGTTCCAGTGGGTACGCGCGTGCGGGTGCCCGGCGGGGAAGGAGGAAATCGTCTCGAAGCCGCAGACGCGGCTGACGTAGGCGATGGCATGTTGCAAGGTCGAGATCAGTGGCATCGCGCTAGTGTAACGCAAGCCACCGATCGACGAATGACGACGCCATTTTTTAGGTTCGCGCCAGTCAGAACATACCGGCCCGGTAGTCCTGCACGGCCTGCACGATCTCCGCCTGGGTATTCATCACAAACGGGCCGTGCTGCGCAATCGGCTCGTTCAGGGGGCGCCCGGCGATCACGATCAGGCGGCTGGCTAGTCTGGCGACGATGCGCAGGCCGTCGCTGCCGGGCGCATTGTCGAATATCGCCATCTTCGCCTGGCCGACGGCGGCGCCGTCCAGCGTCACTTCGCCGCTATAGACATAGAAAAAGGCGTTGTGACTGGCCGGCAGTTCCTGCTCGAACACCGCGCCGGCTGGCAGATCCAGATCCAGGTACAGCGGTTCGGTGCCTTCGCGCTGCACCGCGCCCTTGACGCCATGGCTTTCACCCGCGATCACCTGCACCGTTACGCCTTGCGGCGTGACGAAGCGCGGCAGCTCGGCGGCCGGAATGTCGCGGTACCAGGGCGCCATCATCTTGTCGCGCGCCGGCAGGTTGAGCCACAGCTGAAAGCCCTGCATCAGGCCTTCGCTTTGCTCGGGCATTTCGGAGTGGGCCACGCCGCGCCCGGCCGTCATCCACTGCACGCCGCCATCGGTGATCAGGCCTTCGTTGCCGGCGCTGTCGCGGTGGCGCATGCTCCCCTTGAGCATATAGGTGATGGTCTCGAAACCCCGGTGCGGATGCTCGGGAAAGCCGGCGATGTAGTCGCCCGGCTTGTCGCTGCCGAAGGCGTCGAGCATCAGGAACGGGTCGAGGCGGCGCTGCAGCGATTGCGTCAGCACGCGGTTGATGCGCACGCCGGCGCCGTCCATGACGAACTGGCCTCCGGTAAGCCGCTCGATACGGCGCGGACTGTGAACCTGTTGAACTGTGCTCATGGCGTGCTCCTTTCCTCAGTTGTTCTCTGCCTGCTTCGACTTCCATACAGCGGTTGAACGGCGAGTCCGGAGAGGCGCGCCGTTCAACAACAAGCGGACCGGCTGGTGCGGTTACACCAGCACGGCATTGATCTGCTCTTCGGCTTCCGCCTGAGCCTTGGCCATCGCTTCCGGGCCCATGCTCATGCCTTCGGCGTAGACGAACGTCACGTCGGTCAGGCCCAGGAAGCCGAACAGCATTTTCATGTGGTGCACCTGGGTGTCGTTGCCGCCGTCGCGGTACATGCCGCCGCGTGCCAGCGTGACGTAGACTTTTTTGTTTTCCAGCAGGCCGACCGGACCGGTGGCGGTGTACTTGAACGTCACGCCGGCGCGGGCGATGGCGTCGAACCAGCCCTTGAGCTGCACGGTCATGCCGAAGTTGTACATCGGTGCGCCGATGACCAGCACGTCGGCGGCCTGCACCTGGGCGATCAGGGCGTCGTCCAGCGCGATGCGGGCATTCTGCTCGGCGCTGCGCTGGTCGGCGGGCGTGAACAGGGCGCCCAGGGCAGCTTCGTCCAGCACCGGATGCGGATTCGATGCCAGATCGCGGCGCACGACTTCAGCCTGCGGATCGGCCGCGCGCAGTCGGGCGACGATGGTATCGGCCAGACGGGTGGACTCGGAACCGGTGCTACGGGCGCTGGAATTAATCTGCAGAATGTTCATGTGGACTCCCTGGTGGTGGTTGAAGTGCGATGGAGACACTTTAACCGTTCCAAAATCGATGCGGAAGCCAGTAAAATGGATATCATTATTCCTCTCATGGCACAATCATGGACATTGAACCGAACGATCTGCTGCTGTTTGCCCGGATTGTGGAAGCGGGCAGCTTCAGTCTGGCGGCGCAGCGCGTCGATCTGCCCAGGTCGACCGTATCGCGCCGGGTGGCGCTGCTGGAAGCGCGCCTGGGCGAGCGCCTGCTGCAGCGAACCACGCGCAAACTGATGCTGACCGAATTCGGCGCCAGCCTGCTGGAGCACGCGCGCAAGGTGGTCGACGAGGTTGAGGCGGCCGGCGCGCTGGTGCAGCACCGCCAGGTGGCGCCCAGCGGACGGTTGCGCATCTCGATGCCGGCCGATTTCGCCAACCTCGGCATGACCGACGTGATGAGCAAATTCATGAAGCGCTATCCGGCCATCACGCTGGAACTGGACCTGTCGCCACGCCGGGTCGACCTGGTGGGAGAAAACTTTGACATTGCCATCCGCATGGGCGACCTGCCGGATGATGCATCGCTGGCGGCGCGCCGGGTGGCGCTGGAGCGTCTCGCCCTGTACGCGGCGCCGTCGTACATCGCGCTGCGCGGCTTGCCCGAGCATCCGGACGATCTGGACAAGCATGACCTGCTATGCCTGCTCAGCCGCGGCGGCGGGCCCCAGCCGTGGGTGCTCACGCGCGGCAAAACCACCTGGACGCGCGAGCTGCCGGCGCGGCTGACCGCCAATTCGCCCGATCTGCTGGCGCGTATCGCCTGCGGCGGGGCAGGGATCGCAGCCAGTTCCGACCTGTTCGCCGAGCCGTTCATGAAGAAGGGAGAGCTGGTGCGCATCCTGCCCGAGTGGGATCTGCCGCAGGTGACCGGGTGGGCGGTGTTCCCGGGGCGGCGGCTGATGCCGGCGAAAACGCGGGTGTTTCTGGATATGATGGAAGAGATGTGCTGCGAGCAGGCGCAGCGCCGTTCGGCGCTGGGCTAGTCGCCCCAGCGCACGCCCGGCGAACGATACCGATCAAGGCGTGGCGTTTTGTGCAGACCGCGGGCTTGCGCCTATCAGTGCCAGACGCGGCGCGATCAGCTTGCCCACGCTGATCTGCGGATTGGAGTAGCCATCGTCCTTGCCCGCTTCTTCCTCGCGCCGCTTGATGATCGTGCGCGCCGCCGCATGGGCGTCGACGAAGGAAGTGGTCTGGGTGCGCAACTGCTCGTCGTACATGGCGCGGCCGAAGAACGTCAGGTCGGACTTGCTGCCGCAACCGTACGACGTATGGTCGGCGTCGGACGCCGTCATCACCAGCGTGCCATCGGCGCGCAGCGGGGCGATCCAGTTACCGGCGAAGCAGGCCGAAATCGACAGCACG
>CALRYE020000107.1:0-21561 GCA_943372275.1 Janthinobacterium lividum
CCAGCGTGTTGGTGCGGTTGATCGAGCCGGTCAGCTTGCGCAGCGCCTGCGACATCAGGCGGGCCTGCAGGCCGGGCAGCGAATCGCCCATGTCGCCTTCGATCTCGGCCCGTGGCGTCAGCGCGGCCACCGAGTCGATGACCACCAGGTCGACCGAGCCCGAGCGCACCAGCGCATCGGTGATTTCCAGCGCCTGCTCGTCCGTGTCCGGCTGCGAGATCAGCAGTTCGGACAGGTTGATGCCCAGCTTTTGCGCGTAACCGACATCCAGCGCATGCTCGGCGTCGATAAAGGCGCAGGTGCCGCCCAGCTTTTGCATTTGTGCGATGGTCTGCAAGGTCAGCGTGGTTTTACCGGACGACTCAGGTCCGTAAATTTCCACCACGCGGCCGCGCGGCAAGCCGCCCACGCCCAGCGCGATGTCCAGACCCAGCGAGCCGGTCGAGACGACCTGCACTTCTTCCACCGGGGCGCTGGCATCCATGCGCATGACGGAGCCTTTACCGAACTGCTTTTCAATCTGCGCCAGCGCGGCGGCCAGTGCCTTGCCCTTCTCGCCAGCGTTTAGTACGGTTTTTTTATCATCCATAGTTTTCTTTCAGTCTGAAAAACAGCGGTTTTCACGTCAATGCCGACACTGTATAAAAAAACAGTGGTCTTGGCAAGCGCAAGTTCAATCGTGTGTGAAAAACTTCCCTCGTTGCGCTAAATGAAACACAATGATGGATTCCAGCGTCCGGTGCCACCATGCGTATTTTACTTGCCGAAGATGATAGCGTGCTTGCCGACGGGCTGACGCGCTCCTTGCGCCAGTCCGGCTACGCCATCGATTGCGTCAAAAACGGCCAGGAAGCCGACACCGCCCTGTCGACCCAGGAGTTCGATCTGCTGATCCTCGACCTGGGTTTACCCAAGCTGTCCGGGCTGGAAGTGCTGCGCCGCCTGCGCGCCCGCGCCTCGCTGCTGCCGGTGCTGATCCTCACCGCGGCCGACTCGATCGAATCGCGCGTCAATGGCCTGGATCTGGGCGCCGACGATTACATGGCCAAGCCGTTCGCCCTGTCGGAACTGGAAGCGCGGGTGCGCGCGTTGACCCGCCGCGGCGCCGGCGGCGGCGCGGCCGTGGTGCGCCACGGCCCCCTGTCGTACGATCAGGTCGGCCGCAGCGCCTACATCAACGAGCAGATGCTGGATTTGTCGGCGCGCGAACTGGGCTTGCTGGAAATTCTGCTGGCGCGTACCGGGCGCCTGGTGTCGAAGGAGCAGCTGGTCGACCATTTGTGCGAGTGGGGCGAGGAAGTGTCCAACAACGCCATCGAAGTCTACGTGCACCGCCTGCGCAAGAAGATCGAGGTGGGCGGGGTGCGCATCGCCACCGTGCGCGGGCTGGGCTACTGCCTGGAGAAATTCTCCGACGGGCCCCGCGCCGGCACGCCTGACGCGGGCGAGAGCGGCAAGTGAACGAACGCGACGCCGGGTTGTCTGCCGCACCCGGCGCCACGCCCGACGCCGCGCCCGATCCGTCTCACCTGCCTTTGGCGGCGCCGTCGATCTACGTGCCGCCCGACGCCGAACCGGACGAAAACATCCAGCATTCGCTGTTCGGCGAAATTCTCGACTGGATGCTGGCGCCCCTGCTGCTGCTCTGGCCCATGAGCATCGCCATCACCTACCTGGTGGCCAAGTCGATCGCCAACCAGCCGTTCGACCATGCGCTGGAAGACAGCGTCACCGTGCTGGCCCAGCAAGTCAAGGAAGTCGACGGCCGGGTGGTGTCGCGCCTGCCGGGGCCGGCCCGCGACATCCTGCGCGCCGACGATGTCGACCATATCTATATCCAGATCGTCGGCCCCGACAAGGAACACGTGGACGGCGACCGCGACCTGCCGCTGCCCATCGATGAAGACCGCTACCGCACCGGCACCGTGCACTTTCGCAACGACGTGCTGCACGGCACCCAGGTGCGCGTGGCGTTTTCGTACGTCAACCTGCGCCCGCTGGCCGCGCGCGGCGACGAGCCGCAGGCGGCGCTGGTGCAGGTGGCCGAAACCCTGGCCAAGCGCGCCCAGCTGGCCAACGAGATCATCAAGGGCGTGATCCTGCCCCAGTTCATCATTCTGCCCATCGTGCTGGCGCTGGTGTGGTTTGCGCTGGCGCGCGGCCTGTCGCCGCTGGCCCAGCTGCAGGAGCGCATCCGCGCGCGCCGCCCGGACGACCTGTCGCCCATCGATTCGCGCCAGGTGCCGGAAGAAATTTCGCCGCTGGTGGGCTCCCTGAACGACATGCTGGAGCGGCTGTCGCAGACCATCGAAATGCAGAAGCGCTTCATCGCCGATGCCGCGCACCAGATGAAGACCCCGCTGGCGGGCATGCGCATGCAGTCCGAACTGGCCCTGCGCCAGGTCGATCCGGACGAGATCCACCGCTCGCTGGAGCAGCTGGCCAAAAGTTCCGAGTCGGCCACGCGCCTGGTCAACCAGCTGCTGGCGCTGGCGCGCGCGGAAAACCAGCCGCACGCAGGCACCGCGTTCGAGCCGGTGGAACTGGCCGCGCTGGCCCGCGCCACCGTGCAGGACTGGGTGCAGGCCTCGTTCGCCCACCGCATCGATCTGGGCTTCGAGCAGCCGGACGAAGCGGTCGACATCGACGGCATGCCCATGATGCTGCGCGAAATGCTGTCCAACCTGATCGACAATGCCCTGCGCTACACTCCGGCCGGCGGCAGCGTCACGGTGCGGGTGCGCCAGGACCTGGGCCAGGCCGTCCTGGAAGTGGAAGACACGGGCCCGGGCATTGCGCCGGCCGAGCGCAGCCACGTGTTCGAGCGTTTTTACCGCATCCTCGGCAACAACGCACCCGGCAGCGGACTGGGGCTGGCCATCGTGCGCGAGATCGCCCAGCAACACGGCGCCGAAGTCGATGTCTATAACAACCCGCGCAGCTACACCAAAAAAGCGCCGGGCTGCCTGTTCCGTGTCACCTTTCCGCCGCCGGCCCTGCTGCCTCCCCTGTACGACGAAAGCCTGTCATGACCGATTTGCCTCCCCACGCCGTGCACGCCTTGCTGGCCGCGCGCGCCTCGCACTGGCGCCGCACCCGCGCCCTGACCGCCATACTGCTGATGTGCTGGCTCGCCACCGGCTTCGGCACGGCGTTTTACGCGCGCGAACTGGCCACCCTGTCGCTGTTCGGCTGGCCCCTGTCGTTCTACCTGGCCGCGCAGGGCGCTTCGCTGATCTATCTGGGCATTCTGGGCAGCTACGCGCTGTGGATGCGCCGTCTGGATGAACGCTTCGCGCGCAGGATCGCCGCGCAGTCCGGTCCGGCCGCGCCGTCCGGTCCGGCCGGGCCAGGCACCGCGGGCACGCCGGCATGACGGCCACCAAGCGCTTTTCCAAGCGCCTGACGCGCTTTTACCTGTGGTACACGGTGTGCTTCGCGGCCTTCCTGCTGTCGCTGGCCATGCTGGAAACGGAAGGCATGCCGCGCGTGTGGATTGGCTACATGTTCATGTTCGCCACCATCGTGCTGTACGCCTCGATCGGGGTGTTCAGCCGCACCTCCAACGTCACCGAATACTACGTGGCGGGGCGGCGCGTGCCGGCCCTGTTCAACGGCATGGCCACCGCGGCCGACTGGATCTCGGCGGCCAGCTTCATCAGCCTGACCGGCAGCCTGTATCTGCGCGGCTTCGACGGCCTGGCCTACATCATGGGCTGGACCGGCGGCTATTGCCTGGTGGCGCTGCTGATCGCGCCGTATCTGCGCAGGTTCGCCCAGTACACCATTCCCGACTTCCTGGCGGCGCGCTATGGCGGCGGCGCGGGCGGCCGGGGCGGACCGGTGCGCGTGATGGCCGTGCTGGCCACCATCATCGTCTCGTTCACCTACGTGGTGGCGCAGATCTACGCGGTCGGCCTGATCGCCTCGCGCTTCACGGGGGTCGATTTTTCGGTGGGCATTTTCCTGGGGCTGGCCAGCATCCTGGTGTGCTCTTTTCTCGGCGGCATGCGCGCCATTACCTGGACCCAGGTGGCGCAGTACATCATCATCCTGGTGGCGTTTCTGATCCCCACCATGTGGCTGTCGGTCAAGCATGCCGACAATCCCCTGCCGCAGGTGGCTTACGGCTCGGTGCTGCCCAAGCTGGCCCAGCGCGAGGCGGCGCTGGAGAAAGACCCGCGCGAGCAGCAGGTGCGCGGCATTTTCCGCGCCCGCGCCGAGGTGTTCGAAGAGCGCCTGCGCGCCCTGCCCCAGTCGTGGCAGGATGGCCGCGAGCAAGCCCAGCGCAACCTCGACGCGGTGCGCATCCGCAACGCTTCGCTGACCGATATCCGCGCCGCCGAGCGGGCCCTGATCGCCTATCCAAAAAGCGCCGAGGACGCGGCGCGCGAATGGAGCGCGGCGCGCGCGGCCAACCTGGCCCGGGCCCAGTCGCCCGAGCCGCACGCCACGCCGTTTCCCGGCGCCGACCAGGCCGCGTCGGATAACCGCCGCAACAATTTTCTGGCGCTGGTGTTTTGCCTGATGCTGGGCACGGCCGCGCTGCCGCACATCCTGATGCGCTCGTACACCACGCCCAGCGTCGACGAAACCCGGGTCTCGGTGTTCTGGGCATTGTTTTTCGTGCTGCTGATCTACCTGACCATTCCCGCGCTGGCCGTGCTGGTCAAGTACGACATCTACAGCTTCCTGGTCGGCAGCGAGTTTTCCAACTTGCCCACGTGGATATCCTACTGGGCCAATGTGGACAAGCTGCATCCCCTGATCAGCATCACCGACGTCAACGCCGACGGCATCGTGCAGCTGGCCGAGGTGGCCATCGACGGCGACGTGCTGGTGCTGGCCACGCCGGAAATCGGCGGCTTGCCGTATGTGATTTCCGGCCTGGTGGCGGCCGGGGGCCTGGCCGCGGCCCTGTCCACGGCCGACGGCTTGCTGCTGGCCATTTCCAACGCACTCTCGCACGACATCTATTACAAGGTGGTCGATCCGACCGCCTCCACCCAGAAGCGGGTGACCATTTCCAAGCTGCTGCTGCTGGCCGTGGCCTTCATCGCCGCCTACGCCGCCTCGCAGAAACCGGCCGACATCCTGTCGCTGGTGGGCGCGGCGTTTTCGCTGGCCGGCTCGACGCTGTTCCCGGCGCTGGTGATGGGCGTGTTCTGGAAACGCGCCAACCATGCGGGCGCAATCGCCGGCATGGGCGCCGGTTTCCTGGTGTGCGTGTACTACATGCTGCATACCAATCCGATCCTGGGCGGCAGCGCGGCCGCCGCGTGGTTCGGCATCGCGCCCATTTCCGCCGGGGTGTTTGGCGTGCCGGCCGGCATGCTGGTGCTGGCCGTGGTCAGCCTGCTCACGGCCGCGCCCGACCGCCGCACCCAGGGATTAATCGATCACATCCGGGCGCCGGAATGATGGCGATAACGGTGGCGGATCGATAGTCAAACCGTTAAGATTATCAATTATTAAATTTGATTGCCGACATTATGCCGCTGTTCGCCCGCAGTATCGTTATTGCCTGCTTTGCCATGATGGCCTTGCCTGCCAGCGCGCAAAGCCCAGCTGCTGCCGCCCCGGAGCGCAGCGCCCCGGTGCCCATCGCCGACTTCTTCCATGACGCGGTGTTTGGCGCCCCGCAATTGTCGCCCGATGGGCGCCACCTGGCCATTCTCGTGCGCAATGGCACTGCGCGCGATCGGCTGGCCATCATCAATCTGGCCGACACGTCGATGAACATCGCGGCGCAGTTTGGTGAAACGGATGTGGGCGACTTCCAGTGGGTCAACAGCGAGCGGCTGGTCTACAATTCGCGCGACCGCCGCATCGCCCCGGGCGACGTGCGCTACGCTCCGGGCCTGTTCGCCGTCAACCGCGACGGCACCGGCTTCAAGCGCCTGGCCGATGTGCGCGGCCGCCCGACCGCGCCGCGGGTCGGCGCCCCGTTACTGCCCTGGAACACGTTTTTGATGTCCCAGCGCGGCCCCCAGGACTCCAACTTTGTCTACGTGACCAGCCCGCAGCTGTCGCGCACCAGCGAGGTGGAAGCGGTCGATCTGCTCAAGCTTGACACGGTCAGCGGGCGCTCCACCACCGTGCGCAGGCCGGGCGACACACACCGCTGGCTGCTCGACAACAAGGGCGAGCCGCGCCTGGCGATCACGCGCGAGGACAACATCTCCAGCGTGCACTACCTGGACCCGGCCACGACCCAGTGGCGCAAGCTGACCTCATACGATACCTACCTGGGCGGCGTGGGCGCCTTCGATCCCATCAGCTTTGCGCCCAACGGCACCCTGTACGTGCTCAACTCGCTGGGCGGCGACAAGGACCAGCTCACTTCCTACGACCTGACGACGGGCAAGATCAATCGCACCGGGCTGGTCAAGCTGGAGCAGTACGATTTCAGGGGCCATCTGCTGGCCACCAGCGACAAACTGCTGGGCGTGCGCTACCTGGTCGACGCACAGACCACCACCTGGTTCGACGACAACATGCAAGCGGTGCAGGCCAAGGTCGACACCCTCCTGCCCACCACCAACAACGTGATCGACGTGGCGTCGCGCGCCGAAACGCCGTGGGTGCTGGTGCGCGCCTACTCCGATCGGCAGCCGTCCGTGTACGCCGTGTACAACACCGAAACGGGCAAGCTGACCGCGGTGGGCCAGTCGCAGCCGCGCGTTCAGGCCGCCCGTATGGCAACGCAGAAACTGGTGCACATCAAGGCCCGCGACGGCCTGTCGATTCCCGCCTGGCTGACCGTCCCCAACGATAGCGCTGGCACGAAGCTGCCGCTGGTGGTGATGGTGCACGGCGGCCCCTATACGCGCGGCAACCAGTGGGGCTGGAGCAGCAATGGCCAGTTTCTCGCCTCGCGCGGCTATGCGGTGCTGGAACCTGAATTCCGGGGCAGCCGCGGCTTTGGTGAGAAGCACTTTCGCGCGGGCTGGAAACAATGGGGCCTGGCCATGCAGGACGACCTGGCCGACGCCACCCGCTGGGCCATTGCCCAGGGGCTGGTCGACCCGGCGCGCGTCTGCATCGCCGGTTCCAGCTACGGCGGCTACGCCACGCTCATGGGGCTGATCAAGGACAACGCGCTGTACAAGTGCGGCATCAGCTGGGGCGGCGTCACCGACATCAAGCTGCTCTACACGGGCCACTGGAGCGCCACGGCCAACACCAGCGAAGGCTACAAGCAATACGGCATGCCGGCGCTGGTGGGCGACCCGGTCAAGGATGCCGCCCAGCTGGAAGCGACCTCGCCACTGCTGCAGGCGGCCCGCATCACCCAGCCCCTGCTGCTGGCCCATGGCGGCGCCGACCGGCGCGTGCCGATTTATCACGGCAAGAAGTTTTATAGCGCCGTGAAGGAAACCAATTCCAACGTGGAGTGGGTGGTGTATGACGACGAAGCGAACGGCTGGAGCCTGCTGGCCACCCGGGTGGACTTCTGGGGCCGGGTCGAGAAATTCCTGGACCAGCACATCGGTGCGGCACGCCCCGTCCAACCCGCGGCGAAGTGATACTGCGACGGGAACCCGCAGTGCAGTGTTGACGGCCTTGTGACACATGTCGCATAATGGTGACATTAGTAACAAGGAGCGTGCATGGCCATCCCCTCGATCACTGAACTGACGGTTCTAAAAGCGCTGTGGAAACAGCATCCACTGAGTGCACGCGAACTGCACGACCATGTCGAAGCCGAGCTCGACTGGTCGTATTCCTCCACCCGCAAGACGCTGGAACGCATGCTGGACAAAGGCTATGTTCGCCAGCAGCTGGTGCACGGCGTGCAAGTCTACGATGCGGTCCTGGAGAAGGTGGCTACCCTGGCGGCGTTCGCCCACGACTTCGGCAAGCGGGTCATGGAACTGGATACGCCGCTGCCGGTCAACATGTTCACTGGCAGCAAGCTGGTCGACGACGACGACCTGGCGCGGCTGGAACAGTTACTCAACGACTGGCCGGATGGCCGGGACGGCGCCGCATGAGTCCCTTCGACCATCTGCTGGTGCGCTTGCTGCTGGCCAGCGGCGGCTGCCTGGCGGCGGGGCTGGGGGTGTGGGGATTGACCCTGCTGCTGCGGCGCCTGCCGGGTGTGGCCCTGCAACGCTCGACCTGGCTGCTGGCTCAGCTGACCATCGTCGCGGCCTTTCTCGTGATCGTGTTGCCGCACAGCGAACGGCTGCGCATCGTCCCGCCCATCGAGCTCGACACCGCCATCAAGACCGCGGCGGCGCCGGCGCGGCAGCCAGCCGCAGCAGCGCGGCAAGGCGCAGTCGCCCCGACCGACGCCAGCCCTGCCCCGCAGGCCTGGCTACTCCTTGGCGCACGCTTGTGGCTGATGGTGTACGCGCTCGGCCTGCTCCACGCGCTGTGGCGCCTGCTGCAGGCGCGCCGCCTGTTGGCGGGACTCGCCACGGCGGGCGCCAGGGTGTCCGAACCGGAACAGCACGCGCGATTCGCCGGCCTGCCGGGGCCGGCGCCCAAGCGTGACACCACGATGGACGTCAACGTCGACGTCATTGAAATCGACGCGCCGATTTCGCCCATGCTGTTCGGCCTGTTGCGGCCCCGGCTGCTGCTGCCGCGTCACCTGCGCCGCTTCGAACCCACTCAGCAAGAACTGATCGTGGAACACGAGCTGACCCATCTGCGCCGCCACGACCTGCACTGGATGAGCGCCGGCCTATTGCTGCAAACACTGTTCTGGTTCAATCCTTTCATGCGCCTGCTGCGCGCGCAACTGTCGTGGGCGCAGGAACTCGGTTGCGACCGTGCAGTGCTGCAAGGCCGCCCCGCAGCCCAGCGCAAAGCCTATGCGGCGGCGCTGGTGGCGCAGCTGAAAACCCAGCAGCACCCGATGCATGCGGCGATGGCCTTCGGTGCCGTGAGCGCCAGCACGGTGACCGAACGCATCGCGCTGATCCGCACGCCGGCCGCGCCGCCGCGCCGCGCATGGAGCCGCATGGCCGCGCTTGCCGCTCTGGCGCTGGTAGTGGCCGGCAGCGTGGCGTTTCAGCCTGCGCTGGCCTGGCGCAGCGCCCCCCTGTCCGCCAGCGCGGGCGCCGCGATGGAGCTGGACTGCACCTTCATGACCGACGCCGCCACCGGAGCGCGACTGGTGCAGCACGGCCAGTGCGACGAACGCGTCACGCCCGCGTCGACCTTCAACATCGTGGTCAGCCTGATGGGTTACGACAGCGGCATTCTGATCGACGAGCATGCGCCCGCCTTACCCTTCAAGGAAGGCTACCCCGACTGGATTCCCGCATGGCGCGCCACCACCGACCCGGCCAGCTGGCTGCGCCATTCGGTGCTGTGGTACGCGCAGCAGGTGGTGGCCCGGCTGGGCGCCGACCGTTTCGCGCGCTACCTCCAGCAGTTCGAATACGGCAATCAGGATCTGTCGGGCGACCCCGGCAAGAACAATGGGCTGGCCATGGCGTGGGTCAGTTCCAGCCTGACCATCTCGCCGGTCGAGCAAGCCGCGTTTCTGCGCAAGCTCGTCAACCACGAACTGCCCGTGTCGGCGCATGCGGTTGAGATGACGTCGCGCATCATGGTCACCGACACGCTGGCCAACGGCTGGGTGGTGCGCGGCAAGACCGGTACCGCCAGCCCGGTGCTCGCCAACGGAAAGGACGACGCCACCCGCCAGTACGGCTGGTATGTCGGCTGGGCCAGCAAGGCCGGGCGTACCGTGGTTTTCGCCCGCATGGTCTTGCAGCCGCGCCGGCAAGACAGTTATGCCGGTTGGCGCGTCAAGCAAGCCTTCCTGGAAGCGTTGCCTGGCCACCTGAACAAGCTCCCGTAACGCCGCGTCCGGTCACCGGCGCACCGTCGATCTCGCCTCACGGCGCGATCGCGGACCCTGTCCGTCTGTACCACCTGAAACTTTCCCACATCCCACATCAAAAGGAATTGCCTCATGCCGAAGCCAGTAACATTGATTGCCCGCACCACCTTCACCGTCCTGACCGCCTCCTGCCTGCTCGGCGCACCGGCCCGGGCCGCCGACGATATCAACAGCGCCAAGGTACGCAGCATCGTCGACGGCGCGGTGCGCCCCCTGATGGCCGAGCACGATGTGCCCGGAATGTCGGTCGGCGTCACGCTGAACGGCAAGTCGTATCTGTTCCATTACGGCGTGGCGTCGAAGCAGCCGTCCAAGCCGGTGGACGAAGCGACGCTGTTCGAACTGGGCTCGGTCAGCAAACCGATCGCGGCCACGCTGGCGTCGTTGGCGCTGGTGCAGGGCAAGCTGTCGCTGGATGACCACCCCAGCAAGTTCATGCCGCAGCTTAAAGGCACACCGATCGACAAGGCCACCCTGCTGCATCTGGGCACCTACACGGCGGGTGGCTTGCCGCTGCAATTTCCCGACGACCTGACCGACGCGCAGATGCCCGGCTACTTTCAGCAGTGGCAACCCGACGCGGCGCCGGGCACGCAGCGGCGCTACTCCAATCCCAGCCTGGGCCTGTTCGGCCACCTCACCGCCCTGTCCCTGCAAGGCGACTTTGCCAGCCTGGTGGAACGGCAGCTGTTTGCGCCACTGGGAATGACGCAGAGCTATCACGCGGTTCCGGCCAGCGCGATGGCGCACTACGCATGGGGCTACGACCACAAGAACACCCCGGTGCGGATGAAGCCGGGTGTGCTGGCCGGGCCCATCTACGGTGTGACGGCGACGGCAGCCGACGTGCTGCGGCTGGTGCAGGCCAACATCGACCCGAGCCGGCTGGCCACGCCGCTGCGGCGCGCCGTCGAAGGCACGCAGGTCGGGTATGTCGAAATCGGCGCCACCGTGCAGGGGCTGGGGTGGGAGCAGTATCGTTATCCGGTCGCGCTGGCCACACTGGTGGCCGGTAATTCGTCGGCGATGAGCCAGCAACCGAATCCCGCGCAGATGATCGCCGCGCCGCAGCGCCCGCAGCAAGCCACGCTGTTTAATAAAACCGGGGCCACGCGCGGCTTCAGCAACTACGTCGCATTCGTGCCGCAGAAAAAAATCGGCATCGTCATGCTGGCCAACAAGTCGTACCCGCCGGAGCCGCGCATCAAGGCGGCGCTGGCGATCCTCGAACAGCTGGCGCCAGCCGACAAGTAACACGGCACCGCGGCCGCCCTGCCGGTTAATACTTTAATAGCGCAACGGACGCTGCCGGCACGGCCATTTCAGGTAAGCTGGCAGCTGGTCCAACCGAGGAGCTGCGCATGCCATCTGGAAAAATTCTGGTCGCACAAGGGGGCGGTCCCACCGCCGTGATCAACCAGTCGCTGGTGGGTGTGGTGACGGAGGCGCGCCGCTTCGCCAGCGTCACGCGGGTGTATGGCGCGCTGCACGGGGTGCGCGGCATCGTCGATGAGAATTTCCTCGACCTCACGCAGGAAACCAGCCTGAATCTGGAGCTGGTGGCCGCCACGCCCTCGTCGGCGCTGGGTTCGACCCGAGACAAGCCCGACGTGGCCTACTGCCAGAAGATTTTCGCCGTGCTGCGGGCCCACGAGATCGAACACTTTTTCTACATCGGCGGCAACGACTCGTCCGACACGGTGCGCATCGTCAGCGAGGAAGCGCACAAGGCCGGCTATCCGCTGCGCTGCATTCACATACCCAAGACCATCGACAACGATCTGGTGGGCAACGATCATACGCCCGGGTTTCCGTCGGCGGCGCGTTTCGTGGCCCAGGCGTTCGCCGGCGCCAACCTGGACAATGCGTCGCTGCCCGGCGTGTACGTGGGCGTGGTGATGGGGCGGCATGCAGGCTTTCTGACGGCGGCCGCGGCGCTGGCCAAGAAGTTCCCGGACGACGGGCCGCATCTGGTCTACCTGCCCGAGCGCACGTTTGTGCTGGAGCAGTTTTTAGCCGATGTGAAGGCGACGTATGAACGCTACGGGCGCTGCGTGATTGCCGTGTCCGAGGGCATCCACGATGCGTCGGGTGAAGCGATCGCCAGTTTGCTGTCCAGCGAAGTGGAGCGCGACGCGCACGGCAATGTGCAGCTGTCGGGCACGGGGGCGCTGGCCGACCTGCTGTGCGACGAGATCAAGGCCAAGCTGGGCATCAAGCGGGTGCGCGGCGACACCTTCGGCTATTTGCAGCGCTCGTTTTTGGGCTGCGTGTCGGATGTGGACCAGCGCGAAGCGCGCGAGGTGGGCGAAAAGGCGGTGCAGTTCGCCATGTGGGGCGAGCGCAATGGGTCGGTGGCGATCCGGCGCACGGGGGACTATGCGGTCGAGTACGTGCTGATGCCGCTGGAAGACGTGGCCGGCAAGACGCGGGTGATGGAGGATGCGTTTATCGACGCTGCGGGGACCAATGTGACGGAGGCGTTCCGCCAGTATCTGCGCCCGCTGCTGGGGGGCGGGATGCCGGAGGCGCATCGGCTGCGCGGGGCGGCGGTGGCCAAGTTGCTCACCAAATAGCCGCTCAAAGCCATTTTCCGTCAGCCCAAAAGCCGTCGCACGCTTTCTCGGCAATCTGTCACATCATCTACGTTATTCGAATTCGTTAACCGAAAAACCGTCATCCTCGCGAAAGCGAGAATGACGGTTTTGGGTGTAACTGTTTACTCGTGAGCCGCAGGCGACTCACTCCACCACTCACTCACGTGCTTGTGAGCGGTAGCGACTCACTCCACAATCGTCTGATGCTCATCACCCACGCGGGCGCGGATGGTGCCGATGCGCGAGACGGTTTCGCCCGCGGCCTGCAACTGGCTGAACGCCGCATCCGCATTCTCGGCCGACACGATCACGATCATCCCGATGCCGCAGTTAAACACGCGGTGCATTTCAGCATCGGCCACTCCGCCATGCTGCTGCAGCCACTGGAACAGCGGCGGCATGGTCCACGCCGACGAATCGAGCACGGCCGTCAGGCCGGGCTGCAATACGCGCGGCACGTTTTCCACCAGGCCACCACCGGTGATGTGCACCATGCCCTTGACTTCCATCGCTTCCATCAGCGCCAGCAGCGGCTTGACGTAAATGCGGGTCGGCTCCATCAGCACATCGGCCAGCGGGCGACCGTGGAAGTCGCCGTTCAAGTCCGGCTTGGCGACTTCAATAATCTTGCGCACCAGCGAGTACCCGTTGGAGTGCACGCCCGACGAAGCCAGGCCCAGCACCACGTCGCCCGGAGCGATCTTGGTGCCGTCGATGATCTTCGACTTTTCCACCGCGCCCACGGCGAAACCGGCCAGGTCGTATTCGCCGGCCGGGTACATGCTCGGCATCTCGGCCGTTTCGCCGCCGATCAGCGCGCAGCCAGCCTGCTCGCAACCTTGGGCGATGCCCTTGACGACGGCGGTGGCGGTCGGCACGTCCAGCTTGCCGCAGGCGAAGTAATCGAGAAAGAACAGCGGCTCGGCACCCTGCACCAGGATGTCGTTGACGCTCATGGCGACCAGATCGATGCCGACCGTGTCGTGGCGGTTCAGCTCGAACGCCAGACGCAGCTTGGTGCCCACGCCGTCGGTGCCCGACACCAGCACCGGCTCCTTGAACTTCTTGCTGATCTCGAACAACGCGCCGAAGCCGCCGATGCCGCCCATGACGCCTTCGCGCATGGTGCGCTTGGCGAACGGCTTGATGGCTTCGACCAGGGCGTCGCCCGCATCGATATCGACACCGGCGTCGCGGTAGGAGAGGGAAACATTAGCAGGTTGGGTCATGGTGTATTTGTCAGCGAAGGCGGTAAAATAGGGGACGGCGTCCAGCACCGCGCGAAACCGCACGCGCTACCGGCTACTGGGCTACTGGCTAGTGGCCAGTGAATCTGGCTGATCCACCGGCTGATCCACGGGATGAACCACTGGGTGATCATCTGGTGAATCCGCTATTTTATCAAAACGGCCCGTCCCCAGCCGATTTAACCGACATTACAACACCTTTCATGCCATTTCCCCTCTCGCCGGAGCAAAAGCAAACCGCCTTCTGGCTGGTGCTCTGGCTGGCATTCGTGATGCTGTTGTACACGCTCGGCCCGATCCTGACCCCCTTCATCGCCGCCGCCATCCTGGCCTATGCCCTGAACGGCGGCGTCGACTACCTCGACCGCGCGCGCGGCGGGCGCCTGCCCCGCTCGCTGGCCGTGGTCGTGGTCATGCTGTTGTTCCTGTCGGCCGTCACCACGCTGGTGCTGATCGTGATCCCGGTGCTGCAGGCCGAAATCCCCTTGCTCAAGGCCCAGCTGCCGCTGATCCTGATGCGCATCGATGAGATCGTCGTGCCGCGCCTGCACGAGATGGGCGTCAAGGTCAGGCTGGACGGCACCGGCCTGCGCCAGATCCTCACCGAGCAGCTGGCCACCAGCGGCGATGAATTCTGGTCCACCGTGCTGGCCTCGGCGCGGGTGGGCGGGGTGGCCCTGCTGGGCTGGGCCGTGACCCTGATCCTGACCCCGGTGGTGCTGTTCTACATGCTGCTCGACTGGCACCGCCTGCTCGAGCGCGTGGCCGGCGCCGTGCCGCGCCGCTGGGTGGTGCAGACCATCGGCATGGGCCAGGAAGTCAACGTGCTGCTGGCCCAGTACCTGCGCGGCCAGTTGCTGGTGATGCTGGTGCTGGCCGTGTACTACTCGCTGGCGCTGACCATCGCCGGTTTCGAGGTGGCGTTGCCGGTCGGCATACTCACCGGCCTGCTGGTGTTCATTCCCTACATCGGCTTCGGGCTCGGGCTGGTGCTGGCCATGGTCGCGGCGGTGCTGCAGTTTTCCGACTGGACCGGGGTAATTGCGGTGGCCATCATCTACGGTTTCGGCCAGGTCATCGAAGGCTTCGTGCTCACGCCGCGCCTGGTGGGCGAGCGCATCGGCCTGAATCCGCTGGCGGTGATTTTCGCCTTATTCGCGTTCGGACAGTTGTTCGGCTTCGTGGGCGTGCTGCTGGCGCTGCCGGCGTCGGCCGTGCTGATGGTGGCCTTCAAGCACCTGCGTTACCACTACTTGCGCAGCAGCTTCTATAATGCGTGATGTGACACAGCGTCGCGACCAAAATCAACGCAGTAGCAATCAATCGTATTAATCAACAGTATTAATCAAGAACAACACTTAGCGTGAACTGACGATAAGCATGGACCGACCCTGATGAAACAGCTGGTGCTCGACCTGGGCGCGGAGCCGGCCCAGAGCCTGGAGAGCTTCGAAGTAGGACAAAATGCCGAACTGGCGCATCTGATGCACCAGTTCGCTGAGCGCAGCTCGCGCGAGCACTTTGCCTACCTGTGGGGCGAGAGCGCCGCCGGCAAGACCCATTTGCTCCATGCGCTGGCGGCCACGCCCGGCTCGCGCTACATCGCCGCCGACGCCCCGGCCGCCGAATTCGTCTATGCGCCCGAGGTCAGCCTGTACCTGCTCGACGACTGCGACGCCCTGACGGCGGACGCCCAGATCGACGCCTTCGCCCTGTTCAACCAGATCCGCGAGCACGGCGCCTACATGGTCTCGACCGGCCCGGTGCCGCCGGCCGTGCTGCCGGTGCGCGAAGACTTGCGCACGCGCATGGGCTGGGGCTTGATTTACCAGATCCACGGCCTGTCCGACGAAGAAAAGATTGCCGCCCTGACCCATGCGGCCGAGGCCCGCGGTTTGACGCTCTCGGCCAGCGTGTTACCCTATCTGTTGTCCCATTTCAAGCGCGACATGCGCTCCCTGTCGACGATGCTAGACGCGCTAGACCAATATTCCCTCGAAACCCAGCGCCCGGTGACCTTGCCGCTGTTGCGCGACCTGCTGCTGCAGGCCAACCAAGAAGCCACGCCCCAGGCGGATAACAAAGAATGAACAACCTGGCCCTGTTTGACCTTGACCACACGCTGATTCCCATCGATTCCGACCATGAGTGGGGCGAGTTTCTCGTCCGCACGGGCGCGGTCGACCCGGTCGAATTCAAGCGCCGCAACGACGCTTTCTACGAGCAGTACAAGCTGGGCACGCTCGATCCGGTGGAGTACCTGGAGTTCGCGCTGGGCAACCTGGCGCGTTTCCCGCGCGCCCAGCTCGACGCCATGCACGCCCAGTTCATGGACGAAGTGATCCTGCCGAACATCCGCCCCGCAGCGCGCGCCCTGCTGCAGCGTCACCATGACGCCGGCGACGTCGTCTGCATCATCACCGCCACCAACCGCTTCGTGACCGCGCCCATTGCCGCCGCGCTGGGCGTGACGCACCTGATCGCCGCCGTGCCGGAAGAGGATGCCGAAGGCAACCTGACCGGCAAGCTGCTCGGCGTGCCGACCTCGGGCCACGGCAAGGTGGTGCACACCCACGCCTGGCTGGAAAAAATGGGCACGCCCCTTTCCGCCTTCGGCAGCAGTCACTTCTACAGCGACTCGCACAACGATATCCCCCTCCTGTCGGTCGTCACCCATCCGGTCGCGACCAACCCCAATACCGTGCTCGCAGATCACGCAACAAGCCTCGGCTGGCCTTTACTCCACCTATTCAATGATTAAAAAATTCATTCGCAAGATCCTGGGCGTCAAAGACAAAGTCGCCGTGCGCGACCCGAGCGAGCCGGTGGTGCTGCAGGCGGCCGAACATGGCATCGATCCGAAACTGGTGTCGTCGAACGCGATCCGCGTCACACAAAGCCTGCAGGAAGCCGGCTTCAAGGCGTTCGTCGTGGGCGGGGCCGTGCGCGACCTGCTGCTGGGCGTGAAACCGAAGGACTTCGACATCGCCACCGACGCCACGCCCGAGCAGGTCAAGCGCCTGTTCCGGCGCGCCTTCATCATCGGCAAGCGCTTCCAGATCGTGCACGTGATGTTCGGCCAGGACCTGCTGGAAGTGACCACCTTCCGCGGCGCCGGCGAAGCCAACGCCATCAAGGATGAACACGGGCGGGTACTGCGCGATAATAACTTCGGGCCCCAGCACGAAGACGCCATGCGGCGCGACTTCACCATCAACGCCATGTACTACGATCCGGCCACCCAGATCGTGCTGGACTACCACGGCGGCATCGCCGACATCCGCGACAAGACCCTGCGCATCATCGGCGTGCCCGAAGCGCGCTACCGCGAAGACCCGGTGCGCATGCTGCGCGTGGTGCGCTTCGCCGCCAAGCTGCAGTTCACGATCGAGCCGCACACGAGGGAACCCATCGCCGTCATGGCGCCCTTGATCAACAACGTGCCGGCCGCGCGCGTGTTCGACGAAATGCTGAAACTGCTCATGAGCGGCCACGCGCTGGCCTGCCTGCAGCAGCTGCGCAAGGAAGGCCTGCACCATGGCCTCTTGCCGCTGCTGGACGTGGTGCTGGAGCAGCCGATCGGCATGAAGTTCGTTACCCTGGCGCTGGAATCGACCGACAACCGCATCAAGGCCGGCAAGGGCGTGTCGCCGGGCTTCCTGTTTGCGTCGCTGCTGTGGCACCAGGTGGTGGAAAAATGGACCGCGTACCGCGCCGCCGGCGAGTCGCCCATCCCGGCGCTGCACCTGGCCGCCGACGACGTGCTCGATTCGCAGACCGAGAAGCTGGCCTTGCAGCGCAAGATCGGCTCGGACATGCGCGACATCTGGTCGATGCAGCCGCGCTTCGAGCGGCGCACCGGCAAGGCGCCGTACAAGCTGCTCGAACACCTGCGCTTCCGGGCCGGGTACGACTTCCTGCTGCTGCGCTGCGAGTCGGGTGAAATCGACAGCGAAATCGGCGAATGGTGGACCGCGTTCTACGAAGGCGACCCGAATGAGCGCGAGCAGCTGCTGGTCAGCGCCGCTGCGGGTCCGGCCGCCTCCAAGCGCAAGCGCGCGCCACGGCGCGCCCCGCGCAACCGCCCGGGCGGCGCCGAAGTGCCGACCACCGAGGAATGATCGCCTACATTGCCATCGGCGCCAATCTGGGCGACGCGATGGCCAATGTGGACGACGCCTTTGCGCTTCTCACCGCCCTGCCCGGCACGCGCGTGCTGGCGCAGTCGTCGCGCTACCGCACTGCCCCCATCGATTCGTCGGGTCCCGACTACATCAACGCGGTGGCGTGCATCGACACGGCGCTGCCGGCGCTGGACTTGCTCGACGCGCTGCAGGCGATCGAACTGGCGCACGGACGCGAACGGCCTTACCGCAACGCGCCGCGCACGCTGGACCTGGATATCCTGCTCTACGACGGGCAGCGCATCGACCATCCGCGCCTGACGGTGCCGCATCCGCGCATGACCGAGCGCGCCTTCGTGCTGGTGCCGCTGCTGGAAATCGCACCGCACATCGCCCTGCCCGGCGCCGGGCCGGCTGCCAGCTTCAGCGCACAGGTGGCGCAGCAGGAAATTGTCCGGCTGGGCTGACTGCGCCCGCCCTCCCCACATCAACCGTTCGTCAGCACCACACCAGCTTCGGTGAAGGTCAGTTCGCCCGCGGCATTGGCGCGGATCACTTCGGCGCGTACTTCGGCGCGGGTCGGCGCGGCTCCTTGCGCGGTCGGCGACACCGCCAGCACCGGGTAATTCGCTTCGGTGACATCGAGTTCGCCGGCGGCGCGGGCGCGGCGCGCCTCGTCGCGCACTTGCATGCGGGTCAGCGTGGTGGCCGGGGCCGCTGCGGCGTAGGGGAAGTTGGCTTCCGTGATGTCCAGTTCGCCGGCAGCGCGGGCGCGCAGCACTTCGGCGTGCACGTCGGCGCGGGAGACGGCGCCGGCTTTTGTGGCGACGCTGCCGTAGTCGGCCGACTCGGTGGCGTAGACTGGTGCGGCGGCGGCGGCGGCGGCGACGAGGAAAGCGGCGATCAGTTTGGCATTCATGGTGAGACTCCTTAATAAGTTAGCTTGCGGATTGGCTTGCACTGGGCATTGCGTGTAACCGTTTAAATTGCTGTTTGCCGGTTAGGTGAAGCTAGTATTACATCGTCAAAGTAACCTGTCAAGACATTTTTAATCGGTTATTAATTGATTGTCGCTATGTGGCCGTTAGGTGGGGCGGGAAGAGGGGGGGAGCGCAGCACTGGCCACCCTCCTCTCCCGCACTTGACGGTGACAGAGCCGGTTATTTGGCCAAGTTGCGGTTCAGGAAATCCAGCATGCGTGCCGCAATCTCCGCACCGTGGGTCTCGATGGCAAAGTGCCCCGTATCGAGCATATGCACTTCGGCCTTGGGGTTGTCCTTCTTGAACGCCTGGGCGCCGGCGGGCAGGAAGAACGGATCGTGCTTGCCCCAGATGGCCAGGGTCGGCGGCTGATAACGGCGGAAAAACGCATGCACCTTCGGATACTGCTGCAGGTTGCGGCCGTAGTCGGTCAGCAGGTCGAGCTGGGCGTTTTCACCGATGCGCTCGACCGCGGCGCGGGCCAGCATGTAGCTTTCCGGCGCGATCACCGACGGATCTTTCACGCCTTCCGTGTACTGCCACTTGATCATCTCGGCACTGTTGAACTTGCGCAGCCGCTCGCGGTTGGCGGGACTCGGATCGGCCCATGCCTTGCGTGGGTCGGCCCAGCCGTCGCTCAGGCCCTCCTCGTAGGCGTTGCCGTTCTGGGTCACGATGGCGGTGATTTTCTGCGGGTTGTTCGCGGCCAGGCGCCAGCCGACCGGCGCGCCGTAGTCGAACACATACAGCGCGTAACGCTCGAGGCCCTTGGCGACGGTGAAAGCATCGATGACCGAGGCCAGCTTGTCGAAGCTGTACTCGAACGGCGTGCCGGGCGTAACAGTGGTCAGCCCGAAGCCGGGCAGATCGGGCGCCACGACATGGTAGCGAACCGCCAGCTTGGGGATCAGGTCGCGGAACATGTACGAGGACGCACCGAAGCCGTGCAGCAGCAAGATGGTGGGCGCGCTGCTGGCGCCGGCCTCGCGGTAAAACAGGTCCACGCCATTGACCGTGATGTGCTGATGCCGCGTCTGGGTGGTGGCATCGATGGCATGGGCTGGCGTGGCGGCAATGCCTGCCGCCAGGGCGGCTGCGAGGGGGACTGCGTTGATGTTCATGGCGTACTCCTTGGTGACGTTGGCTAGTTCGTTGTCGACAATCCACGCTATGGAAGGCATGGATCGCATACATAACCTTCTATAAATAGTTTTAAAGGTTACATAGGCGAAGTATTGACCGCGCAAACTAACCTGTCAAGTTAACTTTAAAAGGTTACAAGAAACCCGTGAATGCCAGTTGACCTGCGAAGCGGTGTGGTGTAACCTTAAAAATAATTCTTTAACGGTTACGAATTCAACAGTGACCGCTCACCTTTCGAAAGCACGTCATGGCCGCTCAAAACGTGGAACACGATCTCGGCGAAGCCTATGTGCTGGCCGATCACCTCGGACTGGACCTGCTCAACACACGCGCGGAGCTGCATGGTCTGAGCTATGAATTCTGGAACTCGGACGACGACGTCATGCGCTGGCTGGGGCGGGTCGGCGTCACGCCCAAGGATGGCTCCGCCCTGCCGGCAGCGCCGGGTGTGCTGGAACAAGCCCGCGCGCTGCGCGAACTGGCGCGCGAGCTGATCGTGCAGCGCAAGCGCGGGGAACAGGGCGACCCGGCTGCGCTCAACGAGTTCATGCGCGCCTATCAGACTTTCCCGCACCTGCTGCCCGACGACGCCGGCGGCTACCGGCTGGTGCGCCGGGCGCCGGACAACGCGATCGGGCAGTTGCTGGGCGAAGTCGCCGAGGCGGTCGCGCTGCTGCTGGCCGAGGGCGACTTCGCGCTCGTCAAGGAATGCGAGCACCCCGAATGCGTGATGTGGTTTTACGACCGGACCAAGGCGCACAAGCGGCGCTGGTGCAGCATGGCCATGTGCGGCAACCGCCACAAGGCGGCCGAGTTCAGAAAGCGCAACGCGGCCGCCGCGGCCTGAACGGCGCGGTCCGGCATCGCGCCGGCCTGGGTCAAGCGACCATCAGCCGGCCGTCAGCCGAAGGTGAAGGCGTACACCTTGGCGCCGGCATCGAGAAAGCGGATCTCGAAGCGCCGCGCGCGCACGGCGGCGGACTGGCGCACCAGCTGGTACAAGCGCGTGTCGGTGAGCACGCCGTTGCCCTCGGCATCGATATCCATGCCATGGTCCGCACCCGGCGCGCGGCCATCGATCGAGACCTTGATACGCACCTTGCGGCCCGGCGTGCCCGGCCCCATGACCAGGTGCAGGTCGCGCGCGCTGAACTGGTGCGCCACGCCGCTGCCTGCCTGAGCGGCCACGGCCGACTCGGCGTTCACGGTCCACTGGCCGATCAAGCCCCACTGATTCAAGCCGAGCTGCCCGACCGAATACTGCTGCGGCTGGTCGGCGCGCACCTTTTCCGGCGAGCGCAGATTCTCGGCGCGGCTGTAGCCAAGATAAGCTTCGGCCGAATTGAGCTGGCGCAGGTCGGGCGCCATCTGCTCCGCGCTCATGGCGGGCGCGACCAGCGCCTGGTCGACCGGGGCGCCGCGCGCCTCGGCCAGCAGCGACTGGATGGTGCGTTCCAGCTTGTCGTAGTCGCCTTCGCCCAGCTGGCGGTAGCGGATCTTGCCGTTGGCGTCGACCAGGTAGAACGCGGGCCAGGCCTGATTGTTCCAGGCTTGCCAGATGCGCTGGTTGCTGTCGACCGCCACCGGAAAATCGATCTTGAAAC
>CALRYE020000108.1:0-21389 GCA_943372275.1 Janthinobacterium lividum
CCACGGCCAGCTGCTCGGGATTGACCCGGCGCGGATTGGCGTGCATGACGTCGCGGATGACGACCTTGGAAAAATCCTGCACGCGCTCGATCAGGCGGCGCAGGTCGCCGTCGGTGAACACGCCGATCGGGCGCCCTTGCTCGTCGACCACGGCGGTCATGCCCATGCCCTTCTGGGTGATCTCCAGCAGCGCCTTGGACAGCGACACGTCGGCAGTCACCTGCGGCACATCGGCGCCGCTGCGCATGACGTCGCGCACGTGGGTCAGCAGGCGCCGGCCCAGCGCGCCGCCCGGGTGCGAGCGGGCGAAGTCTTCTTCTTTGAAGCCGCGCGCGTCCAGCAGCGCCACGGCCAGGGCGTCGCCCATGGCCAGGGTGACGGTGGTGCTGGCCGTGGGCGCCAGGTTCAGCGGGCAGGCTTCCTTGGCCACCGACACGTCCAGGTGCACGTCGGCCAGCAGCGCCAGGCTCGATTGCGGTTTGCCCGTCATGGCGATCAGCGGCGCGCCCATGCGCTTGACGATGGGCAGGATCGACATCAGCTCGCTCGTTTCGCCGGAATTGGAAATGGCGATGAAGGCGTCTTCGGCCGTGACCATGCCCAGGTCGCCGTGGGCCGCTTCGGCCGGATGGACGAACATGGCCGGCGTGCCGGTCGAGGACAGCGTGGCGGCGATCTTGCGCGCGATGTGGCCGGACTTGCCGATGCCGGAGACGACCACGCGACCGCTGCATTCCATCAGCATGGCCACGGCGCGGCCGACGCTGTCGTCGGTGGCCAGGCGCGTGTGGGCGGCGCGGATCGCATCGGCTTCGATCTCGAGGGTGTCGCGCGCCAACAGCATGGCACGCTGGACAATGTTTTCGTCAAAAGCTTTCAGCATTGTTTTTTCATCGGTTACACTCATGCCAGAAGTATAAACGAATTGCGAAAGCAAAAAACTTGCCAGATGTAAGAAGAATTAAGTATCGACTTCGGACTTAAGCGCAAACAACATTTTCCTCTTTGACGTCGACGGCAATGCATGTATTCAGGACTTGAACTGACCCTCCTCCTACTCGGCAGCGCCGTGCTTGGCGTCGTCGCCTTCCGCATGATGCATCTGCCGCCGATGCTCGGTTACCTGGCCGTCGGCATCCTGATCGGCCCCCACGCGCTGGGGCTGGCCGACAATAACCACACTACCCACACCCTGGCCGAATTCGGCGTGGTGTTCCTGATGTTTTCCATCGGCCTGGAGTTTTCGCTGTCGCAGCTGATGGCCATGCGCCGCATCGTGTTCGGGCTCGGCATGGCGCAGGTGGTGCTGACCATCGTGGCCACCATGCTGTTCGGCTGGCTGCTCAGCACCCAGCTGCCGGCCGCGTACCAGCTGACCTGGCAAGCCTCGTTCGCGCTGGGCGGCGCGCTGGCCATGTCGTCCACCGCCATCGTGGTCAAGATGCTCACCGAGCGCTTGGAGCTGGAAAGCCCGCACGGGCGCAAGATCATCGGCATTTTGCTGTTCCAGGATCTGGCCGTGGTGCCCCTGCTGATCCTGATTCCCTCGCTGGGCAAGCCGCCCGAAGTGCTGGCCGAGACGCTGGCCTGGGCCAGCTTCAAGGCCGTCATCGTGCTGGTGCTGCTGCTGTTCATCGGCCAGAAGATCATGCGCAAGTGGTTCACCATCGTGGTCAAGCGGCGCTCGCAAGAGCTGTTTATGCTCAATCTGCTGCTGATCACCCTGGGTGCGGCGTGGATCACCGAGAAGGCCGGGCTGTCGCTGGCGCTGGGCGCCTTCGTGGCCGGCATGCTGATCTCCGAAACCCAGTACAAGCACCAGGTGGAAGAAGACATCAAGCCGTTCCGTGATGTGCTGCTGGGCTTATTCTTTATCACCGTCGGCATGCTGCTCAACGTCTCGCTGGTGCTGCAGAACTGGTGGCTGGTGCTGGTGCTGCTGTGCGGCCCGGTGCTGCTCAAGTTCGCCCTGATCGCGCTCTTGGCCAAGCTGTTCGGCAGCTCCGACGGCGTGTCCATGCGCACCGGCCTGGCGCTGGCGCAGGCCGGCGAATTCGGCTTCGTGCTGTTGAATCTCACCGCCGGCGCCAAGCTGCTGGACGACTTCATCATCCAGCTGGTGCTCGCCTCGATGGTGCTGTCGATGCTGGTGGCGCCGTTCCTCATCGCCAAGAGCGACCAGATCGTGCTGAAGATGGCGTCCAACGAATGGATGCTGCAGTCGCTGCAGCTGACGCAAATCGCCAGCCGCACCATGGCCACGCAAAAGCACGTCATCGTGGCCGGCTTCGGGCGCAGCGGGCAGTCGCTGGCCACCCTGCTGACCGAGGAAAAGATCGCTTACCAGGCGCTCGACCTGGACCCGGAGCGGGTGCAGGAAGCCCAGGCCGCCGGCGCGCAGGTGTCGTACGGCGACGCGGCGCGCAAGGAAAGCCTGATCGCCGCCGGCATCTACCGCGCCAGCGCGCTGGTGATCACCTATGCCAGCACGCCGTCGGCGCTGAAGGTGCTGCACCTGGTGCACGAACTGGCGCCGACCTTGCCGGTGATCGTGCGCAGTCACGACGACACCGACCTGGATCTGCTCAAGAAAGCCGGGGCGGCCGAAGTGGTGCCGGAGGCACTGGAAGGCTCGCTGATGCTGGCCTCGCACGCGCTGGTGATGATGGGCGTGCCGCTGCGGCGCGTGGTACACCGCGTGCAAAGCGCGCGCGACGAGCGCTACGCCTCGCTGCGCGGCTACTTTCACGGCGCCAGCGATGCGGCGGACGATCCGGAGCACCTGTTCGTGCGACTGCATTCGGTGACGCTGCGCGACGACGCCGACGCCATCGGCAAGCGTATCGACCAGCTGGCATTGACCGACGTGGGCGCCGAGGTGACGACCATCCGGCGCGGCAAGGAGCGGCTGGAGATCACGGCCGGCACCGAGCTGGCCGGCGGCGACGTGGTGGTGCTGCGGGGATCGGCGGACGCGGTCAGCCGCGCCGAGGCGCAGCTGCTGGGCTAAGCGCCCGTCAGGCGCTGGCGCTGTGCTGGCCTGCCGGCCCGCTCTGGGCCGGCGGATCGAACGACACCACCCGGTTGCGCCCCGCCTCCTTGGCCTGATACAGCGCCGTGTCGGCCTGCGCCACCAGTTCCTGCGCCACGCCTTCGATGGCATGACTGCGCTCGAAATCGTTCAGCGTGGCCACGCCGATCGACACCGACACCGGCAGGCTCACGCCATTGGACAGCAAGAACGGCTGGTCCGAGATGCTGGCGCGGATGCGCTGCGCCACCATGGTCGCGCTGACCAGCTCCGCATCGATCAGCAGCACCACGAACTCCTCGCCGCCGAAGCGCCCCAGCGCGTCCGACAGGCGCAGCTCGGCCTTGATGCGGGTAGCCACTTCGCGCAGCACTTCGTCGCCACCCTGGTGGCCGACCGTGTCGTTGACGGTTTTGAAGTGGTCGATGTCGATGTACATGCAGGAGATGCGGTATGACTGGCGGCGCGCCCGGCCAATTTCTTCGAGCAGGCGGCGGTCGATGTAGCGGCGGTTGTAGACGCCCGTGAGGGAATCGGTCAGCCCGATGTACTTGAGCATCTCGTTGCTGATGACGTTTTCCAGGCAGATCGCGATGATCGAGGCCATGTGCTCGACGAAATCGGTGCCCATGCCGGGCGTGAAGCGGCTGGCGTCGACGCTGCCCAGGTTCAGGCTGCCGATCAGACGCTTGTTGCGCAGCAGCGGCACCAAGGCGATGCTTTGCAGGCCCGCCGGCGGATTCGGAAAGAACGACTGGTGCGCGGCCGTGTGGTACGGCCCCAGCATCGGCTTGGGCGGGCCGGTGAATTGCTCGTTGCGGGCCGGCACGAAGCCGAGCGCGGGCGACGACTCGACGAACAGCAGCTGCGGGAAGTCGGCGAAATTCACGCCCAGCTTGTTCATCACCGTGTGGATGTCGGCATCTTCGTCGACCAGGCTGAGCGTGACGATGTCGAGCTCGCAGATCACGGGCAGGCTGCGGAAGATGGTGCCGACCAGGTTGGGAAAGCTGTCGGAGCCGACAATTTCCAGATCGAAGGCCTGGTGGCGGCACATGATTTCGTGATTGCGCTCGGCCTGCTCGAGCAGGTACGCCATGCGTGCGCGCAGCGATTCGTTCTCGTCGGTGAGCTCGCGCGAAGATGTCCCTGTTTCAAGCATGCTTGTCCTTCCAGTCACTTCGTTGTTTGATCTACAGCAATCTCACAACCTTACGCCATCTGCCGACGAATGAAAATGAAAATGCGCGAAATGTCGCATCGCGGCAGTCGATCGGGCCATTACAGGGCCATTAAAAGGCCAGCGAGGCGCCGATTTGCTGGCCCACGGTGAGCCGTTCACCGTCGCCTCCGGTTACCACGCAGTTCATGCCGAAACAAATCGCGTCGTCCAGCGCCGGCTTGACGCGGTAGGTTCGCAGGATGTCGAGCGGATCGGGCCCCACGGCGCCGCTGTCCTGGTCGACCGACGGAATCGGGCAGCGCGGGCAAGGCTTGACCGGTTTTAAGGCGGCCGCGCCGAGGGTAAACACGTCGACGTAGTCTTCTTCGAACGCTTCGAGCCCGTCGACGACGATGTTGGGGCGGAAGCGGTTCATCGGCAAGGGCGCGCGGCCCATGGCGCGCAGTTTGGCGTTCAGGTCTTCCAGCGAGGCCGTGCCGGTGAGCATGATCGGATAGCCGTCGGAAAACAGCGTGGGCGCGTCCAGCCCGCCGGTCCATTTGACGCTGGCATGGCGGCTGGCGGTGGCATGAAAGCGCACCAGCCGGCATGGCGCGCCGATGGCGTTGCTGAACCAGGCCGCGGTGGTGTCGTCGCAATCGTAGGCCAGCACGCTGTCGTTCCACAGCGTGACGGTGCGGGTGCGTTCGTGCTCCGGGTCGGGCAGACCGAGCGGGATTTCCAGGCGCAGCATGCCGGGCGCGCGCACTTCCAGCACCTCGGCCTTCAGGCGCGGCACGATGGTGGCCAGACGCGGATGCTCGCGCTGGGTCAGGAAGTGGCCTTGCTCGTCGACCACCATCCATTCGCGGTCGTACACCGCGTCCACCGACAGCCCGGCCCGGGTCAGGGTGGCTTCGAACACGGACAGGCCCGCGCACGATTTAATGGGATAAAGCACCAGCTCGGTTAAAATCGGCATGCTTATCAAGACGTCATGAAAACAGCCGCTAGTATGCCTCAGATTCGGTATGCATAGCGCATTGTGCCTTTGCCCCACTTTTGTTTCCGGTGAGACATATCAATGCCGCACGCCATGAGCTCGGTTAGATTGGCGGCAGGTCGATAACTCACTTGGGTCTCCAATGAAAAGGGCAGCGATGAAATACGCGAGATGGATGGCGGGAGTGGTGGCGATGGCGACGGGGATGCAAGGACTAGCGGCGGAGCAACAGGGTGCGGCCAGGTACGCGCTGGCGGACGGCCACCTGGGGTTGCAGGCGGCGCAGCAGTTCCGCGTCATGAGCGGTAAATGCACCGACTGCGTGGCCTCGCGCCAGGCGCTGTGGTATTTCGAGAACGACACGCTGGCCGTGCCACGCGCCGGCGACAGCGCCAGCACGCCGCTGGTCTGGCTGGGTTCGCCCAGCATCGTCGACAACGCCCGGGTACTGCCGATGGGCACGCAGTTCCAGGCCAACGGCCAGACCGGCGCGCTGCGCGTGGCGCCCAAGATTGCCACCAACCTGTCGTACTGGAATGGCGACACCACCAAATTCTTCGGTGCGCGCGACGTGCGCATGCGCGGCAGCGTGGCCGGCGACGGCGCCTTCGTGGCGCGCACCGTGTGGCCGCGCGACTATGCCATGACGGTGGCGAACGGACCGGCGCAACCGCTGCGCGCAGGCAGCGGCTTCGCCGAGTTCGTGCGCGAAGCGGACGGCGGCGCCAAGTCGGCCTACGCCACGCGCCTGATCTGGGAACGCAACCCGGGCCAGGCGCGCAACTGGACCGACCAGCCCGTGCTCGGCGTGATGCTCAACGGCGCCCAGGGCGACGACGACGAAGCTTTCGGCGGCCATTTCGGCGTGGCCACCGGCCGCATCGACGCCCAGGGCGGCTGGTCGGACTGGATCGTCAACAATTTCTACAACCTCGATTCGGTCAGCGAAAAAGGCATTATCGCCGCGCCCGTACCGATGGATAACTATCTGATGGACACCAACAGCGGCCAGCAGTATTACCGGCCGTCGTACATGCTGGTGGCGGTGCTGAACAATCCGCGCACGGCGGCGGCGTACCAGAGCGCCGTGCAGCAGGTGTTCGAGCGCTTCTACAAGCACGAGTTCACCTATCACCACTCGGCCAACAACTGCACCGGCATCAGCATGGATGTGTTCAAGACGCTGGGCTGGCAGGTTCCCGAGCGCGGGCCGACCAGCACGGCCAAGGCCATCGCCGCGTATGCCTACATTGCCGCCAAGGATGGCAGCCTGACCAGCGGGCGCAAGATGTACGACTACCTGACCGAGGAGCAGGTGCGGCTGTATCCGGCGGTGGCGTTTGAAGTGCTGGGCAATGATTTGCTCGATCTGCTGGGGGCGGGTACGGGCGCTGGCAGTGGCAATGGCAATGGCAAGGCAGCGACGCGCCAGCTGACCGAATTCGAGCGGCAGTTGCAAAGCGATGTGCAGGCGCTGGTGCTGGTGCGCATACCGCAGATTCCGTCGAGCCGCGCGATGGGCTCGGCCCCGGTGTTTTCGTTCGATGAGTACCGGGACAGGACGCCGGCCGATCAGGCCGACTGGAAGATCGTGCCGGTCGCGCCCAGGCCGTTTCCGGCGGCGCTGCGGGTGGCGGGCGCCGCGCCGGCCAAAACGCCGTCGCCCGTGCCGCTGCCGGTAGCCGGCGTGGCCGTCGGGATTTTGCTGGCGATTGGTGCGCTGTGGCGCTGGCGGCGGGCGCGCAAGCAAGCGGCGAAATCGCGCAGTTGACTGAACCGCATTGCGTCACACGCCTGAAGGCTCAAGAGGCAGTGGCGCAATGTTTGTGACAATGCGACGTGGACTACGGCCATTCGGCACGCAGATCTTCTTGGTACACCAACCCGTCCTTTGGTTTATCCCGTTCACCAGGCCAAATTCCACTGCTTGCGGAGAGTGCTAACAAGCGCGCATGCCTCCTGGCACGCTTCGCCTCCGGACTATCGTCCCATGGCGCGATGACCTCATCGCGCTCTTTCGCGCTCTGCTGGATGGCCTCCAACAAGTGCGCCTTGACCATTGCAGCGGGGTCAGTATGCAACGCATGCGCTGCCGCCTCCAGCTGAGCAAGCTCGGTGTCATCAAGTTCGATCACGAATTTACGCATGAGGCACCTGTAGAAAATCGTTACCCATTCGCAGTCGTTTATCTTACAACTTCGATTATGCGCCCAGGTGATTGTTCCAGCGCGCCGCGTATCGATCTAGGCCGACTGCGCCGTATCATGACGGATGAAATCGACAAAGGCGCGCAATGGCGCCGGCAGCAGACGCCGACCGGGGTAGTACAGAAACGGACCGGAAAACTGGGGCCACCAGGGCTCCAATACTGCTTCAAGCTGCTGGCGCTCGATGTACGGCCGCAGCCAATCCTCGAACAGGTAGACGATGCCGATGCCGGCCACGGCGGCGTCGACGGCCAGGTCGATGGCGCCGCCCACTTGCACCAGCAGCGGTCCGGATGGATCGATGACGACCCTGTCGCCCTTGCGTTCGAATTCCCAGCGGATCACCGCGCCGCTGGCGAAGCGCGCCCGCATGCAGGCATGGTCCAGCAAGTCGCGCGGATGCGCAGGCTGGCCGTGGCGCGCCAGGTAAGCCGGGGATGCGGCCGCGGCCATGCGCTGCACGCGCGGGCCGATGGGCACGGCCAGCATGTCCTGTTCCAGCCGTTCCTCGTAGCGAATGCCGGCGTCGCACCCGGCGGCCAGCACGTCGACAAAGCTTTCCTCGGCGATCACTTCGAGGCGGATTTCGGGATACGCCGCAAGAAAGCGCGGCACGATCGATGGCAGCACCAGCCGGGCCGCGCTGACCGGTACGTTCAGGCGCAAAGTGCCAGTCGGCGTGTCGCGAAAACCGTTGACGACGTCGAGCGCGTCGTCGACCTCGGTCCGCAGCGGATCCAGGCGAGCCAGCAAGCTGCGCCCTGCCTCCGTGGGCACGACACTGCGCGTGGTGCGATTGAGCAGGCGCACGCCGAGTTTGGTTTCCAGGCGGCGCACGGCGTCGCTCAGGCCCGATGCACTGCCACTGGTGGCGCGCGCGGCGTCACGAAACCCGTTGGCCCGCGCCACCGCGACAAAGGCGGACAAGTCGCCCAGATCGATCTTCATCATGCACCCCGGTTAGGTCAGTTAAAACCATTGTTATCCGGATTGTCCGTTTTTACGTACAACCCGTGCGGACTGTACCAGATTGTCATGCGTTGCTTCCAGACGTATCTTGATTGCACTTTAACGAACTGGAGAATGACATGAGCAGCATCGATCTCGCGGGCACTTACCAACTCGGCGGGCGCGCCGTGCGCCGCCTCGGCTACGGCGCCATGCAGCTGGCCGGCCCCGGGGTGTTCGGGCCGCCCCGCGATCCCGACGCCGCGCGCACGGTGCTGCGCGAGGCGATTTCATTGGGCATCAACCACATCGACACGTCCGACTTCTATGGCCCGCACATCACCAACCAGCTGATCCGCGAGGCGTTGCATCCGTATGCCGATGATCTGGTGCTGGTCACGAAAGTAGGTGCCCGCCGCGATGCCCAAGGCGGCTGGCTGCCCGCGTTGTCAAAAGATGAATTGCGCCAAGCCGTGCACGACAACCTGCGTCATCTGGGCCTGGACGTGCTGGAGGTCGTCAACCTGCGCAGCATGCTGGACATCCATGGCCCGGCCGAAGGATCGCTTGAAGCGCCCCTGGCCGCGCTGGCTGAACTGCAGCAACAAGGACTGATCCGGCACATCGGCCTCAGCAATGTCACCATGCGGCAAGTGGAAGATGCGCGGCGGATTGTTACAGTCGCCTGTGTGCAGAACATGTACAACCTCGTCCACCGCAATGACGATGCCATGATCGATGCGCTGGCCCGTGACGGCATCGCTTATGTGCCATTTTTCCCGCTGGGCGGTTTTTCGCCGCTGCAATCGGAGCAATTGTCGGCAGTGGCCACGCAGCTGGACGTTACCCCGATGCAGGTGGCGATCGCGTGGCTGCTGCAGCGCTCGCCGAATCTGCTGCTGATTCCCGGAACGTCGTCGCCCGTGCACCTGCGCGAAAACATGGCGGCGGCGCAGCTGGTGCTGTCGGAAGATGTCGTCGGAAGGTTGAATGCTATCGGCGCAGGCGTTCAAGCCTAGCGGATAAGCATGCGACTGCGCTGTAGCCAGCGTGGTATGGGTCCCCGCCTTCGCGGAGAAGGTGGTTCGTAAGTGCGCATAAAAAAGCCGCGTAAAAACGCGGCTTTTTTTGCGAAAGTCGACGTCGATCAGACGTTGAACAGGAAGTTCAGCACGTCGCCATCCTTGACCACGTATTCCTTGCCTTCGGCGCGCATCTTGCCGGCATCCTTGGCGCCCGCCTCGCCCTTCAAGGTCACGAAGTCATCGTACGCAATGGTCTGCGCGCGGATGAAACCACGCTCGAAGTCGGTGTGGATCACGCCGGCCGCTTGCGGCGCGGTGTCGCCCACGTGAATGGTCCAGGCGCGCACTTCCTTGACGCCGGCGGTAAAGTACGTCTGCAGACCCAGCAGCTTGTAAGCGGCGCGGATCAGGCGGTCCAGACCCGGCTCCTGCATGCCCATGTCGGACAAGAAGGCTTCCTTGTCTTCATCGTCCAGATCGGCGATTTCCGATTCGATCGATGCGCAGATGGCCACGATAGGCGCATTCTGGCTTTGCGCGTAGGTGGTCAACTGGTCCAGCAGCGGGTTGTTGGTGAAGCCCGTGTCGGACACGTTGGCCACATACATGGCCGGCTTGGCCGTGATCAGGCACAGCGGCTTGATCAGCAGCATTTCTTCCGCGTCCAGACCCATCGCGCGCACCGGCTTGGCATCGTTGAGGAACGGCAGGATGCGTTCCATCAGGGCCAGCAGCTTGGCGGCGTCCTTGTCACCCGAACGGGCTTTCTTGTTTTCGCGGTGAATGGCTTTTTCGACCGTGCCCAGGTCGGCCAGGGCCAGTTCGGTCTGGATGACTTCGATGTCGTCCAGCGGGCTGATCTTGCCGGCCACGTGGATCACGTTGTCGTCTTCAAAGCAGCGCACCACGTTGACGATGGCGTCGGTCTCGCGGATGTGCGACAGGAACTGGTTGCCCAGGCCCTCGCCCTTCGACGCGCCCGCCACCAAGCCGGCGATGTCGACGAACTCGACGATGGCGTTGACCATGCGCTCCGGCTTGACGATCGCCGCCAGCGCGTCCATGCGCGGATCCGGTACTTCGACCACGCCCACGTTCGGCTCGATCGTGCAGAACGGATAGTTCTCGGCCGGGATACCGGCTTTGGTCAGCGCATTGAAAAGGGTGGACTTGCCGACGTTAGGCAGGCCGACGATGCCGCATTGGAGACTCATGAGAAAACTTTCTAATTCGAGTGACGAGGGGCGTGATGATGCCGTGGCCCCAAAACCCATCATTGTACCCTTGACCGCCCATGGCAGCCGCAAAAGTCGTGATGGCGGGATCGGCGCAGGCGTTGCCAACCTGCGCCGTCATACGTTAAGCCGTATGCAATTGCATGGTCGCAACATCGAACTTGCCTTCGACCGTCAGCGGGATCACCCGCAGGCTCTTGTCGATGGCTTCGTCGATCAGCTGCTGCTCTTCCTTGCGGGGCCGGTGCAGCACGAAGTCGGCCACGGCCTGTTGCGACGCCAGGCTGCGCGGATGGCCGATGCCCAGGCGCAAACGCCAGTAATCCTGCGTGCCCAGCGCGGCGGTGATGTCCTTCAAACCATTGTGTCCGCCCGACGAGCCGCCCTTCTTCATCTTGACCGCGCCTGGCGCGATATCGAGCTCGTCGTGAATGACCAGCACTTCGTCCGGATTGATCTTGTAGAAGCGCGCCAGCCCGCCCACCGACTGGCCGGAGCGGTTCATGAACGTCTGCGGCTCGCATAGCCAGACTTCCTGCCCGGCGATCGAGGTTTTGGCAACCAGCGCGTTAAAGCGCGATTCGCGCTGCAGGCGGCAGCACGGCAGGCTGTTGGCCAGGTTGTCGACCAGCCAGAAGCCGGCGTTGTGGCGGGTTTGTTCGTATTCCGGACCGGGATTGCCGAGGCCGACGATCAAGCGTATGGACATAGAAGACTCGTCTGGAAAAACAGTGATAATAAGATAGAACAGCGTAAAAACAGCCAAATCAAACCGTGATAAAAAACCCGCCAGGCTTGCACCGGGCGGGTTTTTGTTCAACGCCAGCGCCGCGCCACGGGGGCGCGGCAGTGCGTCAAGATTACTTCTTGCCTTTGGCAGCTGGCTTGGCGGCAGCAGCAGCGTCGCCTTCGGCAGCAACAGCTTCAGCAGCAACAGCGCCGGCTGGCACAGCCGCGGTAGCGACGGTCTTGTTGGTGCCGTGGGTGATCGCGGTCACGCCGTTCGGCAGCACCAGGTCAGCTACGTGGATCGAGTGGCCCACGTCGATGTTGGCCAGGTCGACGGTGATGAACTCTGGCAGGTCGTTCGCCAGGCACGACACTTCCAACTCTTGCAGCACGTGCGACACGATGGCGCCGTGCAGCTTGACTGCTGGCGACACGTCGGCGTTGATGAAGTGCAGGGCGATTTTCTTGTGCAGCTTGCTGTTGGCATCGACGCGCTGGAAGTCAGCGTGCAGGACCAATTGCTTGTATGCGTGCATCTGGAAGTCGCGCAGCAGCACTTGCTGGCTCTTGCCGTCGATTTCCAGGTCCAGTACGGAACCGTGGAACGCTTCTTTTTTCAGCGCGTGGTACAGCGCGTTGCCGTCCAGGGCGATCATGACCGGGGCTTCGGTGCCACCGTAGATGATGCCTGGGGTTTGACCAGCAGTACGCAGGCGGCGGCTCGCTCCGGACCCCTGCAGATTGCGATTGAATGCGATAACTTTCATGTGAAACTCCAAAAAATGCGGGGCTTGACCGCCCTGCGTTGTGAGTTCCCCGCGACCAGGGAACTCGAGGTTGAGCGCAAAACGCACTCAATAAATTCAAAACTAACCAAGACACAACGGCGCGCTGGCTTTGTCAGCCAGCGCGCCGTGGGGAAAACCGATGCGTTGGGCCGGCGATAGGTCAGCCGGCCGATCAAACCATTTAATCGATAAACAGCGACATCACCGAGTCGCCCTTGCTGATGCGCTTGAACGTTTCAGCCAGCAGCGGTGCGCAGGTCAGCTGACGAATCTTGCTGCAAGCGGCGGCGGCGGCCGACAGGGGAATCGTGTCGGTAACGACCAGCTCGTCCAGCGGGGACGCGGAAATACGGTCGATGGCGGGGCCGGACAGCACCGGGTGGGTACAGTACGCCACCACTTTCTTGGCGCCGCGCTCTTTCAACACTTCGGCAGCCTTGGTCAGGGTGCCGGCGGTGTCGACCATGTCATCCATGATCACGCAGTTGCGGCCTTCGACTTCGCCGATGATGTTCATCACTTCCGACACGTTCGCCTTCGGGCGTCGCTTGTCGATAATGGCCAGGTCGCAACCGAGGCGCTTGGCCAGCGCGCGGGCACGGACCACACCGCCCACGTCGGGGGACACCACCAGCAGGTCGTCGTAGTTGCGCTTTTGCAGGTCGCCCAGCAAGATTGGCGACGCATAAATATTATCAACCGGGATATCGAAGAAGCCCTGGATCTGGTCGGCGTGCAAGTCCATGATCAGGACGCGCTCGACACCGGCTTTTTCCAGCATGTTGGCGACCACTTTCGCCGAGATGGCAACGCGCGCCGAACGGGGACGACGGTCCTGGCGGGCGTAACCGAAATAAGGGATTGCTGCGGTGATACGGCCAGCCGAGGCACGCTTGAGCGCGTCGACCATCAGGATGATTTCCATCAGGCTGTCGTTGGTCGGCGCGCAGGTCGACTGCAGCATGAAGACATCTTTGCCACGCACGTTCTCGTTGATCTCGACCATGACTTCGCCGTCGGAGAATTTTGAAACGTTCGCTTTTCCGAGCGGAATGCCAAGATTTTTTGCGACTCCTTCTGCCAACGCAGGATTAGCGTTGCCGGTAAAAACCATCAGGTTTTCGTAAGCCATGGGAGTCCCAAGAGGTAAGCGTTGATTATGTCTTGAAAAGACGTCAGCCAGACTGCCACTGACGCTATGCTAAAAGGATGGTTCGCGAGGAGCGAGACCACCGAGTCCGCCTGCTGGACGCTAACTGCGCATCGACAGATCAGGCAAAACGAATGGCAGGGGAACAAGGATTCGAACCTTGGTATGCTGGAATCAAAATCCAGTGCCTTAACCAGCTTGGCGATTCCCCTACGCAACTGACTGCTTGCTGTCACACTTGATGATTTTATCGTCAAATCCAACAACAGGCCAAATTTTATTCTATAACCGCACTGCCTTGCAACCCCGCTTTGCCCTGCTTTTGCGCATCGCCGACGTTTTCGTCAGACAAGCGCAGCATCAGATCACTGCAAACGGATGACGCTCCAGCGACCGGGCTTTCCAGGCGCGCCATGGGGTCGGTGCATAGGCAGAAAAACTTGCCAGCACGGCGTCCGCCGCAGCTTCACTGGATAACGCGCAAAACACGCACGCTCCCGATCCGGTCATCCTCGCGTCGCCGTAGCGTTTCAACCAATCGATCGCCTCGGCAACCGCTGGAAACAACTGAGTAGCTACTGCCTGCAAGTCATTCTTACCAAACTCGCTCATGTCTGTTCGACTGATGAGGTGTCTGGAAAAGTCCGCTATTCTGACCGGTTTCGTGTTCCGTGTCAAATGATCGGAACAAAAGATTGGCGCGGTGGGCACAGCCACCCCCGGTTCGATGACCACATACCAGCAATCCGGCGTGGCCACCGGCACCAGCGCTTCGCCCACGCCTTCGGCAAAGGCGTTCTCGCCGAAGATAAAAAACGGAATGTCGGCGCCCAGCGGCAGCGCCAGCGCCATCAGTTCTTCTCGGCTCAGGCCCGCCTGCCACAGGTGGTTGGCGGCCAGCAGCGCGGTGGCCGCGTCCGACGAGCCGCCGCCCAGCCCGCCACCCATGGGCAAGCGCTTGACGATGGCCACGTCCAGGCCCGGCGGCAGTGCACCGTGGCGGCGCTGGTACTCGGCCTGCAGCAGGGTCAGGGCGCGGATGATCAGGTCGTGCTGCTCCGGCACGCCGGGCACGTCGGTGGTGCGGCGGATGGCGTGGTCGGCGCGCACATCGAAGTCGAGCGTGTCGCCATGGTCGAGCAGCTGGAACACCGTCTGCAGCAGGTGGTAGCCGTCGGCGCGCCGGCCCGTTACGTGCAGGAACAGGTTCAGCTTGGCCGGCGCCGGGCAGCCGTGCAGGTGCATGGATGCGGACGCTGCGCGCACATCGGAATGCGGGGCCATCACTGGCGCGGATCGATCACGATGCGCAGCGCCAGCTCGCCCGCGGTGACGGTGGCGGCGCGCTGGGCGTCGATGCGTTTGGGCTGCGGCACGGGGGCCGCTTCGTCCTGCCAGCTGACGAAGGTGACGCGCCAGCCATCCGGGGTGGTCACCTCGTCGCGCGCCGGCGAGGCGGCGACACGCTGGCCGCCGGCATCGGTGGCGTAGCCCTGCAGCCAGTCGCGCAGGCCCGAGACGGGCAACGACCAGCCCAGCGTTTGCGCGGTCAGCGTGTCGATGTCGCGCGCCACCTTGGGCGCGCGGTCGGTCTGGGTCAGCGTGGCCGAGTCGGGCGTGACGCGGATCGTGGCCAGGGTCTGCCCCAGCGGGGACGCCAGCGCCACGTCGATGGCGGCCGGGGTCTGGGCCCAGGTGAACTTGCCCGACAGAGTTTCCGGCTTGCCGTCTTTTTCGTAATTGACGCTCAAGCGTCCGGACAAATCGAGCGTGTCGCGGTAGCTGGCCACGGTGGCCGCCGAGCGGGGGCCGGTGCCGGCGCAGGCCGTGAGCAACAGGACGGTGCCGAGAACGGCGGCGGAACGAAACGCAGAAAAACGGGGCATGGTTGGCATCGGGTTGACCAAAAGCCTAGTTTAACCGACCTCGCCCGGCCGTCCGCTACAGATTCAGGTGCAGCCGTGCCAGCGTGCTCTTGAGCGTGTCGTTCTTGGGGTCCTTGGCGCGGGCCTGGCGCCAGATCTTTTGCGCGTCGGCCTTGTCGCCCTTGTGCCAGAGCACTTCGCCCAGGTGCACGGCGATCTCGACATCGGCACGCAGCGCGTAGGCGCGGCGCAGGTGCGCTTCGGCCTGGTCCAGCTTGCCCAGCCGGTATTGCACCCAGCCCATGCTGTCCATGATGAACGGATCGTCCGGCGACATCTTGAGGGCCTTGTCGATCAGCGCCAGCGCTTCGTCCAGGCGCACGTTGCGCTCGGCCAGCGAATAGCCCAGCGCGTTGTAGGCGTGGTGGTTGTCGGGCGCCAGCACCATCACTTCGCGCAAGGTGGCTTCCATCACGTCCACGCGCCCGGTTTTCTCGGCCAGCAGGGCGAAGTCGTACAGCAGATCGGCATTGGCCGGATAGCGCTTGGCGCCCGCTTCCATGACCGCGTAGGCGTCGGCCAGTTTGCCGGCGTCGCGCAGAATCTGGCCTTGCGCCAGCACCACCTGGGCTTCGCCGGCGGCGTCGTCGGGCTTCAGGGTGGCCAGCAGCGCCCGCGCGCCGTCCAGGTCGCCGCCCTTGCCCAGCAGCTGGGCGCGCTTGAGCTGGGCCGCGAACCAGGCCGAGGCTTCCTCCGTGTCGACCTGTTCGAGCCACGCGTCGGCGCCCTTCAGGTCGCCGCGCTCTTCGGCCAGCTGGGCCAGCATGATCAGCACCTTGCCCGGATCGCGCTCGTCGCTGGGCTGGGCGGTGTGCACCTTGATGAATTGCGACAGGTATTTTTCGGCCGCGGCGGGCTCTTCGAGCTGGATCGACATGATGCCCAGCGCGTACAGGGTGCCCAGGTTGTCGGGCTGCTCCTTGAGCAGCGCCAGAAATTCCTTGCGCGCCTGTTGAAACTGTTTCTGGTTAACCAGCACGCGTGCCAGCGCGGCGCGCGCTTCGCGCGCGGCCGGATAGTCGGCCACGAACTTGCCCAGCAGCGCGGCAACCTGGCTCTGGTCGGGCGTCACCTGCGCCAGCGTCAGCACGGCCACTTCGGAATCGGGCTTGATGGCCAGCGCCGCCTGCGCCTCGGCCAGGGCCTGCTCGTTGGCGCCGCGGGCAAACGCCGCCTGCGACAGCACCACGCGCGCCTCCAGCGTATTCAGGTAAGGCGCCATCAGGCGCTCCAGCACCACGGCGGCGGCGGCCTTGTCGCGCGCGCGGGCCAGATATTGCTGCACCTGGAACATTTCCATGGGCCGCGCGGCGGGCGACGCGGTTTGCAGGCGCTCGCGGAACACGGCTTCGGCGTCGTCGAGCTTGTCGGACATGACGGCAAAGCCCAGGTAATACTGGGCCGCTTCGTCGGACTCCGGCGCCAGCTGGCGCCACAGGGCGATGGCGGCCATGGCTTCGGTGTTCTGCTTGCCGGAGAGGGCCACCTCGGCGGCGCGCCGGGCCAGACGCGGGTCGCGGGTTTTTTGCGCCAGGGTCATCAGGCTGCGGTACGAGCTGGCGCCGTTGCCGTCGCGCGCTTCGAGCTCGGCGCGCAGCAGGTCGTACAGCAGGTCGCTGGTGAGCGCCACCTTGGGCAGCTTTTCATCGCTGGCGGCCTCGTCGTCGGGGCCGGAATCTTCCGACTCCCCTGCCCTTGCACTGACGATCTCCGGCTCGCCAGGAGCCGGGCCGGCGACAGGGGGCGGCGCGCTGGCGCACGCGGCAAGCAAGCCAGACAAGGTTACAATGGCGAAAGCGTTTTTCAAGGCAATTCCAGAATGACAGCAGATGCTCGATTCTACGCTCAACCTTTCGGTCGTGTGCGCGCTCGCCCAGCCAATGTACACGATTTCCCCGCCGCGCTCGCGCGGCGACCACGGGACTTGCCGCCTGCAACGATCATGACCATGGAGCGCGTGCAATGGTGTTGACCGGCAGCCCGTTCCTGAACATGCAAGATTGCATCCATGCCTGAATTACCCGAAGTTGAAGTGACCCGGCGCGGCGTCGCGCCCCATATCGAAGGACGCATCGTGGCCCAGGTGCTGATGCGCCGCGACGGCCTGCGCTGGCCGTTTCCGCCCAATCTGGCCGAGCTGCTGCAGGGCCAACGCATCACCCACACGGGACGGCGCGGCAAATACCTGCTGATCGGCTTCGCGCACGGCACCCTGATCGTGCATCTGGGCATGTCCGGCCACCTGCGCGTGCTGCCCGCCGCCACCGCACTCAAAAAGCACGACCACATCGACCTGGTAGTCGACAGCGACAGCGGCCCGCAGGCGCTGCGCATGAACGATCCGCGCCGCTTCGGCGCCGTGCTGTGGCATGGCAACGACGACGGCGAACTGGACCAGCACATCCTGCTGCGCGGGCTGGGCGTGGAGCCGCTGGGCGACGACTTTTCCGGCGAGACCCTGTTCCGCGCCACCCGCAACCGCTCCGCCCCCATCAAGCAGGTGCTGCTGGCAGGCGACATCGTCGTCGGCGTGGGCAATATTTACGCCTGCGAGAGCCTGTTTCGCGCCGGGATCAACCCGAAAACCCAGGCCGGGCGCATCAGCCGTGGCCGCTATGACAAGCTTGCCGATGCCATCAAGATGATTCTGGCGGAAGCGATCGTGCAAGGGGGCAGCACCTTGCGCGATTTTCTTGCCGTAAATGGTCAGTCCGGCTATTTCCAGCAAACGTATTTCGTCTATGATCGTGCTGGCGTGCCGTGCCGCAACTGCGGCGCGCCCATCCGCCAGATCAAGCAGGGCCAGCGCTCCACGTTTTATTGCGTGAATTGTCAGAAGTAATGCAGGCAAAGTGATGAGGTACAAGTGAGCAAAATCGTGCACGATCTCGAGCAATACAGCGGCTGGCGCCAGCGTGTCGTGGGCGCGCTGGAACACTACCAGATGTGGGTCAACGCAGCCGAACTGACCGACCCGGTGACCGAGCAGCGCATCGCGCGCGCCCTGACCCGGCTGGCCGACGACAAGCTGTCGGTGGCCTTCGTGGCGGAATTTTCGCGCGGCAAATCGGAGCTGATCAACGCGATCTTTTTCGCCGATTACGGCCAGCGCATCCTGCCCTCGGCGGCCGGACGCACCACCATGTGCCCGACCGAACTGATGTACGACCCGGCCTATCCGCCCAGCCTGCGCCTGCTGCCGATCGAAACGCGCGCCCACAATCTGTCGACCAGCGACTACCGCGACGATCCCGACGCCTGGACCGTGCTGCCGCTGGCACTTAGCGCCGGCGACGAAATGCATGAGACGTTCAAGCAGGTCAGCATGACCAAGATGGTCGACCTCGACGAGGCGCGCCGCTACGGCCTGTACGACGACAGCGACCCGGACGTGGCGGCCACGCTGGACGCCAACGGCCAGATCGAAATTTCGCTGTGGCGCCACGCGATCATCAACTTCCCCCATCCGCTGTTGAAACAAGGCCTGGTGATCCTCGACACGCCGGGGCTGAACGCCATCGGCACCGAGCCGGAACTGACGCTGAACCTGATCCCCAACGCCCACGCGGTGCTATTCATCCTGGCGGCCGAAACGGGCGTGACCAAGAGCGACATCGAAGTGTGGCGCACGCACATCGGCGCCGGCGCCGGGCGCATCGTGGTGCTCAATAAAATCGACGCCATGTGGGACGAACTGAAAAGCGAGACCGAGAACGACGCCGAAATCACGCGCCAGCAAGCCTCGGTGGCGCACCTGCTGGCGCTGCAGCAGCACCAGGTGTATCCGGTGTCGGCGCAAAAGGCGCTGGTGGCCAAGATCAACGGCGACATGGCGCTGCTGGAAAAGAGCCGCCTGGGCGCGCTGGAGGCGGCGCTGTTCAACGAGCTGATTCCGGCCAGGCAGGACATCATCCGCAAGCAGCTGGCCGACGACATGGACGACCTGGTCGCGGCCCAGCAAGGCACGCTGGGCGCGCGCGTGCGTGACATCGTCGAGCAGCTGCAGGAGCTGAAAAGCCTGCGCGGCAAGAACCACAGCGTGATCGCCCACATGATGCGCCGCATCGACGGCGAGAAGAAGGAATTCGACGCCAGCCTGTTCAAGCTGCAGGGCACCCGCTCGGTGTTCGCGCGCCTGTCCACGGAGCTGTACGCCACGCTGGGCATGGACATCGTGCTGGCCCAGATCGAGGCGGTGCGCGGCGCCATGGAGTCGTCGCGCTTTGCCACCGGCATCCGCGCTCCGGTGAAGGAATTCTTCGACGCGGCGCGCGCCAACATCGACCGCTCGGACGCCAAGATCGGCGAGATCAGCGAGATGATGGAAATGATGTACCGTAAATTCGCCGCCGAGCATGGCCTCACACTGGCCAGCCCCATGGCCTTGTCGCTGGCGCGCTACCGCGCCGAGATCGATGCCGTCGAAGAGGTCTTCCAGAAGCAGTTCGGCACCACCACGCTGCTCATGACCAGCCGCGGGGCGCTGCTCGAGCGCTTCTTCGACTCGATCGCCTCGCGCGTGCGGCGCAGTTTTCGCGCCGCCAACGCCGACGCCGAGGCGTGGCTGAAGGTGATCATGACGCCGCTCGAAACGCAGATCCGCCAGCACAAGGATCAGCTCAAGCACCGGCTGGCGTCGATCCAGCGCATCCACGACGCGACCGACAGCCTGGAACAGAAAATCGCCTCGTTCGAAGCGAGCCAGCAAGACCTGGAAAAGGTCAGGGAGCGCCTGCGCGGGCTGGCCGAGGGCGTCACCGCCGCGATGGCAACCAACGCCACCAACGCCACCACTGGAACGAAGACCACTGCATGAAGCGTTTGACCGAATTCGAAGAACTGGCCGACCCGACCTTTTCCGCCGCCGTGATCGGCTGGCAGAAGGCCCACGGGCGCCACGCTCTGCCCTGGCAAAACACGCGCGACGCCTACCGCATCTGGCTGTCCGAAATCATGCTGCAGCAAACCCAGGTCGCGGCGGTGCTGGCATACTATGCGCGCTTCCTGGAGCGCTTTCCGACCTTGCAGGATCTGGCGGCGGCGCCGTCGGAGGACGTGATGGCGCAGTGGAGCGGACTGGGTTACTACACCCGCGCGCGCAACCTGCATGCCTGCGCCAAGCGCGTGGTGGCCGAATATGGCGGCGTGTTCCCGGGTGACCCGCGCCTGCTGGCCGAGCTGCCCGGCATCGGCCGCTCGACGGCGGCGGCGATTGCCGCGTTCTCGGTCGGCGCGCGCGCGGCCATCATGGACGGCAACGTCAAGCGGGTGTTTGCGCGGGTGTTCGGAGTCGATGAATATCCGGGCATCAAACCGGTGGAGGACGCGCTGTGGCGGCGCGCCGAGGCGCTGCTGCCGGCGCAGGGGATCGACTCGGGGATCGAATCGTACACGCAGGGGCTGATGGATCTGGGGGCGACGCTGTGCACGCGCAGTCATCCCGATTGCCCGCGCTGCCCGTTGCAGACGCGCTGCGTGGCGTATGCCGAGGGGCGCACGGCCGAGCTGCCCGTGCGCAAGCAGAAGAAGACCAATCCGGAAAAGCAGGCCGCCATGCTGGTGGTGCTCGATGGTGGCGACGTGCTGCTGGAGCAGCGCGTCGACAGCGGCATCTGGGGTGGCTTATTGTCGCTGCCCGAAGTGGACGGGCACGCGGTGCGCGGGGCGATCGCCGACGGCGCCCTCGATGCCGCCGCGGGCAAGTTCGGCGAGGTGGAGGAAGTGCAGATGCTGCTGCCGCTGGTGCATGTGTTCACGCATTACAAGCTGCACATTGCGCCGTACCGGGTGACGCTGGCCAGGCGCTTGCCGCTCGATGGGCGCTATCAGTGGTGGAAGCTGTCCGAGATCGCCACCGCGCCGCTGCCGGCGCCGGTCAAGAAGCTGCTCTCGGAGCTGGCCGCGCCGTCGCTGTTTTAGCGGTTATCTGCCGCACGCATATCAACGCAACGGACTTTCGAAGTCAGCGGAAAAACCGTCATCCTCGCGCACGCGAGGATCCATGCTGAGCCAGCCCTGTTCGTACTTTATGCTCAGCATGGGTCCCCGCTTTCGAGGGTGTCGCAGAACACGCATTTATTTCAAAACCACTGCCATTTGCTCCGTCATCCCCGCGAAAGCGGGGACCCATGCTGAGCATGCAGCACTATGGAAGCCGGCTCAGCATGGGTTCCCGCATGCGCGGGA